>JBJXEK010000179.1:0-12378 GCA_046155055.1 Novosphingobium sp. | reverse complement strand
CCAGGGTCGCGAGCCAGAAGTGCCAGTTGACCATGCGCAGGCTGTAAAGGCGCGTCCGGCCCCACAGGCGCGGTGTCATGTAATAGAGGCAGCTGAAGGTGATCATGCCGTTCCATCCCAGCGCGCCCGAATGGACATGGCCGATGGTCCAGTCGGTGTAGTGCGAGAGCGAGTTGACGCTCTTGAGGCTCATCATCGGGCCTGCGAACGTGCTCATCCCGTAGAACGCGAGCGCGAGGACCATCATGCGCAGGATCGGATCGGTGCGGATCTTGTCCCACGCGCCGTTCAGCGTCATCAGGCCATTGATCATCCCGCCCCAGCTCGGCATCCACAACATGACCGAGAAGACCATGCCCAGCGTCTGCGCCCAATCAGGCAGCGCGGTGTAATGAAGGTGGTGCGGACCCGCCCAGATATAGAGGAAGATCAGCGCCCAGAAGTGGATGATCGAAAGCCGGTAGCTGTAGATCGGCCGCTCCGCCTGCTTCGGCACGAAGTAGTACATCATCGCCAGGAAGCCGGCGGTGAGGAAGAAACCTACCGCGTTGTGGCCATACCACCACTCGACCAGCGCGCCCTGTACCCCGCCGAACAGCGGATAGCTGCGCGAACCGAACCAGGCCACCGGCACGTTGAAGTTGTTGACGAGGTGGAGCATCGCCACCGTCAGGATGAAGGCGAGATAGAACCAGTTGGCAACGTAGATGTGCGGTTCCGCCCGTTTAAGCAGCGTGCCGACGAAGACCGCAAGGTAGCTCACCCAGACAATCGTCAGCCAGATATCAACGTACCATTCCGGTTCAGCGTATTCCTTGCCCTGCGTGATGCCCATCAGATAGCCGGTCGCCGCCAGCACGATGAACAGCTGGTAGCCCCAGAACACGAACTTCGCGAGGCCGGGAAACGCCAGCCGCGCGCGGCAGGTGCGCTGCACCACATAGAACGAGGTCGCGATCAGCGCGTTGCCGCCGAACGCGAAAATCACCGCAGAGGTGTGCAAGGGCCGCAGCCGGCCGAAGTTGATCCACTGCAGACCCAGATTCATCTGCGGCCAGGCCAGTTCGATGGCGATGTAGACGCCCGCCAGAAAGCCCGCCATGCCCCAGAAAACCGTGGCAATCACGCCGAGCCGGATCAGGTCGTCATCATAGCGCCCCTGATCGGGCGCATGGATCGCTGCATTGAGGTCAGTCCCGCGAAGGGTAACCACCAGCCCGATCAGCGCGGCGAGACCGCAGATCATCATGTGAACGGCAAAGCCGCGGTCGACTGCCAGTGCGGTGGCGATCACTGCAAACAACAGCGCGCCTAGCCAGATACCAGATCGCGCAAGAACCGAGTTCATGGAGCTTCCCTTCCATGCAAGATGCAAAGGTGCCCCTGCCCGGCATCGGCGGACGCAACATTGACCCCGGTCAATTTCCCGAAGGCATACGTTTGCGCGCTCAGGTACGTTCGCCTTTTCGGTTAACCCGCCCGGGCAATTTGCGTTCCATCAATGTTTGATCTTTGCACCTGCTTCATCGGCCGGCGGCGCTGCGGTCAATCGCAGTCCTGCAAAGGGCAGGACACCCGCAGCAACAGGAGCCTGGCTCATGAAGACAATTTTCGCCCTTGGCCTCGGCCTGACCATCGGCGCTGCGCTGCTCACCCCCGTTCCCGCTTTCGCCGGTTCGGCCGACGGCCATTGGCAGGTCAAGCTGCTCGGCTCGGCCGTGCTGCCCGATGGCAAGATCAGTCGGGTCCAAAAGGATCTGATCGGCCTGCCTGCCGGTTCGCAGACCGATGCCAAAAACAATGTCGTGCCCACGCTCGCGGCCGAATACTTCTTCACGCCCCATATTTCGGCCGAGACGATCTGCTGCACCAGCGCGCACCACGTCACCGGTGCTGGTGCACTGGCGGGCGCGGCCATCGTCGATCACGCCATCCTGATCCCGGCCACGCTCACGCTCAAGTATCACCTGCCCCTGGCCGGCGGAATCAAGCCCTATATCGGCGCGGGCCCGGCGCTCTATCTCTGGCTGGGCGAGCGCCCCGGCGCGGATGCACGCGCATTGGGTGCAACACGCGTCAATTTTTCCAACGAGCTCGGCGTCGCAGCGCAGGCCGGCGTCGATATCGCGCTCGGCAAATCGGGGTACGGCCTCAGCCTCGATGCCAAGAAGTACTGGGTGCAGACCACAGCCCACTTCTCGACCGCAGGCGGTGTGGAAGCGCTGACCACGCGCCACAAGATCAACGCCTGGATCCTCAGCGCGGGCGTATCCTACCGCTTCTGATCGCTGCCCCCACTCGCCGGGCCGGCCTGACCTAAAAGACCACCGCCGCGTTTGCGGAGATGTACTTGGTCACGTGCCCGCCGGGCGAATTGGGTGCGGTGCGAAGAAATCGCCCCTTGGCAAGGAACGTGGTGCACAGTTCCAGCCGCAGCCGTTTGGGGCTTGCCCACCAGCGCAAGTCCGCGTCGATTTGGTGCCCTGCAAAGTGGCCGGACTGGCCAGCCGGATCGCGCACCCCGGTGCTGGCGAACACGTCATGCGCCTCGGCCAGCCACAGCGCCCGGTAATAAACAAACCCGTCGAACCGCGGCGATGGCGCAGCTTCCAGTTTCATGCCCGGCGAGATCACATTGCCGCGCGTGGTCGCATTGTAGAGGCCCGATGGCGCGAAATCGACACGGCGCTGGCCGAACAGCGTATCGAACCGGCCATAGGTAAGGTTGCCCGGCCCGTCACCGCTCGCCCGGTCGAAATCGACCGAGAGATGCGGCTTCCATTTGCCCGGAAACGAATAGCCCGCGCGCAGATGGACAAACGAAGCCCCGACCGGCACCAGCGCAGCCCCCTCGGCGAGCGAGGTCGCGGTCTGGCCGAATTGGCCCATAACCTCGGCCTCGCCGTCCCATTTGCCCGGGGAAGGCGGCACCAGCGCCCGCAGCCCCACCGTATTGAGCGAACGGTCGCGCGTCGGCCGCCCCGGCGTATCGTGTTCGCCGAAGTGGTAGGCGCTGGCCTCGATAGTCATCCCGCGGTCTCCGAAAAGGTTGGTGGCACCGAAAGTCTTGCCTGCCATGCCGCCCCACAGCACTTGCGCGAAGCTCTCCCTGTCCCACACCACGCGCTGTCTGTTGAGGCCGGGCCGGTCATCGGGCAAGCGTACTTGCGGCAGCACATAGAGCCCGAGCAGCCGCACGCGCCCCGGGAGGCTGAGATCGGCTTTGACCCCGGTGTAACCCTGCGTGGTGTTGCGATAGTCGTCCGAGATGATCAGGCGTCCCGATCCCACCGTGAGCATGGTGCGCCCGGCCAGCACGCTCAGCTTGGTTCCCTTGCCTAGCGCATCGCCCAGATCGAGCACCGCATGCAGTTGGACAAGCTCGGCGGCATTGACTTCGCCAGTCGTCACCGGCGTCTTGGGATCATCGCCCCAGACGCGACTGTCAAACAGCTCGGCGACAAGCTTCAGCGGCTTGGTGCGATACTCCGCCAGCAGACGCAGGCGCGTATTCAGCAGGCTGTCGGTATCGCCAAACCCGGCGCGCGGCTGTCCGTCGATGGTCTCGGCGCGCAGCCGGAGGCTACCCGAAAGGTGAAACCCATCTGCGTCCTGTGCCCGGGCACACTGCATGCCCGAAGCCAGCAGAACCGCGGCGACCAGACCCCCCGGCCATGCCACCACCTTGCCCATCTTGTGATCTACCCCGCCAGAGCCACCAATGCGCTGCGATCACGAATTTCGACCTCACGCCGCGAAGGTAGCGCTACCACGCCCTCGTTTTTGAGCCTGGTAAACTGCCGGCTCACCGTCTCTATCGTCAGCCCCAGCACATCGGCCACCTGCTGGCGCGAGAACGGCAGGGTGAACTGGCGCGCCGGCCCCGGATGCGCCGCGCAGCTGTTGTCAGCCAGCCGATCGGACATATCGAGCAGGAACGTAGCGATCTTTTCCGAAGCGTTCTTGCGCCCCAGCAGCATCATCCACGCGCGCGTGCGGTCCAGTTCGGTAAGCGTGCGTTCGAGCAGCTTGTGCTCCAGCTCGGGATGTTCGCGCGCGAAGCGGTCGAAATCATTGCGCGAGAACACGCAAACGCGCGCATCGGTCAACGCCACCACGCTCGCCGCGCTCGTCTGGCCGAACGGGCGGCCGATGAAATCGGAAGGGTACGCCACGCCCACGATCTGCTCGCGCCCGTCGGCTGTACTGGTGGTCAGTTTGAGCACACCCTCGATCACATTGGCGACGAGCAGGGAGTCGTCGTCCTCCCAGATCAGCGGCTCACCAGCCGAAACGGCACGCCGCCGCCCCATCACGCTCAGAGCCGCGATCTCCGGATCGTTGAGTCCGGCGCAAATAGCGCGGTTCCGAACTACACAAGTGTCACAGGCGCTCATCCAGACTGGACTAACAGTCTGGTGCCCTTCCGGCAATCATGCACAGCCATGGCACGCCAAAAACTGGGCGGCCACATGGCAGTAGCCGCCCAAGTTGGGGAGAAATCGGCGAGAGGGCGAAACAAACATGGGACTTCTCGCGCCCCTTGCTTGTGGACCGCCCGCGCCGCAGCAACCTTGATCGAGATCAAATGCGAACTGCGCTGGCCAAACAATCCAGCACGTCGCTCCAAATTGAATTCGGCGCGATCTCAGTCGGCCAGCAGCGCCAGATCGTGATACCGGCCGCGGAAGAACAGCAGCGGGTTGCCCTCGCCCTGCTTACCAAGCGCTTCCACCGCACCAATCACCAACCAGTGATCACCCACTTCGGTCACGCGCTCGATCGTGCAGTCGATCCAGGCAATCGCGTTATCCAGCACCGGCAGGCCAGCCGGACTGTACGCATGCGTCAGTTCGGCAAACTTGTCCTCGGCGCGCGCCGCAAAACGATGGCACATCGCGAGCTGGTCCGCGCCGAGCACGTTGACACAGAACCGCCCGGTTGCCGCGATTTTCGGCCAGGTGCCTGAACGCTTGTCGGGAAAAAAGCCCACGAGCGGCGGATCGAGCGAGATCGAGGTGAAGGAGCCCACGACGAGTCCATGGCGCTCGCCGGTCTCGGCCAAAGCGGTGACAACGCAGACCCCGGTGGGGTAGGCACCAAGCACATCGCGGAACAGGCGGGAGTCGATCATGCGGCGTCACGTGTCTGCAAACCGGGGAGCGGTCAAGCCTCGATTGCCGCCACGGCGTCCAATACCCTTGTGGCCCATTCGCGGCGGCAGATCAGCAGGTCGGGCAGGTAGGTATCGGCCTGATTGTAGACCAGCGGCGATCCATCGATGCGCGAGACATGCAATCCCGCTGCCGCCGCCACCGCCACCGGCGCGCAGTTGTCCCATTCGTACTGCCCGCCCGAATGGAGGTAGATTTCCGCCTCCCCGCGCACCACCGCCATGGCCTTGGCCCCGGCCGAGCCCATCGGCACCAGCTCGCCGCCGAGAACTTCGGACACCACCACCGCCTCGCGCGCCGGGCGCGAGCGGCTCACCAGCAGGCGCGGGCGCTCCGCCATCGCCGGCAAGGGATGCGGTGCACCGCTGTCGAGGATGAGGTCCAGCCCCGGCAGTGCCACTGCGCCAAGCGTCGCGACGCCGTCGATAGCAAGGCCGATATGCACCGCCCAGTCATCGCGGCCCTCGCCATATTCGCGCGTGCCGTCAAGCGGATCGATGATCCAGACCCGCGACTTTGCAAGCCGCTCAGGCGTATCCTTCGTCTCTTCGGAAAGGACACCGTCCGCGCCGCGCTCCGCGGCGATTTCGGCCATGAGCCAGGTGTTGGCGAGGCTGTCACCCTCCGCGCCCAGCGCCTTGCCTTCATGCGTGCCTGCCGCGCGCAGCTCCATCAGGATCTGCCCGGCTCCGCGCGCCAGGTGCCGCGCCAGTTCGATATCGTCCATCAGTGTTCCCCAATACCCGCTTGCGCCCGTCAGATCACCGGCATCCATTCGCCCGTGATCAGCGCCACGATGCGCTCCGCCGCAGCTTCGGGCGTCTCGCGCAGCGTGTCCACGCGGATTTCCGGCTGTTCCGGCGCTTCATAGGGGCTGTCGATCCCGGTGAAGTTCTTGAGCGCGCCGCTCCGCGCCTTCTTGTAAAGGCCCTTCACATCGCGGCGCTCAGCTTCCTCCAGCGGGGTATCGACAAACACCTCGTAGAAATCGCCCGCCGGAATCAGCGCGCGCACCATATCGCGCTCGGCGCGGAACGGGCTGATGAACGCGGTGAGCACGATCAGGCCGGCATCGGTCATCAGCTTGGCCACTTCGCCCACGCGGCGGATATTCTCGATGCGGTCCGTCTCGGTAAAGCCCAGGTCCTTGTTGAGCCCGTGGCGCACGTTGTCGCCATCGAGCAGGAACGTGTGCTTGCCCAGCGCATACAGCTTCTTCTCGACCAGGTTGGCAATGGTCGATTTGCCCGATCCCGAAAGCCCAGTGAACCACAGTACCGCCGGGCTCTGCCCCTTGAGGCGCGCATGCGCCTCACGCGTCACGTCGAGCGCCTGCCAGTGCACGTTCTGCGCGCGGCGCAGGCTGAAGTTCAGCATACCCGCTGCGACAGTCGCATTGGTGATCTTGTCGATCAGGATGAACCCGCCCAGTGAACGGCTGTCGGCATATGCCTCGAACACCAGCGGCTTGTCGGTGGTGATCTCGGCAATGCCGATCGCGTTGAGTTCCAGCGTCTTGGCCGCGAGCCGTTCCATCGTGTTGACGTTGATGGTGCACTTGGGCTGCGACACCGTGACCGACACGGTCTGCGAGGCGAGCTTCAGCCAATAGGCGCGGCCCGGAACCATGGCCTCGTCCGCCATCCACACGAGGCTGGCCTCGAACTGGTCAGCCACTTCGGGCGGCGCATCGGCGGCAGACAGCACATCGCCGCGTGAGCAGTCGATCTCGTCGGCAAGGGTCAGCGTGACCGACTGGCCCGCCTTCGCCACGTCCAGATCCCCATCAAGCGTCACCACGCGCGTCACCGTGCTGGTCTTGCCCGAAGGCAGCACGCGCACAGCGTCACCGGGCTTGACAGTGCCATTGGCGATCAGCCCGGAAAAGCCCCTGAAATCGAGGTTTGGGCGGTTCACCCATTGCACCGGCATGCGGAAGGGCCGCGCGGCTTCTGCGGCGGTGTTCACTTCCACCGTTTCCAGATGCCCCATCAGCGTGGGGCCGGAATACCACGGCGTGTTCGGGCTGGGCGACGTGATGTTGTCGCCTTTGAAGCCAGAGATCGGCATCGCGGTGAAGGCCGCGATCCCGATGCTGCTGGCAAATGCGCCGTAGTCCGCCACGATCGCGTCGTACTTTGCCTGATCATAGCCGATCAGGTCCATCTTGTTCACCGCCAGCACCACGTGGCGGATGCCGATGAGGTGACAAAGATAGGAATGCCGCCGCGTCTGCGTCAGCACGCCCTTGCGTGCGTCGATCAGGATCACCGCGAGGTCGGCCGTGCTCGCGCCAGTCACCATGTTGCGGGTATATTGCTCGTGTCCCGGGCAGTCCGCCACGATGAACTTGCGCTTTTCGGTGCTGAAGAAACGGTAGGCGACATCGATGGTGATGCCCTGCTCGCGCTCTGCCGCAAGGCCGTCGACCAGCAGCGCGAAATCGATCTCCTGCCCTTGGGTGCCCACGCGCTTGCTGTCCGCTTCCAGCGAAGCCAGTTGATCCTCGAAGATCATCTTCGAATCGTAGAGCAAGCGACCGATCAGCGTCGATTTTCCATCATCGACCGAGCCGCAGGTGATGAAGCGCAGCATGGTCTTGTGCTGGTGCACATCGAGATAGGCCTCGATGTCCTCGGCAATCAGCGCCTCGGTCTGGTAGATCACGTCAGGGGTGTTGAAGGTGTCAGTATCAGGCATCAGAAGTACCCCTGCTGCTTCTTGACTTCCATGCCCGCGCCGCCCGCGTCCTTGTCGATCACCCGGCCCTGCCGCTCGCTCGTGGTGGTGAGCAGCGTCTCCTGGATCACATCGGTCAGCGTACTCGCCGTGCTTTCCACCGCGCCGGTCAGAGGGAAGCAGCCCAAGGTCCGGAAACGGATGGACTTGTCCGTAATTTCAGGACGATAGCCCAGCACCTTCTCCAGCCGCGGCAGATCATCGGCCATGAACAGGCCGCCTTCCCACTCGAAAGTCGGCCGCACTGCCGCGAAATAGAGCGGCACGATCGGCACGTCGTTCAGATGAATGTATTGCCAGATATCGAGCTCGGTCCAGTTCGAGATCGGGAACACGCGGATGGACTCACCTTTGGCCTTGCGGGCGTTATAGATATTCCACAACTCGGGCCGCTGATTTTTGGGGTCCCAGCCGTGCGAAGCCGTGCGGAACGAGAAGATGCGCTCCTTCGCCCGGCCCTTCTCCTCGTCGCGCCGTGCGCCGCCGAAGGCCGCGTCGAAGCCGTACTTGTCGAGCGCCTGCTTCAGCCCTTCGGTCTTCCACATGTCGGTATGCAGCGCGCCATGATCGAACGGGTTGATGCCGCGCGCCTTGGCGTCTTCGTTTTGATGAACCAGCAGTTCCATCCCGCTCTCGGCCGCCATGCGCGCGCGAAATGCGTACATGGCCTGGAACTTCCACGTGGTGTCGACATGCAGCAGCGGGAACGGCGGCGGGCTTGGATAAAATGCCTTGCGCGCAAGGTGCAGCATTACCGCGCTGTCCTTGCCCACCGAATAGAGCATCACCGGATTGGTCGCCTCGGCCACCACCTCGCGCATGATGTGGATTGCCTCGGCTTCAAGGCGTTGTAGATGCGTAAGGCTGGGCAGTTGAGTCAGATTGATCGTCATGCGTGCGCCTTTGCCACATCAGCCCCCCGCCGCGACAGGCCGATTTGATGAATCCCCCCCAAGCCAAACTATCGGCGGGGCCAGACCGCAAGCCTTAAAGCTTGCTGGTGCGGCGCATTCGCCTGAAGATGGCTCAGGTTCCGGACAACGGGCAACACGGGGGGAGCAACATGCAGTCAAACAACGGCAACACCGCCAATTTCGGAAAGGTACTCCGCGATATCCTGATGGCCCGGCCCACGCATATTGCCATCGCGGTCTGGGTGCTCATCAATGCCGCGGCCTATGAACTCGCCGGCGGGTTCATCCCCTTCGATATGCCGCAAATTCAGAAAATGCCCTTCAACCTCAGAATGCTGGTGCCCACAGTCAGCCTGATCGAAGTGTTTGCGCTGATGGCAGTGGTATATTGGCTTACCCGGAACCGCGCGATTCCCGATATGGCCGCGCGCGCGCCCGGTCGCGCCATCGCCGCGCGTGAGACAGCGCAAATCATCGCCTATGCGGCGGCGGCACAAGTCGGCGGCTGGATTGTGGGACCGCTGCTGGGCTACCGGGCGTTCAGCTTTCACATCGCAGGCACGCTGTTCGGCTGCGCGGCGCTGCCCACGCTGGGCGAGATGTGGACATGGATGATCTACAATTTCGTGATGTTTGCGGTCATCCCATTCGTCTGGTTCCGGCAGAAATATTCGCTGACCCAATTAAATCTGCGCTCCACCAACCGCAGCAATGATGCCGTGGTGATCCTGATCATTATGGTCATCGAAGGCACGTTCGAAATGACCGGCCTCAGCGCCGATTTCTTTGCGCTCTCGCCGCGGCAGATTTTCGTCGGCGGATCGATCACGTTTTTCTTCTACTTTTTCGGCACTGTCCTGCCGACCATGATCCTGGTGTTTGCCATCCTGTTGCCGCGATATCTGAAGCTGACCGGATCGGCCACCGCCACCGTGCTGCTCGGCGGGTTGACTTATGCGGCGCTGCACCTTGTCGAAGGATGGTCGATTTTCAGTTCGCCGCGCCTCGGCACGCTTTCAATCCTGTTCGTGTTCCTGCAATATTTCAGCCCGGGCATGATCAAATCCGTGCTGACCTTGCGCACCGGCAATGCCTGGGTTCATGCGTTCGGCTATCACGCCGTCGCGCCGCATTTGCTGGTCGATACCCCGCTATTTGTAAAAGCGCTCGCCATCCGGTAGCCGCCTGATCGGGGGGCCAGGCTAAACCGGCTGCGCCCGCCAGCTCCAGCCTCGTGCCGGCGCGGTTTCGGGAATGCGCCAGAGCACGGGCAGGATCGCCAGCGCCACCACCGCAATCATCGCGCCCGGCGCGGCGGGCCAGCCGGTCACTTCCAGAATGCGCTGCGCCGCCCACGGCGTCAGCCCGCCAAACACCGCCGTCGCGCTGGTGACGCCAAGCGCGAGCCCGGAAAGCCGCGCCTCGCCGGAAAACTGCTCGGCCGTCGACACCGCGCCCACCGCGCTCACCGCGCCGCCAAGGCACGCCAGCACCACCGCACCGATCAGCGCCGGGCCGATTCCGCCCCGCGCCATCAGTGTGAATAGGGTGATCGGCAGCACCGCGCCAAGCACTGCCACGCCGATCAGCACCGGCCGCCGCCCGATGCGGTCGGTCAGCGCACCCACCAGCGGTGTCACCACGATCACGGCCACCGCCGCCACGGTCGAAAGCGCCAGCCCGGCCCCCTCGCCCACCGCGCCCACCGAGGCGAGAAACGCCGGCACATAGGTGATCCCCACGTAGTAGCTGATCGAGCCGAGCGCGGAGATGGCAAAGCCGCGCGCGATGCCGGTGCGCTGGTGCGTTACCGCGTGGCGCAGCGGATTGGCGGGCACTGTGCCTGCCGCGCGCTGGCGCTCGTACTCCGGGGATTCGTCCATCGCCGCGCGCGCCAGCAGCACCCCGCCCGCCAGCGCCGCGCCGACGAAAAACGGTATCCGCCAGCCCCAGGCATCGAGCGCATCCACCGGCAGCGCCCAGGCCGTAAGCGCGGCTACGCCCACCGCCAGCAGCGCGCCCACCTCGCTCGCCGCCGAGGCGCAACTGGTGATCAGCCCCCGCTGCCGCGGTGCCGCGCCTTCGAGCAGATAGGCGACTACGCCGGTGTATTCGCCGCCCACGGCAAACGCCATGACACAGCGCAGCGCCAGCAGCAGCAGCCCCGCCGCAGGGCCGATCGCGGCATAAGTCGGCAAGAGCGCGCAGCCCAGCATCGCGGCGGTCATCACCGCCATCGAGAGCAACATCGCCCGCCGCCGCCCATGCCGGTCGCCGTAATGTCCCAGCGCTATCGCGCCCAGCGGCCGCATCAGATACGATACCGCAAACCCAGCCAGCACCGTCGTCAGCGACCCTGCGCCGCCGCCGAACATCACGCGCGAGAGGATCGTTGCGACATAAATGTAGAGCGTGAAGTCATACCACTCGACCACGGTCGAAAAAGCCGCGATCACCATCGAGCGGCGCGAGATGGTCTGGTGGGGGATGCTCATGCCTGCACGCTCATGGCTGCACTATGCCGGATTGCGCAGCCGGAGCAAGCCGCTCTCAGCCAACCCCTTCGGTCACCAGCACCCGGTAATCCGCGCCCGCCAACCGGTGCACCTTGGCCTCCTGATAAGCCGGGCTGTCATACCAGGCACGCGCTGCATCCATGTCCGGGAACTGCAGGATCACCAGGCCATCTGAAGGCGCCCCTTCCCAAGCCTCATGCGCGCCATAAAACGCCAGCGGCGTCAACGGATGCCCCGCGATCGAGGCACCGGCCTTCGCGTTGTACTGATCCATCTCGGCCTGATCGGAAATACCTTCGCGAATAAACACCACATACGCCGCCATTGTCATTCCTCTCCCGCAGCCCCGCCGCGCGGAGCCGTCGGCAGCGGTTGTACCGGTCGGCGGGCACAAGACAAGCGTTCACGAGCAGCCACAGGGAACCTGCGGCCCACTTGCGCATTCCAACCAGCAAACCATCAAAGGAGAACCCCATGCGCTCAGGACTGCTCTGGATTATCGGCGTCCCCCTCCCGCTGATCCTGCTTCTCGCCTACTGCTCTGGCCACCTTTGAGGCGAACATGCCCCAATCCCTCCCCGAGCTTGTCTCGGGGAGGGATGCCTTGGGCAGCAATGCAAGCACAGTCGCCATCCGCAAAATCGGCGCTAGGATACGCGCAAACAAAACCGATGGAGAGAGACGCCCATGACTGAACTTGCCGGCCGCATTGCCCTCGTCACCGGCGCCTCGCGCGGCATTGGCGAGGCTTCTGCCCGCGCCCTCGCCGCACTTGGCGCAACCGTCATCGTCACCGATCTTGCCGCGCCCGAGACCCTCGCAAAGCAGATCGGCGGCCTCGCCCGCGCGCATGACGTGACGGACGAGCAAAGCTGGATCGATACGATGGCCTTCGCCCGCGAAGTGGCTGGCGGGCTCGATATTCTGGTCAACAACGCCGGGCTGTTCATGGCCAAGCCCCTCACCGAAACCACGCTCGAAGACTGGCGCCGCCTCCACAGCGTCAATGTCGAAGGCGTGTTCCTCGGCTGCAAG
>JBJXEK010000178.1:0-5064 GCA_046155055.1 Novosphingobium sp. | reverse complement strand
CGCTGCGCGAGTGCGGAAATGGTGATGGCGTGAAACGGGTCGAGTTGGGCGATCATGGTGCGGTAGCTTAGCACTGCGGCAGGCGCGGGGCAAAGCGCGCGCCAAAGCACGCGGTTGACATTACAAGGGGACCCGCCAAGCCTTGCGCAAACGCCGGGCGGGCCATCCGCACCAGCGTGCCCCGGAGAGCAATGCCATGTCGACACAAGCGGACGACGCCGCGCCAACCCCTTTGCCGCTGGGCCAGGCCCTAATTGTCACGATCGGTGTGATCGTTGCCGTCGCCGGGTTCGTGGCGTTGGGGGCCTTCCTCCACGTGGTCCCGCTTTACGCCGGGTTTCTGCTGCTGTGGGCGTTCTCCGCGCTCCATGCGCTTTCGCTCAAAGCGCTGCCAGCCGCGCTGGCGGGGGCGCTGACCGGAGCAGGCCTGAGCTTCCTGCTTCAGACCGGCACGGCGATGGCCAGCCCGGCGCTGATCGTGCTCGCGCTAATTCTGATGATCGGCGCGGTCTTCCTCGTCGTGGCAGGACGCGCCGCGCTCGTCTGCAATCAGAGCACGATGCTGTTCATCACTGTGCTCAATGCGCCGCTGCTGCAAGCGGGCGAGGATTTCCGAGGGGTGATTGTAGCCATCGCGCTGGGCGCGGTGTGGTTCGGATTGATTGCCTGGGCCATCGCCCGATTCACGCCCGGTCCGGCCGCCTCAACAGCTGGCGACGGTGGACGTGGGTGACGGGTTGTAGATTTGCGTAAGATCGCGGTCGTCGCGCACATAGAGCGCGGCTTCCTTGCGGATCAGCTTGGCCGATAGCAGGCTGCCCAGGAAGAACGGCTTGTAGTCGTAAGCCACTTCCACAAACATGATCGCCGTGCCGGTGTCGGCGACCATCTTGGTCGATGTAAAACCCATGCCCTTGAACGCGGTGCCGGTGGCTCCCGTACCCTGCGTCCCGTAGCGCGAGGTATACGTGTTCTTGCCCCAACAGCGCTGCCAGGCAATCCATTGCCCGCCCGAGCCGTTCACCTGCAGGCTGGAGAGGATCACTCGGCCCCGGTTCGGTACATCGAGGTCCTCCGCCTGCAGCGCCGCGGCGCGGAACACCTGATTGACATCATACTCGCGGAACTGCGGCGCGCCGTTCACCTGGGTCTGTTTGGCGCGGCTCGCGTTGTCGGCCACGGTGATCGCCAGCTGGTTGAGCTTCACGTGCGTGATTGCCAGCGCGACCACCTCGGTCCCGGTCAGCGCGAGGCCCATCAGCAGCGGTGTCGCCAGCCCCAGTTCGATCACGCTGGTCGCAGAAGTATCCTGCCGCAGCCGGGCCAGCAGGCGCCGCAATCCGGCCGCAGCCGGGCGCATCGCCGAGGGATGCAGCGCCGAAGGATTCGTCATCATGGGCATATGGACGTCCCGGTGCGGGAGGACTGGGTTGCGAACGGCTGGTTCTTCAGGATCGTGGTGGCGCGGATCGCCTGGTTGAGCGGCAGGCCCAGATAACTCCCGAAGCCGAACATGCGCTTGTAATTGACCGTGACCGTATAGACGACGACATCGTTCGCACCGCCGAGGCCCGTCTGACCCATGTCGGCATCCCACAGCGCATTGCTGTTCATGTCGACAAAGCATTCGGCCGCGTCGTACTTGCCGTTCTTGTTGGTATCGGTGAAGTCCTCGGGCATGCCGACCGCCGAGAACTCGGCATAGTTTTTCCGCACGAACGTCACGGTCGCCTTCGGCATGGCATTCTTGATCATCGAGCTGACCAGTGTGTCGAGCGTTGCCGAAGCGGTCTGACCGGTTTGCAGCGACGATTTGCGCGCGGCCGCGTTCACCGCGCCTTGCAGCACGGTGTTGACAAAATACCCCTGAGCCATGTCCAAAGTTCCCGAGATCATCAGGAACAGGACAGGCGCGGTCATGGCGAATTCGACCGCGCTCGCACCGCGCCGATCGCGCAGCAGGCGGATACCACGGGGGTGGCGAGCGCGGGGGTGGCGGGCAAGAGGCATGAAGCGGCCCCCCCTCACTTGTTGATCCGAAGGTCGGCGACCTGACCGGCGATGAACTTGAATGTGTTGTTGAGCTGGGTCGTGTTGCTCGCCTGATAGGCACGGCCGGCGGTGGCGCAGGTGGTCATCTGCGTGGTCAGCGAAGTGCCGAACCCAATCACCCAGACCGTGTAGCCCAGGTTCTTGGCTTTGGTGCAGGCCGCCAGGAAGCGGGCGTTATGATAATTGACCAGCGTGCCGCTCGATGTTCCGGAGGGCGCCACGCGGTTGTCGTACAGCTCCTGCCCATAGGCGCTGTAGGCGGTGGTCGTCGGTGCCATGAGGCCGTCGGTCATGAAGATGATGTGACGGCTGACCGAGGGATACTTGGTCGAATCGGCGGTGACGTTGGAAGCGAAAATCCCAGTCGGGCTGGCAAGCCGCGCACCCCAGATCATGCCGATATCGTGGTAGGTGCTGCCGGCCGCCACCAGCGTGTTCACATAGGTTTCCAGCCAGGTCGGCACGACGGTCGCCGCGGACGTATCGACTTCAGTGAACAGCATGGCCTTTGGCGGGCACTGCGAGCCTACGCGGTAAACATCATTTGCAGAGGTGGGTATGCTGGTTTCGGTGCGCGAGGCGACGTTCGTGTTGCCGCGATACCACTCGACGTCGTTGAGATTGAGCTTCCAGCGGTTCGAGTCGGTTGTGGGGGCCGTATCGATGTCGAGGTCGGTCGCGCCGCTTGGGACCGGTGACATCGAAAGGCTCTGCACGGTGGCACGTTCCTCGATGCAGCCGTCCCAGTTCGCGGTGGCGGTGGTCAAGCCGCTTACGCCTGTTGTCCCGACCAGCGAGGCCAGCGTCGGCATGTCATACGTGCCAGCATTAGGCACCGTGGCGGTGGACGAGATATTCGTCACGACCGGAACGTTGCCCAAGCCCTTGAACGCGCTGACACTAAGTGTCGCAGCCTTGAAAGTCCAATTGGTGAACTTGTAGAGATACGTTGTGGTGGTCACCGACTTGTTTCGCGTGCAGGTGCCGAGCGCGGAGGCGCCGCTGCCTGAAACCAGTGTCCATGACTTGAACGAGTAGGCCGTGCTGGTCGTTGCCGTCGGTGCCGGACCGCCGCCGGAGACGGGCGTACCGATGTTGGTCGGAAAGGTGTTGTTGCCGTAGCTTGTGCACTGGCTCGATGTAATGTTCGTGCTGTAAGTTTCGGTGGTCGCCACCGGTCCACCCGCCGTGCCGGACAATGTATTGAAGTTTGCAAGCGCAGTCTGAAAGGGCTGGGTATTGGCGAAGTAACTCGTCGGCATCGCGCCGGATGCCACGAGACCGCCCATGTTGACCGTCGCGGTGAACGGTACGAACCCGAACCGGATCCGCGTGTTGGTCTTGTCGACCACAGCCGAGGCAACGGTCTTGTAGAAATCGCGAATAGCCTGCCGCAGGCCGACGATCTTGGAATCAGGCCCGCTGTTGGAATAGCCGCCCGAAGGGGTGTCCGCCATCGAGCCGGTGGTATCGAGCACGAACATCACGTCGGCGCTCGCCATCTGCAGTTCGGCGCTGCAGGCTACGCTCAGGTTGATCGACTTGAACCCGAAAATGCCCATGATTACGGTCGGCATCGTCGTGGTTGCGGTGCCGCTGACGGCGCCGGTCGTGGTGCCCGAGGTGTTGAACGTGATCGACGAGGCATTGGTGGCGTTGGGGTTGAAATTGAAGTTGAACATCTTGTTCGCCTTCGCCGTCTCCGACGTGCCGTAGTTGCCCGAGGTCGCCATGGCCTTGCGGCCCGCAAGCACGCCCGCGTCGCAGGCGTTCTGCAGGCTGGTCTTGGTCATGTAGGCACGCGCCATGTCCGTGCCGCTGCCGGCAAGGCTGACGAGCAGAACGATCGTCGCGAGCGCAATGCCCAGCGTATTGCCCGCGGTATCGCGCTGCAGGCGCTGGATCTGCGAACCCACCGAAGCCCGCAGCGCGCTATTCTTTGCCTTCCACCGACGCGTCATGTGGCGACATTCCCCAAAAAGACCGGCCGCAATAAAATCGGCTGGATTCCGGCACCCCTTGGCCTGCCGCGACGACAGGGCATGGGTCACCGGAAACCACTCAAGACCCGTCCTTGGAAGCGAAACGCCTTCCAAATCGTAAATTTTCGCAAAAAATTCTTGCCGCTGGCGCTACGCGAGACACCCTAGGGAACGGCGGGCGATGGTAAATTATGCGGGAAGGAATCCGGAAAATTCGGGCCGCCCCAAACTACGACAGCCGAATCACGATTGGCCGTGTACCGCCATCTGGCCGGCCCCGATCCGCCATTCTTCTCAATCTGCCACCGCGCCAAGCTTCGCGATAGCCTGCTGCGCCACGCTTGCAGCCCGCGCGGCATCGACGCCCAGCCCGGTCAGGCCGAGCACGATCATCTCGTTGACGCGGCGCTGCGCATCAGCCGGGTCCGGCCGCTGTTCGACGAGATTGACCATGAGGATCTGGCACAGGCCGAGCCAATAAAGCACGCCGCTGTCCCGTGCTTCGGGCCGCAGCAGGCCCGCCGCGCAGGCTGCATCCACATCCTGGACGAGGCCCTTGTTTAGCGGATGCGCGCGCGCGGTAGAGGTGCCGTGGCTGCGCAGCAGCACCGCCGTGCGTTTGCGATCGCTGAGCGCAAAGGCGGCGCCCACCCGCATGCCCCCGGCAATGCGCTCGACCGGATCGGCGACTCCGGCATTGGCGCGGCCGACCTGCTCCTCCAGCTGGAGCCGGACATCGGCCGCGATCGCCTCGGCAAACGCCTGTTTGTCGGTAAAGTGGTTGAAAAAGCTGCCCTTGGCGACCCCGGCCCGTGCGACAACCTCATCAATCGGGATGGCATCGATCGGCCTTTCGGCGAGCAGATCGAAGCCCGCCGCGATCAGGGCAGCGCGGGTGCGCGCGGCCCTAGGTGAAAGGTCGGGGGGCGAAACGTCGGAGGGTGAAAGATCAGGGTGCGAGGCCATGGCACTTCATACTTGACTATATGGTCATATGCAATCTATTTGACCATATAGTCAAATGCGAATC
>JBJXEK010000177.1:0-4688 GCA_046155055.1 Novosphingobium sp. | reverse complement strand
GGGCGTGATGACCGCGACAGCCGCGCCAAGCGCCGCCGTCCCGGTCGCGATGCTGGTCGCGATGCAGGTCGCGATACTGGCCGCGATACCGTAGTTGCGGTGGCAAGTCCCGCCGCCCAGCCAGCGCCGCCTGCAGTCAGCGCGCCGTGGGGGCTGCCACCGGGCGGGACCGCTCAAGTCCGGACCCAGATCGCCGCCGCGACGGCGCAGACTGCGGTGGCGACACCCCAGCCGGTTCCCTTGCCGCAAAGCACACCGCAGCCCGCCGCGCCGCGCGCTGCGGCGGCACCGGTGGTGCTTTCGCGGCTCGATGTTCCGCCGGGCACGCCGCTAAGCCCGCCACCTCTGCCGAGGCCCGCGCCCACCGCACCCGTCGTTGCAGCACGGCCTGTACCGGCTTTGACAGTGGCGACAAGCCCGGCACCGGCAACCGTACTTGCACCTGCACCTGCACCGGCACCGGCAGCAAATGCGCCAGTCCCTGTGCCCGCGCCGACACTGCCAGTAACGCCGCCAGTGACAGCGGCAGTGACACCGGCAGTGACACCCCCTCCGCCTGCGTCGCGGTTGGCGCCCCCGCCGGAGCGCCTGCCCGTCCCGGCGCAAGCTGCAACCGTGCCGCCTGTGCCAATTGTGCCTGCGCCTGCTGTCGCTGCACCTGTCCTCGCGCTCGCATCCGCGCCTGCGCCGGCAGCCGTGCCCACCCCGGCACCAACATCGACAACAACACCGACACCGGCATTGGCACCGAGTTTGACACCGGCACCGGCACCACAGGTCAGCCCGCCGCCCGCGCAACCCGCGCCCGTCCCGGCCGATTTCCGCAGCATGTTTGCTGGCTACCAGCCGCCCGAGCAGGAGGCCGCGCCTGCGGCCGCAGCGGTCGATCTTGCGCGGATCGAGGTGCTGCGAGGGGCTGCGGCCAAATCCGGTCGCGCCAAGGCCAAGGATCGCGGCGAACGGCCCGATGGCCCGACTGCCGTCTCGCGCATCAGCGACGAAGATGCAGCCACAGTCACCGCGAAGGCTGCAAAGGACAAGTCGGCGAAGGACAAGCCCGAGACCACCAAGTCGGCCAAGGATAAAGCAGCGCTCGACAAAGCCTGCCTTGATCTTGCTAACGCCGCCAAGGCCGGCAAGAGTGCCAAGGGCAAACCGGTCAAGGGCAAGAGCATCACGAGAGCCGGCACCAAAGCCGGAACAGACCCCGTGTGCCCGGCTGACAGCGATAGGGACAAGAAGGGCAAGGCCGCCAAGGCGCAGCCCAGCCACGCCAGCCGCATCTGGGTGCAAGTGCTCACCGGCGCAAACCGCGATGTGATGGACCGCGAATGGCAGCGTCTGGTGCGCGAGGCGAGCGCGCTCAGGGGCCGCAAGCCGTCGATCACCCCGTGGCGCAGCAACTTCCGTTTGCTGACCGGGCCGTTCGACAGCGAGGCAGAGGCACAGGCGTTCCTCGACCGGTTGCGCAAGGACGGGGTCAGCGGTTTCCAGTGGACCAGCCCGGCGGGGCAGGTGGTCGACAGTCTGCAACTCAAGTAGCGACCCAACGCAGAAATTCCTGCACACAGCTTCTCCACAGCTTATGAACAAACTAGTCGAGTTTTGCCCAGCCCTGCGCGGGCTTCCGATTGTCGGGTGCGCCGCGCTCCGCGATGGCACGGAGCAGGCCACTGGCCGGGGCGCGGCCGCATAGGGCCGGGCCGGCCAACCTGGGTTGAAGGGACAAGCGATGCGCACCGGCCAAGAAGACAGCGAACGCGATGATGCGGCGCCGGTCGACATGCTTGCATCGCTGTTCGAAGCACGCGGCTGGCCCTGCGAATTTGTTTCCGACGACGAGATTCACGGCGAAATCCAAGGAAGCTGGGCCAGTTACCAGCTGCGCTGCATCTGGCGCAGCGAGGATCATGTGCTGCAGATCCTGTGCCTCCCCGATATCCGCGTGCCGGATGAGAAGAAGGCGGCGGTTTACGAGATCATGGCGCTGATCAACGAGCAGGTCTGGCTCGGCCACTTCGATGTGTGGTCGAACGGTTCGGTGCTGCTCTATCGCCACGGGCTGATGCTGGGCGACGACGGCCTGCTCAGCCTGGTCCAGGCGCAAACCGCGATCGAGGCGGCAGTCGATGAATGTGACCGGTTCTATCCAGCGTTCCAGTTCCTGCTCTGGGGCGACAAGACCCCCGTCGAAGCGCTCGCCAGCGCGCTGATCGACGCGGCGGGGGAGGCTTAGGGGTTGATGGCCTCCAGTATTCCTCCGGGCACTGTGCTCCAGTTCGGTTGCGGCAACATGGGCGGTGCCATGCTCGCCGGATGGCTGGCCGCCGGTCTCGATCCGGCCGCGTTCACGGTGATCGATCCGATGCTGGCTGAAGCTCCTGCCGGCGTGCGCCTGCTGGAGGCGGCACCGCATGGCGAAGCATCCGCCGATTTCGTGCTGCTCGGGTTCAAACCGCAGCAACTGAACGAATCCGCCGTTGCCGTCCGTCCGCATGTGGGGAAGGGCACGCTGCTGCTCTCGATCCTGGCCGGGACTGAGTGCGCAACTTTGCGCGGTCTGTTCCCTGAGGCCGCCGCGATCGTGCGGGTCATGCCCAATCTCGCCGCCGCGCTTGGCAAATCGCCGATCGCGCTGTTCGGCGATGCCACCGGATCGGCGCGCACCCGGATCGAGGCATTGATGGCTCCGCTCGGCCCCGCCGAATGGCTGGCCGACGAGGAGGCGATGCATCTCGTCACCGCACTGGCTGGTTCCGGCCCGGCGTTCGTCTACCGCTTCATCGATGCGCTGGCCGAAGCGGCCACCGCACTCGGATTCCCGCGCCCGCAAGCGGACCGGCTGGCGCTGGCCATGGTGGAGGGCGCGGCCGCGCTTGCCGCTGCTGCGCCGGACAGCCCGGGCGAACTTGCGCGCAGGGTCGCCAGCCCGGGCGGCACAACCGAGGCGGGCCTCAGGGTGCTCGACGATAAGCGCCGCCTCGTGGCCTTGCTCACCGATACCTTGCGCAGCGCGCGCGATCGCAGCGTTGAGATGACAGGCGGGGCGCGCTGAAGGCAAGGCCGACTTTTTGCGCCCGGTTCGCGGACCTCCAGCCCAAACCAAAAGTTATTACACCATGCGACACGCCCTTATGGGGGTTCCGCTTGAAAATGCGGGGCTTTGGGGCGATATTGCTAGCATTGGCCCATTCCGGGCTGAAACGGAGTTTGGTAAGTCATGGCAAACTGGAACGACCCCCAGCCCTCGCGCTGGAGTGCGGCTGGCTTGGGCGCTTCGGCGGGTCTCGCCGGTAGCGGCGCGGTCTACGATGCGGGCCTGCGCCGGTACATGCTGTCTATCTATAACTATATGGCCTCGGGCATTATGCTCTCGGGCATCGTTGCGCTGCTGTTCGCCAGCAGCGGAATGGCCGACGCGGTGTTCGGCACCCCGCTGCGCTGGGTCGTCGCGCTCGCCCCGCTGGCCTTCGTTATGGTCATGAGCTTCGGCGTGAACCGCATCTCGACCACCACGATGCAGGCGCTGTTCTGGGCCTTCAGCGTGACGATGGGCGTGTCGCTCTCGTCGATTTTCGCGGTCTACACCGGCCCCTCGATCGCAGCGACGTTCTTCGCCACGGCGGGCGCGTTCGCGGGTCTCAGCCTCTATGGCTACACCACGAGCAAGAGCCTGTCGGGCATGGGCACGTTCCTGATCATGGGCCTTGTCGGCATCCTGATCGCCAGCGTGATCAACATCTTCCTGCAGTCGGCCGGCCTTGCCTGGGGCATCAGCTTCCTCGGCGTGCTGATCTTCGCAGGTCTCACCGCCTATGATACGCAGAAGCTCAAGCTGATGTACGATCAGGTGGCCGGCACCGATTTCGCTGGCAAGATGATCGTGCTGGGTGCGCTGACGCTCTATCTCGATTTCGTCAATATGTTCACGTTCCTGCTGCAGTTCATGGGCGATCGCCGCTGATCACCTCGTTGAACTGCCAACAGATTGCCGTGCCCGGCGGGCCTTTTGGCTCGCCGGGCATTTCTTTTGTCATCCGAAACCGGTAGACCTTCGGTTCAAGTCTGCTCGTCGGGCCGCTCGCAACCGGCCAGGCAGCGGCGCCGCTTCCCCGGGGGATCGATCCGCATGCACCGCCTTCCGCGCCCTTTGGCGCCTGCTTTCTTGACCGTTCAAGGGCTTCTCCGCGCGGTGCCCGTAGCTGTTCTGGCGTTCGCAATGGCCTCATGCGCGCCCAAGGCCCCGCCGCCCCCACCTCCGCCGCCGTCGCCGCCCAAAGTGGTCGTGCCGCCGCCGCCCAAGCCCAAGCCGCCGATGGGCGCGAGCGACATTCTCACTATCCCGCCGGTTGACGCGACCGGCCTTCGCCAGTCGGTCAACCGCAATATCACCCCCGCACAGTCGCTGTGGAACTTGCGCTCGGCATTCAATGTCGCCGCGCTCAATTGCAACGGCCCGGGGCATGCCGAAATCCTGCCGCGATACAAGGTGTTCCTGAAGGCCAACGCCAAGGTGCTGACGGCCGCGAACAAGAAGGTCGATGCCGAGTTCAAGGCCCGATTCGGCGCGAAATTCACCGCCCCGCGTGAGGCGTACATGACCTCGGTCTACAACCACTTCGCGCTCCCGCCGGTGACGCCAGCGTTCTGCAACGCGGTGGTGGCGATGAGCAGCGACGCGTTGGCGG
>JBJXEK010000176.1:0-4918 GCA_046155055.1 Novosphingobium sp. | reverse complement strand
CACGGCCCGCCCGCGATCATCGACCAGATCCGCGCGCAGCTCGAACGGTTGGTGCCGGTGCACAAGGTCGTCGATCTCACCGAGGTCGGCCCGTACGTCGAACGCGAGCTGGCGCTGGTCAAAGTTGCCGGCCAAGGCGAGCACCGGGTCGAGGCACTACGCCTGGCGGATGTGTTCCGCGCCAAGGTGGTCGACACCACCACCGCCAGCTTTGTCTTCGAACTCACCGGCGCGCCCGAGAAGATCGACAGCTTCGTCAGCCTGATGAAGGAGCTGGGGCTGGTCGAGGTCGGCCGCACCGGCATCGTCGGCATGATCCGCGGCGCGCTTGCTGCTTAGGGGCGGCTGCTTAACGCATTTCCATTTCAACGACATAGAGAACGGAACTGACAATGAAGGTCTATTACGACGCCGATTGCGATCTCAACCTGATCACCGGCAAGAAGATCGCCGTGCTCGGCTATGGCTCGCAGGGCCATGCCCATGCGCAGAACTTGCGCGATAGCGGCGTCAAGGACGTGGCCATCGCGCTGCGTGCCGGTTCGGCCACCGCCAAGAAGGCGGAAAGCGCCGGTTTCACCGTGATGAGCAACGCCGATGCTGCTGCCTGGGCCGATATCCTCATGGTCCTCGCGCCGGACGAACATCAGGCTGCGATCTATGCCGAAGACCTCCACGCCAACATGAAGCCCGGTGCCGCGCTCGCTTTCGCGCATGGCCTCAATGTCCACTTCGGCCTGATCGAGCCGCGCGCCGACATCGACGTGATCATGATCGCGCCCAAGGGTCCGGGCCACACCGTGCGCAGCGAATACGTCAAAGGTGGCGGCGTGCCGTGCCTCATCGCGGTGCATCAGGATGCAACCGGCAACGCGCACGATGTCGGCCTTGCTTATGCCTCGGGCGTCGGCGGAGGCCGTTCGGGGATCATCGAGACGAACTTCAAGGAAGAGTGTGAAACCGATCTGTTCGGCGAACAGGCCGTTCTGTGCGGCGGGATTACCCACCTCATCCAGGCCGGGTTCGAGACGCTGGTCGAGGCCGGTTACGCCCCCGAAATGGCCTATTTCGAGTGCCTGCACGAAACCAAGCTGATCGTCGACCTGCTCTATGAAGGCGGCATCGCCAACATGCGTTACTCGATCTCGAACACCGCCGAATACGGCGATATCAAGACCGGCCCGCGCATCATCACCGATGAGACCAAGGCCGAAATGAAGCGCGTTCTGGCCGACATCCAGTCGGGCCGCTTCGTCAAGGACTTCGTGCTCGACAACCGCGCCGGGCAGCCCGAACTCAAGGCCGCGCGCAAGGCCGCGGCGGCGCATCCGATCGAGAAGACCGGTGCGCAGCTGCGCGCCATGATGCCGTGGATCGGTGCCAACGCGCTGGTGGACAAGGCCAAGAACTGAACCAGCCTCATTTCGCCGCATGAAACGGCCCGTTGCGCACCCGCGCGGCGGGCCGTTTCGATGAACGGCACACTTGATCCGCCCCGCGAAATGGCGTGGAGGCCGCGAAAGGGCTTATGTCCAAATTGGAGATAGTGTGGGATCGCGCTTTGATGAATGAATGGCTTGCCCCACGACGGGCTGCGACGCTGGCGTGCGCCTTGATGCTTGGCGGCGCCGCTTCCGCACCGCCGCTGGCAACCGATCAGTGCCGGCTTGCGCTGACCTCGCGCTTTATCGGGGCCAGCGCGGTCCCTGCGGTCCGCAGCGCGATCGGCGTGATCGCCCGGCCCCTCGCCCTGCGCTGGATCGCGCCCGGGGTCACGATCAAGACCGATTTCAACGCGCGGCGGCTCAATGTGATCCTCGACGAAACCGGCCGCATCATGGCCATGCGCTGCGGCTGAGCGGGCACGGGTCTCCGGCGGACCCAGCTTGCCCCCTCGCCGCCTTGCCAGTCCGGAAGGCGTCTGGCACCGTCGACAGGCGTTCAATCTTACCGGAGACCGTCCATGATCCGCATCCCCCGCGCCCTTGCCCTTGCGCTGCCGCTTGCGTGCGCCGTGCTCGCGGTGCCGATGGTCGCGCAAGCCCCCGCAGGAGTGCCGGGCCAGCCGGACCTCTCTCGCCTGACTGCAGGCACCTATACCGCCGACCCCACCCACTCGCTCGTCAGTTGGCGCATCAACCATCTGGGCTTCAACGACAACTTCGGCTTGGCGGGTGATGTATCCGGTTCGCTCACGCTCGACCCGGCCAACCTCTCTGCGTCCAAGGTCAGCGCGACCATTCCCCTCGCCAAGCTCGTGACAGCCAATCCAGATATCACCGCTGAACTGTTGAAAGCTGGACCCGATGGCGGCAAGCCCCATTTCTTCGGCGCCAACCCGGCGGACGCAACATTCGTTTCTACCGGCGTTGTGCCGGGAACTGACGGCACCAGCGCGGTGATCAACGGCAACTTGACGCTAAACGGAATCACGCACCCGGTTGCGCTCAAAGCGCGCTTCACGGGTGCTGGCACCAACATGTTCCGCAGCAGCAAGCGCACCATCGGCTTCATGGCCGAGACCACGATCCTGCGATCTGACTATGGAATCACTTTCCTCCTGCCCATCGTAGGAGACGAAGTCGCGCTGACGATTTCGGCGGCATTCGAGAACAGCTAACCCTCCCCCCATCACTCAACGCATCCCTCACCGCATCTGGGCAAACGCGGCCCGAAGCTCTCCCACAAAGGCTTCGGGCTGCTCCCATGCGGCGAAGTGGCCGCCTTTCGCCATCTCGCCCCAATGGACGATGTTGGTGCAGCGTCGCTCCATCCACGGGCGCGGCGTGGGCAGGATTTCCTTGGGGAACGCGCTCACCGCCACGGGCATGGTGATCGCGCCGCTCTCCGCGCTGCCAAAGCTCTCCCAGTAAAGCCGCGCGGACGAAGCGCCCGCCGCCGTCAGCCAATAGAGCATCAGGTTGTCGCACATCGCATCTCGGCTGAGCGCGTCCTCGGCGCGGCCCGCGTTATCTGTCCAGGCCCACATCTTCTCATAGATCCAGCCTGCCAGTCCCACCGGCGAGTCGACCAGAGAATAGCCGATAGTCTGCGGCCGCGTTGATTGCTGCTTCGAATAGCCCGCATCCCATTGCTGATAATGCTGCAGCGCGCCGAGCGCCTTCATTTCCGCCGGAGACGGGTTCGCGAGATCCTCGGGTTTAGGCCGCGCGATCGGCATGTTGAGGTGGATTCCCGCGCAACCGGCCACATTTTGCTGGCCGATCTGCGCGGTGACGATCGCCCCCCAATCGCCGCCTTGCGCGAACCAGTGCGTGTAGCCGAGCCGCGCCATCAGCACGCCCCAAGCGCGTGCGATGCGCTCCACGCCCCAGCCGCTTTGCTCCGGTTTGCCTGAGAGGCCGAAGCCCGGAAGGCATGGGATGACGAGGTGGAACGCATCCGCCACCGTGCCGCCATGCGCCTCAGGCTCAGTCAGCCCCGCAATGCAGCCCCGAAACTCGAGAATCGAGCCCGGCCAGCCATGCGTCATGATCAGGGGCACAGCCCCCTCATGCCGCGAGCGGACGTGGACGAAGCGGATCGCCACCCCGTCGATCTCGGTGCTGTAGAGCCCGGTCTGGTTCAGCCACGCCTCGCATTTGCGCCAGTTATACGCGTGCCGCCAATGGGCGACGAAATCCCTTAGCGCGTCCAGCGGCACGCCCTGCGACCAGTCGTCCACCGTTTCGTGCTCGGGCCAGCGCGCCAGATCGATGCGCAGGTGGAGATCATCAATCGCCGCCTGCGGCACTTCGTAGACGAAGGGTTCGATTGCTTCCGACATGTGCTCTCCGACTTGCGGGCTAACGCGCCGCCCTATGTATTCCTAAGCTTGCATTCACTGTGGACAAGCCGCGCCCGTTTCACCATAGGCTTGTCGCATGAACGCCGCTCTGGACCTTACCCTGCGACTTATCCGCCCTTGGGCGTAAAAAGAGGCGGCCGTCAGGTGCGCCTTTGGCGCCCAAGGGTCTCCCCGCCATAACGTCGCAACGTTCAGATCCGAAAGCACCGTCATGTCCATGCTCAAGACCCCGTCGGCCAAATACCGCCCGTTTCCGCAAGTGCCGCTGGAAAGCCGCCAGTGGCCCTCGCGCACGATCACCAAAGCCCCGCGCT
This sequence comes from Novosphingobium sp., assembly GCA_046155055.1. Lineage (GTDB taxonomy): Bacteria > Pseudomonadota > Alphaproteobacteria > Sphingomonadales > Sphingomonadaceae > Novosphingobium. The sequence goes on along the minus strand of JBJXEK010000176.1, from coordinate 796 downwards.
GGCTTTCCACCGATATGCGCGATGGCAACCAGTCGCTGATCGACCCGATGGACGCTGAGAAGAAGACCCGCTTCTTCGAGCTGTTGCTCAGCCTCGGCCTCAAGGAAATCGAGGTCGGCTTCCCTAGTGCGGGCGCAACCGAGTATGACTTCATTCGCGGACTCGTCGATCAGGGCAAGATCCCGGACGATGTCTTCGTGCAGGTGCTCACCCAGTCGCGCGAGGATCTGATAAAGACCTCGTTCGAAAGCCTTGCGGGCGCCAAGCAGGCCATCGTCCATGTTTACAACGCGGTCTCGCCGCTGTGGCGCAAGGTCGTGTTCGGCATGGAACCCGCCGAGATCAAGGAAATCGCCCGCTCCGGCGCGACCTTCCTGCGCGATCAGGCTGCGCGCTTCCCCGAAACCGACTGGCATTTTGAGTACAGCCCCGAAACTTTCTCTACCGCTGAACTCGATTTCAGCTTGGCCTGCTGCGAGGCGGTGATGGACGTGCTGCAGCCCACCCCCGAAAAGCCGATCATTCTCAATCTGCCCGCGACGGTCGAGGCCTCCACCGCCAACATCTATGCCGACCAGATCGAGTATTTCTGCCGCAATCTGCCGAACCGCGACAGCGCGGTGATCAGCCTGCACACCCACAACGACCGCGGCACTGGCGTCGCGGCAGCGGAGCTTGGCCTGATGGCGGGCGCAGACCGCATCGAGGGCTGCCTGTTTGGCAACGGCGAGCGCACCGGCAACTGCTGCCTCGTCACCGTCGCGCTCAACATGTACACGCAAGGCATTGATCCCGG
>JBJXEK010000175.1:0-19659 GCA_046155055.1 Novosphingobium sp. | reverse complement strand
GGGCAAAGCACCGAGATACCGATGCCCTTCCCGGCCAGTTCGGCATGCATGTTTTCTGAAAGGTTCAGCACTGCCGCTTTGCTCGCGGCATAGATCGACAAGCTGGAGGGCATCGTGACGCAGGCGGCGAGCGAGGCTGTGTTGACCACATGACCGCCACGCCCGTGGGCGATCATCTGCTGCAGGAAGCTCTGCATCCCGTTGACCACGCCGCCAAGATTGACGCCAAAGCCGGCGTCCCAATCGGCATACCCTGCCTGCAGGACCGGTCCTTCGATCCCGACGCCTGCATTGTTGACGAGAATATCGATTCCGCCGAGCTCGATGTCCATGCGGTGGGCCACTGCCGCAAAGGCCGCGCGGTCGGTGACGTCGAGCGTGAGCGCCGCAACATTTCCGGCCAGACCCTCCTCACGGATATGGCCGAGTGCAGTATCGATAAGGTCGGTGTGGATATCGGCGATGACCACGAAGGCTCCGCGCCGCGCCAACGCCTTGACAATGCCAAGGCCGATCCCGCTCGCGCCCCCGGTGACGAAGGCTTTGCGATCCTGAAATGCGGTGACATGCATCAGCCCTTCCGATGTGTCACAAGGCGGGTGCAATCAGCACTTTGCATTGTTCGGTCCGCTGGCGAAGCGATTCGAACACATCCGGCGTGGCCTCGAGCGAGATTGTGTCGGTGACCAGCAGGCGCGGCTCGGCCGCCCCGCGGTTCAGCACATCAAGCGCCGCCTCGTATTCGTGCCGGGTGAAGAAGGCTGAGGTTATCAGCCGTACTTCCTTGGACAGCATGGCGAAACTGTTGAAGGTATCGGGCTTGGTGCACAGCCCCAGCAGCACGATCGTGCCGCGCGCGCGGACCTGCTCTACGCCTTGCGCGATGAGACCCGGCACACCTACGCATTCGAATACTATGTCCGCCTTTCCCCCCAGCGCGCGTGTTGCAGCGCCGATGGGGTCGGTGCGATCGGCAATGAAATCATGCGCGCCCATCGCCATGGCGCGGGTCCGCTGCCATTCCGCAACGTCTTGCAGCACTACCCGCCCTGCCCCCATGCGGCGGGCCCAGAACGCGCATGCAAGGCCGATCGGCCCAGCGCCCAGCACGAGCACCTTATCGCCGATGCGCATGCCGCTCATGGCAACGCCGTGGAGCGCAACCGCCAGCGGTTCGATGATCGCGCCGTCCGCGAGGCTCGCGGATTTGGGCAGTTTCACGCATTGGTTCGGCTTGGTCAGCGCATATTCGGCATAGCCCCCGCCTTGCAGGCCAAACTGCTCGCACCACGAGACATTGCCATCGCGGCAGGCCGGGCATGCGCCGCAGCTGACCAGCGGGCTGACCGCGACCAGATCGCCTTTTGCCAGACCTTCCACGCCCTTGCCGAGCTCGACAATCTCGCCTGCGAACTCATGGCCAAGGATCGAACCCGCGCCTTGCCCATAGGCCAGGTCCTCGGTCATATGCAGGTCCGAGCCGCAGATGCCGCACCGTCCGACCTTGACCACCACGTCGCCTGCGTCCGGCACGGGATCGGGCACGGTTTCGACCGCGAGCGGCCTGTGCAGGCCCTGCATGACTACGGCGCGCATGATGCAATATCCTCAGTGTGCCGTCTGGCCGCCATCGATCACGAACGTGGCTCCGTTCACGAAGCTGGCGGCATCGCTGCACAGATGTAGCACCGTGCCCGCGATCTCCTCCGGCTGCGCTGCGCGGCCGCTGATGTTCCCGGCAAAGAACGTGGCGCGAAATTCCGCGCTGTCTGCCCAGTGTTGGGTCATCGGCGTAACCGTAAAGCCCGGGGCAATCGCGTTCACGCGGATGCCCTGCTGCGCATACTCGATTGCAGCCGCCTTGGTCAGGCCGATGACCGCGTGTTTCATTGCGACATAGGCCGACATGTTGGGATCTGCGATCAACCCGCCAACCGAAGCGGTATTGACGATCGCCCCGCCGCCCACCTTCAGGAAATGCCGGATCTCGGACTGGAGCGAATAGAACACGCCCTTGAAATCGACATCGACCGCGAGCGCCATTTCCTCGGGCGGCACTTCATGCAGCGGGCGCTGCGGCGGCAAGACACCGGCGTTGTTGAACGCCGCATCCATGCGCCCAAAGCGCGTCACGCAGGCCGCGACAAGCGCTTCGACGGCCGCCGGATCGGTGACGTTGGTGGGCGTGAAATCCGCCTCGCCGCCCACTTGGCGGATGATAGCGACAGTTTCTTCGGCGCGCGCATCGACATCGCCGATCATGACTTTCGCGCCCTGCGCAGCAAAGGCCACGCAGGCGGCGCGCCCGATGCCGGTTGCTCCGCCGGTGACGAGCACCACTTTGCCGGCAAAGGTCATTCCGTCCATGGCGCTTGCTCCCCTTTGGCGACGCGCGACGAATTGCCGAGCAGGAAGTCGCCCAGCACATCGACCGCGTCCGGAAACGCCTTCTGCACCCGCGCGCGCAGGTCGGCAGCGTCATTCGATGCGGCGACCAACTTGGGCCATTCGGCGATGTAACGCCGGGTGAACTCGAGGACCGACGGTCCGTTGCCGAGGCCGGGCTTGGCATGGCCCGCGACGACGATCTCGGGTTTCAGCGCAATGAAGGTGTCGTTTGCCTTGCCCCAGGCTGCGATAGCGGCGGCGTCATGCTCGCCGAACCACAGGAACATCTGGTTGTAGACCAGATCGCCTGCGAACAGCGCCTTGATCGACGGCGCCCAGAGCGCAGTGGCGTGCACATGATCGCCCTGCACCGGGCCAAGAACCTTGAGCTCCTTGCCTTCGAGCAGGATCGTATCGCCGGTCATCGCCTCGGGCGCGCTGGGATGGCGCGGCGAATTGACGCCGAGCACCGGATACCAGCGCTTCACCTTGAAGGGCAGCGAGCGCCAGATGTCGGCGACCACGACCGGGTGCGCGACGATCTTCGCATCGGGGAAAGCATCCTGCAGCACTTCCATCGCGAAGAAGTGATCGGGATGGTCATGTGTCACGAAGATCGTGGTGAGGTGCTTGCCGCTGTCGAGCACCATGGCGACAACGCGGTGCGCATCGGCGCGAGTGAACGGTGCGTCGACAAGCACCGCATCCTTCTCGCCCTTGATCAGCGCGATATTGGAAAAGAGCGAACCTTCGCTGGTGCGCAGGGTTTCGACCGTGAGCGGTTTTTCCTGCGCGTAAGCTGTGGTGGAGAGCAGCGCAGCGGCGAGCGTCAGAAGGGTTTTCCTGATCATCATGCGATTCCTGATTTTCCGGGGGCCAGAATGTGATTGGGGTCCAGCGCGTCCTTGAGCTTGGCGTTGAAGGCCCGGTTCACCGCGCCGAATTGCTGCGCGACGAGGTCCATGGCCTGAACGCCAGTGCGATAGCTCGCCCAGCCCCGTTCGCCGAAACCGGTGACGAGTTCGCGGTAGCAGTCGTCCGCGCGTTTTTCCTCCGCCGGATCCGCTTTGTCGTAAAGCAGCGCGATGATGTGGTGCAGTTCGCGGCTGCCGATGGCGAAGGCCGCGGTGTAGTCGAAGCCATATTTGCCGAGGATCTGCTTGGCCAGATCGACCTGTCCCTGCGTCTCGCTGCCTTTGGCGGGCGCAACCGGTGCAAACCACGCAAGGCCGCCGCCAGCGCCGCGCCAGCGCGCAAGGCCGATCTCGTCGAGATTGAGCCCGCCTTGCATCAGCGTGGCATGATGGTGGAACCACGGATTGTCGCCGACTTCGGCCTCGGTCAGCACTTCGCCGTCGATAGCGGCAAAGGAGGCGCGGATGATCTTCTCGTTTTCCGCGATCATGCCTTCGGTGCCGTAGAGCGCGATGTAGGTGTTCCACATGCCGAGGTTATTGTCGTGCGCGGCCTTGGCTACGGCCTCATCGGTGATCGGCCCTGCCCCGTCCCACACTTCGCCGCGCCGCTTGAACATGGCGAGCTGATAAGCCGCGCCCATCATCAGCACGACGTTGGGTACGATATTGGCGATGCGCAGCGGGCGCATGGCTTCGACGATACGGGCGACGTCCTCCATCTTCTTATGGCGGATCACGAAGGGCTTGTAGACCGGCGGCGCGGGCATCAGCCACATGCCCATCTTGGTCACGATCCCGAAGTTCGACTGCGTGAATAGGCCATCGAGATAAGGCCCGTAGCCCCATTTGAACGCCTGCCATGCCGACGGGTTGCGCGTGCTGCCCATGCCAGTGCGCAGGATTTCACCATCTGCCAGCACGACCTCCATGCCGCACTGCACCATGAAATGCTCTCCATAGGGCGTGTAGCCCACACCGCGATCGAGTGTGTTGCCGACCGGGCTCGCAATCGGACCCACCGTAGGCACGTCGATCCACAGCGGCAGGTTGTTCTCGACGAGATAATCCTTGAGCTGGCGATAAGTAACGCCCGGTTCGATCAGGGCAGTGCAAAGCTCGGGATCGACCGAGATGATGCGGTTCATGCGCTTCAGGTCGAGCACCATCTGCCCCGGCGTCGCGGTGGTACACATGCCGTAGCCCATGTTCTTGCCGGTCGAGACCGGCCAGATAGGCTGGCGGAACTCGTTGGCGATCTTCACGATTGCCTGGACTTCTTCCACGCTTTGCGGGCAGACCGCGCCTACCGGTACGTGCTTGCCATAGGGATCGGGCGTGTAGGATTTCTTCCACGGTGTGACCGCTTCAGGATCGGCGAAGACCCATTCATCGCCCACAACCTTGCGCATCGCGGCAACGGCCCCGGCGAAATCCCGCTTCCTGACGCCCTTGGCCAGCATGGTCTTGGCCGTAGCACCGGTGCCAAGGCCGGCAGCGGCCACGCCGGCTACGCCCGCGCCCAGCAAGCTGCGGCGATCGACCATTGGAGTTTTTTGGGGGGCGCTCATTGGCCTTTTTCCTTCGGATCAGCGGCGCTGGTCTGCACCCAGCGGGCCAGAGCCTTGAGTTCGGCGGGCGTGACTTCGGTGGGACGGAAGGCGGGCATGGCGTTCTGGCCGTGCCGGACAATGTACTCGGTCGTCTCTGTGGAAATGCCGCGGCCGCGAATGACCGGACCAACATTCTGGCCGTGGCAATAGCCGCACACCGCCGAGTAGACCTCTTCCGGGCTGCGCTGCGCCTGAACTTCGCCCAGCTTCTGCGCCGCTTGCGCAGTTCCGGCGAGCGCAAGGCCCGCCGCAAGAACGAGCACCCGCTTCACTGGAATTTCCCCAGCATCATGCCGCCGTCGATCACCACGTGGCTCCCGGTCATGTAGTCCGATGCATCTGAGGCCAGCAGCAGCGCCAGCGGCTTGAGCTGCTCGGGCTCCGCCACTGCGCCCAGCGGTACGATCGCATCCCATGCCTTGCGCGCAACTGGGTCCTTCTTAAGCCATCCGCCGCCGATGTTGGTGACGAACGGCCCCGGCGCGATGGCATTGATGCGGATGCGGAAGTCGGCAAGTTCAAGCCCCAGCGCGCGCACCATGTGCAGCACGCCAGCTTTCGCGGGCATATAGGGCAGGCCGACGATGGGTTCGGTCACTAAACCGGCGTTGGAGGCGGTGGTGATGATCGAGCCGCCGGTGCGGCCATTGGCACGGCCAGGCTGCTTCATGATCCGCACCGCATTGCTCACGGTGTAGAACACGCCCGTGAGATTCACCGAAATCGACTTGTCCCAGCGCATGTGGTCGTACGTATCGACCTGGCCTTCGGGATTGCGGTGCCCGGCCGGGTTCCAGAAGCCCGCCCCGGTATCGATGCCGGCATTGGCAAAGCAGATGTCGAGCCCGCCATAAACGACAGCATGGGCATCGAAGGCGGCGACGACCTGGTCCCAGTCGGATACATCTAGCTTGTCGGCGCGCGCCTCGTAGCCTTCGGCGCGCAGCCGGGCGGCTTCGCGCTCGGCACCTTCTGCATCGATATCGGTTAGGGTTACGCTCGCCCCGGCTTCCGCCATGGCTTCGGCATAGGCAAGCCCGATGCCCGAGGCCGCGCCGGTGACGAACGCACTGCGCCCCTTGATATCGAACCGGTCCAGTATTGCCATTTGTTGTTATCCTCTCCGTCACCCGCAGCCCTACTCGGCCGCGGGCCTTTGTCGTTCGCGCGTCATCAGGCGCTGCAGCATACGCCGCGCGCGCACCCCGCCGCCATCGCCGCCCAGCACCAGCGGGCGAAGCTCCCAGAAATCCTGCCCGCGCATCAGCCGGTGGCTGTCGCGGATCAGCGGCATGTCCTCCTGCTCGAACGCGAATTCGAGCGCGGCGCGCATGCCGGCAGTGAACTCCGCATCGCCCACCGCAAAATCGCGCGCGGTGGCCCAGAAATAATGCGTTGTGTCTGTCGTTTCGGGCGTGAAGGCATGGATCGAGGGGAGCAGCGTGCACTGCTCGCGCGGGGTGCCTGAAGGCCCGGCGCGGAAATCGAAATAGAGAACGGCGGGCGCGTGCCAGACCACCCAGCCATAAAAATCCTGTTTCTGCCCGATCCGCCCGAGCATCCCGCCAATGCCTTCGGAGAGGGTATCGTCGAGCCGGATGTATTCGGAATGCACCGTCTCGCCGTCCTGCCAAAAGCGCCGATCGCCTTCGGTGAATGCGGCCGCGACCAGCGCCGGATGGACGAAATTGGCGTGACTGAGATCGAGGATGTTGTCGCTGTAGAGCTCGTAATGCCCCTCTGCGAGTGTCGCTCCGCGCACCGCTTCCCAGCGGCTATCGGAAAGCCAGCTGAAGTCCGGGATCAGCGCGGGATCAGCCTTCGCCGCATCGCCCATCCAGATCCACAGCAACGCGTGGCGCTCAATCAGCGGATAGACATCGAGCCGGCTTTCAGGGAGTTGCCCTCCCGGATGTGGATTGTGAACGCAGCGCCCCATGCCATCAAAGCGCAAGCCGTGGTAGGGACACATCAGCGCCCCATCAACCACCGTCCCGTGCCCCAGCGGTGCGAACCGGTGCGGACAGCGGCCGCTGACGGCATGGGCGGTGCTTGCGTCATCCCGGAACAGCGCGACCGGCTCTTCGAGGAATACCCGCTGGTGCGGCTCGCCCCCCAAATCGCTGGCCCAGCCCGCCACATACCAGCAATCGCGCAGATAAGTCCCCACTGGCTTGGGACCGAGCATGGGAACCGTAGCAGCGCTCATGTCATGCGCCCCTCAGAGATAGAGCTGCTTGTTAATCGGGATGTTGTGCTCGCGGCAGTAGGTCTCGTAGTGATTCATGAACCACCAGACGTCGAGCGTCTCGACGTGGTTACCGTTCTCGTCGAAGAACTCGTTGGCTCCCTGCATGTGAAACAGCGCCTTCATGCCGTTCGGATCGTCGGTAACCAGCGTGTGCGCGGTGCCCGGCGTTTCGGTGATAAACTCACCCGCACGGCAGACCCAGGGGTATTCCAGATAACGGAATGAGCCTTCGAGACCCACGGCCCACACGCGGCCGCGGTGTTTGTGCGTGCCGATCACGCCCGGGCCCTTGATCCACAGGATGTTGACATAGACGTTATCGCGCACATCGAAGGCCAGATGGCGTATCGCGGCATTGTCACCGAACGGCACCCAGGGGCTCTCAGCTTCGGAACCGCCGACATACGTGCCCTCGATGCCCTTCGATTTGATCAGTGCGCCGTACAGCTCCGGCACGTCGACAATTTTGTAGGCCCCGGACGGGGGTGCGGTCATGGTCGCCATGGAGGTCGCGCCTTTTAGAGGTAAAGCTTGGGATTAATGGGAATGTCGTTCTCCCGGCAGTAAGTCTCGTAGTGGTTGATGAACCACCACACGTCCGAGGTGTCGACGAACACGCCGTTCTCGTCGAAAAATTCGATTGGGCCCTGCATCCAGCCGAACAGCTTCACGCCCTCGGGATGCTCGGTTACGAGCGTGTGGCTTTCGCCAGGCACTTCGAGGATCAGCCCGCCGGGCGAGGCGGTCCAGTCATACTCCAGATAGCGCACGCTGCCTTCGAGGCAGACCATCACGATCGTGCCGCGGTGGAGGTGCGTGCCGATCGTGCCCGGGCTTTTCACCCAAAGGATGTTCGAAAAGATACCCTGCCGCACATCGAACGCGAGATGCTTGATCGCTGCGTTGTCGCCGAAGGGCACCCACGGGCTGTCCACATCGGTCTGCGCATCGATATAGCGGCCGCCCGGGCTCAACCGGGCGACGAGCTCACGGTGTGCGAAGGGCACATCGACAATGGCCTTCTTGCTCGAAGGCGGGGCGGTCATAGTGGTCACGGAAGCGCTCCTCTCAGCGGATGAGCGTATCGACGTAGTCAGCGCCAATGCCGACCGCGTCGTAATGTTCACGCGCGGCCTTCATGTAGTCGAACACGTCGTAGTGGCCCACCGTGTTGCCTTCATCGTCCAGCCACATCAGCGGGCCCGAAACGACGAAAAACACCTTCATCGGCTCATCTGTGTGATAGCAGACAAGGGTATGGGACTCGCCTGGCGTTTCGTAGACGAAATCCCCGGCAGTTGCGATCCAGTCGTGCTCGAGATAGGCCCACTTGCCGCTGATCGTGTAGGCCCAGATGGGGTGCGAGTGATAATGGCGGCTGACCAGACCGGCTGTCTTGGCCATGAGCACATCGGCCCACATGTTCTTGGACGGGCTGATCCAGACGGGCTTCGAGGACACCGTCTCGCTGATCGGCACCCAGTACCGTTCGTCGCCCTCGGCGATCTTGGAGGCATAGATTTCAGGCAACGCGTTCTCGCGAAACACCTTGTCGATCGGCTTGATGCTTTTCCAGATATCGTCCGGATGAAAATCGGCCATCGGTTGCCCTTTCAAAAAAGGCGGGTGGCACCGGGATAGGTGCCACCCGTGTTTCTTAGAACTTCAGTCCAAGCTTGGCGTACCATTCCCGCGGACGGCTGAACGTGCCGTAGAACTGACCGCCTGCGATCTGCGCCTGACCGGTCACGAGATAGCGCGTATCGGTGATGTTGGTCATGCCCAGCGTGAGGTCCCAGTGCTCGGCCGGTTCCTTGTAGGTGATGCTGCCGTTGAGGATATCGGTTGCGGCCCGCTGCAGAAGATAGGCGCGCTCGGTATCGTTCCACAGCGAGGTCGAGTGGGTGTAGTCGGCGAGCAGGATGACTTTGCCGCCGTTCTTGAACCCGATCTCGTAGCGCGGGCTGATGTTGAACTTCCACTTCGGTGTCTTGGGCAGTTCCCCGCCCGGCAACACACCTGCCTGGAACGGATTGGGCGCAACCTGCGCCGCCGCCAGGACCGAGGTGTACTTGGCATCGAGGTGGCCGATCGAAGCATTGATCGTCAGGGCATCGGTCGGCGCTGCCGTAACCTCGATTTCGAAACCCTTGATCCGCGCATCGCCGGCGTTCTGGATGGTCGGCGAGACGCCCTGCTGGAAGTTCAGCTGGATGCCCTTGTACTCAGTCTGGAACACTGCTGCGTTGACCTGCAGACGACGGTCGATGAGGGTCGACTTCAGGCCCAGTTCGTAAGTGGTGGCCTTTTCCTCGCCGAAATCAGGCGCGTTGGGCAGCGGGTTCGACAGACGGGTCGTCCACCCACCAGTCTTGTAGCCCTTTGACCAGCTGGCGTAGACCATCACGTCGTCGTTCGGGTGATACTGCAGACCGACCTTCGGAGCGAAGTTGTTGAACTTCTTCTGCTGCGTGCCCGCGACGTAGTAGCGCAGCGGCTGGCCCTGGTTCGGGAAGCCGGCTGCAACGCGGCATGCGTCGCTGATCGGGTTGATGTTCGCGCAAGCTGGCGGACCCGCTCCGATGCCTGCAAGGAAGTTCAGGATCTTGTAGGTCAGACCGTTTGCATCGGACTGGAACCCTTCGAACTCCTTGTCCTCGTGCGTGTAGCGGCCGCCCAGCGTGATGCCAAACTGGTCGTTGAACTTGTAATCGACCTGCCCGAAGAACGCGAAGTTCTTGGTGGAGAGGTCGTTCGGCCCATCAACCTGCAGCAGGCCTTCCGCAAAGGTCACGTAATCGTGGAGGTTGCCTGCTTCCTTGAAGTAGTAGGCGCCAAGCACGTAGTTCAGCTTCTTGTCCATAGCCGAGCCGAGCAGCTGCAGCTCCTGGCTGAACTGCCACTGATCGGTGGTGAAGCTGGTGTGAAGGAAATTGAGCGGCGAGCCGTCGAGATCGGTACCGACATTCCAGTGCAGTTCGCGGTAGCCGGTGATCGACTTCAACGTCACCGTTTCAGACAGATCGTACGACATGGTCAGCGAGCCGCCATACGACTTCAGCTTCGAGTAGTTGTTGCCATTGGCATAGCTGGTGTCGATATTGTTGGTCACGAAGCGGTTGTCATAGGGCAACCGGTCGTTCTTCGGATCGGCATCCACGTTCACGCCAAAGACGGTGGGATTGTCGAAGATCGAGGTCTGGCCGCCAATACCACCAATGTAGGCGAACGCGGGCGGCCCGCCCCCGCAGCCAGTGCTCGAAGCGATGATCGCGCAGTTGTAAGTGCCAGCAAACACAGCCGGGGTCGTCGCGATCAGCCTGTTGGCGATTTGGCTCTGATCGACGTTGGTGTAGTCAGCCGACAGGGTCGCCTTGAACGCGCCGCCATTGTCCCACTTCAGCTTGCCGCGCAGGTTCCAGTTGCCATCGCCGCCTTCGGTGCCGAGGCCGATGTTGTCGTAGCCGGCTGCCTTGTAGTTCTGAATGTTGGTCGAGGCATAGTTGCCCGCACCCGGAAACGCGATGCGCTTTAGATAACCGTTGCGGTTCTTGGTCGAGAAACTGACAGATGCGCCCAGCCCGTCGGTAATGGGAAGATCGACTGTGCCACGCGTCTGAATCAGGCTGAAGCGACCAACCGTGATGTCACCCTTGAAGCGGAACTCCTTGCCGGGATCATGCGTGACGATCGAGATCGCGCCGCCGATGGTGTTGCGGCCGAAAAGCGTACCCTGCGGCCCCTTCAGCACTTCGATGCGCTCGACGTCGGGCAGGTCCTGGTTCGCGCCGACCGAGCGGGCGAGGTACACACCGTCAAGGTAGATGCCGACGCCCGGATCGATGTTGAACGCGAAGTCGTTCGCGCCGATGCCGCGGATATAGGCCGAAAGCACGGCGGTGGAGCCGGAGAACGGCGTGCCGGCGTCGAGCGTCACGTTCGGCGCGATGTTCGAAAGGGCCGCCACGCTGGTGACCGAACGCTCGCTGAGCGTTTCGGCGGTGAAGGCGGAAATCGCGATCGGCACGTCCTGCACGTTTTCGACGCGCTTCTGTGCGGTGACGATGATTTCCTGAATGCCGCCTTCGGGGGCCGTTTCAGCCTGCGCCTGGGGTGCGGCCTGCGCGAACGCGGGCGATGCCAGCGCCGCTGCCAGGACGGCAATGGATACCGATGCGATTCTCATGAAAAACTCTCCCTTTTTTCAACGTCTTTGCCGAATCCGCCCCTTGACGGTCCGATGCGTGATGCTTGCTAGTACCGCGATCCCGCCAAAACGGCTTGCACTGGGGCGCAACCGATCAGGACAGACGCGCAAGTGTTTTATTGCCGCCGCCATTCGCGCGGCGGCACACCGAACTGCTGGCGGAACACGCGCGCAAAGTAGGCGCTGTCGTTGAAGCCAAGCTCGAACGCGATCTCGGTAATGCTCGCGCCCGGGGACACGGTAAGACGTTCGGCGGCACGGCGCAGTCGGCGTTCGAGAATATAGCCGGTGGGTGTGGTGCCCATCGCCGCGAACATATTCTGGATGGTGCGGACCGAGGTGTTGCAGGCGTTCGCGAGGGTCAACGTGCGCAGCGCCGGATCGACAAGCTGCGCTTCCACAACCGCAAGGACACGGCTGCGCAGGGCGGTGTCGTGCCCGTGCGTCTCGGGCTTGACCGCGCCGCGCATGGCCAGTGCGACCAGATCATAGAACACTGTGCTGACCCCGGCTTCCCATTCCGGATCGGAGATACCCTGCTGGCTTTGCCGCCAGAGCGAGAGCAGGAAATCGTGAAACACTCGCGCGCCGGGCGATCTGCCGCTGAGGCGCTGGCGCAGCGCATCATCGATCCCGGGGAACCGCTCCGCCAGCGGTGCGCGGGGGAATTCGACCACGAGCAGTTCGTGCGCGGCCAAATCGATCGCATAAGCCTCGTGCGGCGAACCGATGACGAAATCGCCCGCGCCCAGCACGCTTTCGGTGCCGCTTTGGCGGTGCAAGCTGGAGCCCCGGCACTGGAGGTGAAGGATCAGCCGCTCCTCCGCCGTATAGCGCGGATCGCGCCCGACAAACGACGCGGTCGAGCGCGGGCGGATCATCGCCAGATCGCCGACCTGCCATGTCCACATCTCGCCCATGAAGTCGGCGCCTGTGCTTTTGACGTAGGTGCCGCTGTAAACGCGGTCGACCAGGGCATTCCAGAACGCCAGCCGCTCGGGCGGGGCTATCCCGTCAGTTGCGAACTTTTGAACTGCGGTCATCTTCCGTCTCCCTCAGCGGAAAAATCAGGCGAAGGCTGGTTCGCGCCGCGCGACGACGCGCGGTGCGGATTCGATCAGGCCCATGGCGCAGAACCCGGCGAGCACCGTGAGCACGAGCATCAGCCAGAGCGCGGCGGAAAGGCCATAACTATCGGCCAGCGCTCCGGCGAAGAATGGGCTCAGCACCCCGCCCAGCACCTCGCCCGTGCCCATGACCACGCCGGTCAGCGTGGCGGTGAGGCGCGGATCGACCGATTCCGACGGGATCGTCGCCATGAACATGGGGAACAGGCCATTGAGCCCCCAGCCAACGAAGAAAATCGCGCCGAGAATCCAGGGTGAGCCGGTGTAGTACAGCCCGCCCAGCGGCAGGATCACGCCGAGAAACGCGAAACCGATCATCACCGGACGGCGTCCGACCGCGTCGGAAATCGCGGGGACGACAAAGCTCCCAAGGCCCGCCGAAAGGCCGAGGGTCGCCATAAGCCAGCCCATTGTCTCCGGCGCGAAGCCGCGCACCTGCGTGAGATAAAGCGGCATGAACGCCCAGCACACCACGAGATAGGAGACGAGCAGTACTGAAATCACCGCGCAAAGCAGAACATTGCGGTGCCGAAAGGCTTCTTCGAGCGGAATGGTCGGAGCGGCAGCATTGTGGACTTCAGCGGGCGGTTCGCGCAGCGTGAACCAGATCAGCACCGCGGTGATGAGGCCCGGCACCGCTGCGAGATAGAACCCTTCGCGCCAGCCCCATGTCATCGCCACGGGTACCAGTAGCAAGGGCGCAAGGCCCGAACCGAGCAGGTTGGACCCGAGATTCTGTGCCACGCCCATCGCCATGCCGCGCCGCTCGGGCGCGACTTCGCTGACGATCATCGAGTGGCTGACCGGCATCACGCCGCCCTCGGCCGCGCCCATCAGCAACCGCGCGCCAAGCAGCATGAAGAACGAGGAGGCAAGGCCCGATACGACCGAGCACGCGCAAAACAGCAGTGTTGCGACCACGACCACCGGCTTGCGCGAACCGAGCTTGTCGGACACGCGTCCGACGGCGAAGCCCGAAAGCGCCCAGGTGAGCGAGAGCGCCGAGCTGACCATGCCCACCTGCGTGTTGCTGAGGTGCAAATCTGGCTGCACGAACGGCATGAGGAAGTTGAGCGCGTTGCGATCAAAAAACAGGATCCCGAAATTGAGGCTGAGCAGGCCAACCACCCAGGCCTGATAGCCGCTGCCCCGGCGCTGCGACGTGTCCACAGCGCTCACAGGAACGGCCTTACGGGGTTGGCGCCATCCCAGTGCTGTGCGGCTTGCCACTGGCTGGTGAACAACGAGTCCATGCCCTCTGTCGCCGGGATCAGCTCGATGAAGCCGGGCGCTGCCGGATCTGCGCTTTCGAGGTAAGCCACCGAACCGCCTGTGGGGACTGGCGCCCGAAACGCCAGCGTGTGACCACGGTCCAGATAGCCCGGCAACGCGGCATCGACATCGGTGAAGGCGACGCCGAAATGATGGAAGCCATATCCTCGCGCCGCGATCGTTTCGCGGTAAACGGAAGGCTCCTCATCAAGGGGCTGGATCAATTCGATCTGCATGTGGCCGACGAAGCCCATGGCAATCGTGACATCGGCCGTGGCCGGCGTGCCGCGGTAGATCTGGCCATCGCCCAGAAAGTGATCGAGCAGGAAAAACGGGCCTGCCCCGCAATCGCGCTGGAAGTGCGTGATCGAGGCGTGGATATCAGCCACGACGAACGCGGTCTGCACCACCCCGCCGATGCGCTGTCCAAAGCCCAGTATCCTCGTCATCCCCATTCCCTCTGCGCTTTGCCCGCCGTTTGTTCGGCGAACTTGTTCTGGATCGCGGCACGCGCCGCCCGGTTCAAAGCGTGATCACGACCTTTCCGAAGAGATCGGGTGAAGCCTGATAGCGATAGGCCTCAAGCGCGTGTTCCATTGCAAAAGTGCGGTCGATGACCGGCTTGATTGCATGGGCGTCGACAAAGGCATTGAGCCGAACGGCCATGCCGCGCGAGCCGACAAAGATGCCGCGAAGGCTGGCACCCTTGAACATCAGCCCATGCGGATTGGTGTCGCCCTCGCGGGTCAGCACGCCGATCAGCGCGATCTCACCGCCAAAGCCGACCGCCGCAATGCTCTGCTTGAGCGTGCCGGCACCACCGACTTCGACCACGTGATCAACGCCGCCGCCCGCAAGGTCGACCGCTGCTGCGCCCCATTCAGGCGTCACGTGATAATTGACTGTTTTGTCCGCCCCCAAGGCCTTGGCGCGGACAAGCTTGACGTCTGACGAACTGGTTGCGATCACCTGCGCGCCGACAGCCTTGGCGATCTGCAGCGCCAGCAGAGAAACACCGCCGGTTCCGAGCACCAGCACGCTTTCGCCGGCGCGGACCGAGTGCGGCCCTTCCATCAGCGCGTTCCACGCCGTGACGCCTGCGCAAGGCAGGCAGGCTGCTTCTTCGAATGACAGGCTCTGCGCCATCGGCAGCACGCCGCGCTCGGGCAGCACGACCAGATCCTGCAGCATGCCGGCTGCGGGTGGCGCGCCTAGCGCGGGGCCCGCTCCGGGATTGGCTGGACCGTCTAGCCAGTTCTGGAAGAAGCTGCCTGCAACGCGGTCGCCCGGCTTGACGCTCGTCACGCCGGAACCGACTGCGACCACTTCTCCAGCACCATCAGACAGCGGCACCGTGTCCTCGGCGACTGCGCCGCCCATGTATCGGCCCAGCGGAATGATCTGGTCGCGGTAGTTGAGCGAGCAGGCGCGCACCCGCACCAGCACCTCTCCCGGGCCGGGCTGCGGATCGGGCACGTCACACAGCGCCATATCGTCCAGCGACGACGCTCCCCGACGAATTGTCCATTGCCGCATCGGCTTTATCCCCTGCTATCCCGTCATGAGTGTCGCACAGGCCGAGGGCAATTTAATCAGTAACACTAACAGATTTCACACAGTGGAATTATTGTGCGGTCGAAATGAGTTCAGCCCTGTGGCTCCGCCGCTCCAGAGGCTTGCGCGGTCACCGCGCGGCCAATTGCCAGCGCCGTCTGTTGCAGCGCTTCTAGGTGCCGCAGCATGACAGCTTCGTCGGTGCCGCGCTTGGCCGGCCAGGTAAGGTTGATCGTGGCGATGGGCGAGCCGCCTGCCATGATCGGCACAGCCATCGATCGGCGCCCGTCGCGCAGCACAAGCTGCTTCGAGCGGTCCGGCCACGGGTGCAGCGGCTCGCGCGCTGCAAAACCGCGAACGCGCGTTTCCTTGAGGATCGCGCGCAGGTCGTCTTCGGCTTGCGGCGCGCCATCCTTGGGCCGAAGCCGCGCAATGATTGCCTCGCGCTCGCTCTCTTCACAAGCAGCCAGATAGGCACGTCCGGTGGCGGTGTGGATATAGGACAACTTGACCCCGACAGGGCCGAGAATGGCGGAATCGAGCCGGAACAGCGGGCTGTTCGTCTCGACGATTTCCATGTGATCGAGCCGGGGCGCAGCCAGCACGGAGGGCCACGCAACCTTGGTCGAAAGCGCCTTGATGTAAGGCGAGGCGACCTCGGCGATCTGCTCGACGGGCGCGCCGGTCATACGCGCTGCCGCCCCGAGATGGGGCAGATAGGCCCCATCGGCGAGGCGCTGCCACACCAGACCTTTGCGGCCGAGCGTGAGCAGCATGCGCAGCAAAGTCGCTTTCGGGAGGCTCAATGCCTGGTGCAGTTCGTGGAGGCTGACGGCCCGCCGCGCTTGCACTTCGAGCAGCACATCGAGCCCACGCTCCAACGCGCGCACAGTTTTTACTTTACGTTCCAGCATCTTCCCGTTCCGACGCGGCTCTGCCCGCGCAGCATTCCAAGACCATCAGGCGCATCAGTACGTTTCACCGCATGCAACGCTTGCTTTGCATACCGCCGTGCAAAGTCAACCAGGATGTCGCACTCTTAGGGGAACGGAGAGGAAAACCATGGCCGAGACACAAGCAGCGCCCAGCGTGATGCTGATCATCACGCAGGATACCAAGGAGGAGGAAGCGCGCTTTGTCCGCGCCGCGCTGGAAGCGGCGGGCGCGCGGGTCGTGCATCTCGATCCCAGCGTGCGCCGCATGGTTGGCGGCGCAGAGATTTCGCCCGAGGACGTTGCGGCCGGAGCCGGTATGACAATCGAAGAAGTCCGCGCGCTGGGCCACGAAGGCAAGTGCCAGGACGCGATGATCCGCGGGTCCATTGCCGCCGCCCATGCATGGAATGCGAAGGACCCCATCGCGGGCATTCTCGCCATAGGCGGCTCGATGGGTTCGGCGCTGGCGGGCGCCTTGATGCAAAGCTTCCCGTTTGGCCTGCCGCGTCTGATCGTCTCGACCATGGCCTCGGGTTTCACCAAGCCCTACATGGGCGTGCAGGACATCGCGATGATGAACGCGGTGGCCGATATCTCGGGGCTCAATTCGATCAGCCGCGACGTGTTCCGCAATGCCGCGAATGCAGTGGCCGGCATGGCCAAGGGCTATGATCCCACCGCAGCAACCCAGCGCCCGCTGGTGCTCATCACCACGCTGGGCACGACCGAAGCAAGCGTGCGACGCATCCGTGAAGCGCTGGAAAGCGATGGCTGTGAGGTCATGGTGTTCCACTCCTCGGGCGCGGGCGGGCCGACGCTCGACGGACTGGCTGCGGGCAAGGACGTGGCACTGGTGCTCGATCTTTCGCAGACCGAGATCATCGACCATATCTTCGGCGGTCTTGCCGATACCGGACCGGATCGCGGCCGGGCTGGTCTGCTCAAGGGCATTCCGACGATACTCGCGCCCGGCAATGCCGATTTCATCATCGGCGGCCCGATCGACATATCGCGCGCGCAGTTCCCCGGCCGCCGCTATCACGAGCACAACCCGCAATTGACGGCGGTGCGCACCACTTTCGAGGACCTCAAGAAGCTCGCCGATCACCTTGCCGCCAACGTGCGCGATGCCACGGGCCCGGTGCGGGTCTTTACCCCGCTGCACGGCTTTTCGAACCACGACAGCCCGGCAGGCCACCTTATGGACCCGAGCGTGCCGCCGCCTTTTGCGGAATACCTGCGCGAGGTTATGCCGGCCGAAGTTCCGGTAACGGCCATTGACGCCCACTTCAACGATCCCGCCTTTTCGGACGCGATCATCGCCGCCGCGCGCGAACTTCTGGCAGCAAGGGCATGAGCGACGACCTGCCGCTCACTGCCGAGGACATTGCCGAAATCGTCTCTATCATCGCGGCGTCGCCCTATCGCGAACTGGACGTTTCGACTCGTCGCTTCCGCCTGCGGCTTGCGCGCGGAGATGGCGCTGAAACCGGATTTACCCAGGAATGGCAATGGGCGGGCAGCGCGCCGGAGGCCGCCGCTGCGGAAGCCGAGCATGCTGCTGACCCGGACGCGGTGCCCGCGCCGCTGCCCGGCACCTTCTACCACGCACCGCAGCCGGGCGCGCCGCCGTTTGTTGCAGTGGGCGATGTGGTGGGTGCTGAAACCGTTGTCGGCATTGTCGAGACGATGAAGCTGATGAACCCGGTGCATGCCGGCCGCGCCGGTACCATTGCCGAAATTCTTGCGCCCAATGCCGCAATGGTCGCCAAGGGCCAGCCGCTGTTCCGGCTCGCCTGAGCGGTGCGAAGGACACTGAAATGATCCGCCGCCTGTTCATTGCCAACCGCGGCGAAATTGCACTGCGCGTGATCCGCACCGCCCAGCGCATGGGCATCACCACGGTGCTCGGCGTTTCCTCCGCCGATGCCAATTCGCTGCCCGCGCTGATCGCGGATGAGGTTGTGGTGATCGGCCCCGGCCCTTCCTCGCAAAGCTATCTGGCGATCGACAAGGTCGTTGCGGCAGTGCGAGGGGCAAACTGCGATGCCGTCCATCCTGGATATGGCTTCCTTTCCGAGAACGCCGTGTTCGCGCGCGCCGTTGCCGAGGCGGGCATTCGCTTTGTTGGGCCCGAGATTGCCACACTTGAAGGCATGGGCGACAAGCTCGCCGCGCGTGCACTTGCGCTTGAGGCGGGCCTGCCAGTCCTTCCGGGCGGCGAGGCCGCAACCCGTGAGGCAGTTCATGCCCGTGCTTCCGAGATCGGGTATCCGCTGCTGCTCAAGGCCGTGGCGGGCGGCGGCGGCAAGGGCATGCGCCGGGTCGACCGCGCCGAAGACCTGGATTCCGTACTCGATATGGCGCAGGCCGAGGCCCAAGCAGCGTTCGGCAACGCGGCAGTCTATGTAGAGCGCTTCGTGGCCAAAGGACGGCACGTTGAAGTGCAACTGCTTGGCGATGGCGTCAGCGCAATTCACCTCGGCACACGCGATTGTTCGATCCAGCGCCGTTTCCAGAAGCTGGTGGAGGAGGCCCCTGCCCCCGCCATGCCCGAAGCCGCGCGTGCAGGCATCGAGGATGCCGCCGTGCGCCTGGCCCGCCACATCGCCTATCGCGGTGCGGGGACTGCGGAGTTTCTTGTCGATGCGACGGACTTCTCGTTCTATTTCCTCGAGCTCAACGCGCGTATTCAGGTCGAGCATCCGGTGACCGAGGCGATCACCGGGGTCGATCTTGTCGAGCAGCAATTGCTGGTGGCAGGAGGCAATGCGCTTAGGCTCACACAGGCGATGGTGCGCCCGCTGGGCCATGCCATCGAAGTGCGGATCAATGCCGAGGACCCAGAGGCCGATTTCCGCCCCGCGCCGGGACGGATCGCGCGCGCGGCATGGCCTGCGGGCAAAGGCATTCGGGTCGATACGCATATCGCAGCGGGCGGGGAAGTACCGCCCTTCTACGATTCGCTGCTGGGCAAGCTGATCGTCCATGGCGCGACGCGTGAGGCTGCGGTCGGCCTGCTGCAATCGGCGCTGGCGAACCTCACCATCGAGGGCGTGCCCACGACGACCGGTCTCCACCGGCGCATTGCCGCCGATCCGCGCTTTGCCTTGGGCGGCGTGGACACCGGCTTTCTGACAGGACTTCCTGCATGAGCGCGCTGAAACTCGTCGACGTGACCATGCGCGATGGCAACCAGAGCCTGTGGGGTGCCACGGGGCTCAACACCGCGCATATGCTCCAGGCCGCCGCACTGACCGAGGCCTGCGGTTTTCGCGCGATCGATTTCGCCTCATCGAGCCATATGGCCGTCGCGGTCCGCTATTTCCGCAACAACCCTTGGGAACGGCTGCGGCGCATGGCATCCGCCATGCCGAGCACGCCGCTGCAGTTCATCA
>JBJXEK010000174.1:0-7408 GCA_046155055.1 Novosphingobium sp. | reverse complement strand
CTCAACGTGTCGAAGAACCTCGTTTCTGACTGGGAGCGCGGCAAAAAGCGGCCTGGCGGGCCTGCGCTGAGGTTGCTGTCGATTATCCAGCGCAAGGGGTTGGAGGCGGTAGCTTAGGCTGGCCGTGCGGACGATCCGAACAGTCTGCGTCCAAGCAATGAAGGAAGATGGCAACCATTGGGTGATATTAGCTTGGGCCATGAGCGAAGCTCTTGTGCAACTCGGCCTGCATTTGGCTCGTTGGGATGGGTTCATTCTAAAACTGTCGGCCGGCCATCGCGGAAGATGTCCCACACCGCCATGAACAGCGCGGCGATCACCGGGCCGATGACAAAGCCGTTGAAGCCCATGAGTTCGAAACCACCCAGCGTAGCGATCAGCACTATATAATCCGGCATCCGCGCATCGCGCCCGACGAGGATCGGGCGGACCACATTGTCGACACTGCTGACGATGAAGAAGCCGACGAGGAACAAGGCACCGCCGCGCCACATGTCGCCCGTGAGCAGCAACCATGCGGCGACTGGGACCCAGATGAACGCGGTGCCGATGGCGGGAAACAGCGAGAACACCCCCATCGCCACACCCCACAGCAGCGCGCCGCCGATCCCCAGCATCCAGAAGGCGAGGCCGCCGGTCAGCCCCTGCAGCACCGCGACGATCAGGCTGCCCTTGATGGTTGCGCGGACGACCTCGACGAACCGCGTGGTCAGGAGGCTGCGTTGATCGGGCGGGAGCGGCAAGCAGCTTTCGATCCGGTTGATGATGCGCGTGCCGTCGCGCAGCAGGAAGAAGGTAAGATACAGCATCACCCCGAGCGACAGGAAAAAGGCGAGCGCCCATTGCCCGACATCAAGCGCCCGGCCTGCCAGCGGCTGAAGGCTGCTCGCGATGCTCCGACCGATCCGCGCGCGCACCGTGGCAAAATCGCCAAGGCCGATGTCCTGGAGCCAGCTTTGCACGGCTTGCGGCAGATGCTGTTCTGCCGATGTGAAACCCCGGGCGAAGTCGATCTCGCCCGATTGCAGATTGCCATACGTCGAAGCGGCCTGGCTCAGCAGCGCCGCACCCAGCAGCATGGTGGGAATGACGGCGACCGCAATGACAGCCAGAAGTGTGCTGGCAGCCGCCAGATTGGCGCGCTCCGGTGCGCGGCGCAGTAGCGCAGCGTTGAGAGGGGCGAACAGGATCGCCGCGATCACGCTCCACAGGATTGCTCCGGCAAAGGGGCCCGCCAGCCAGGCAAAAGCGATTGTAGCCGACACAAGCAGGAGCAGGAGAAAGGCGTGCTCCAATGCGGTGTGCGGGCGTGGCGGCGCGGTCATGCAGCGCTCTCGCGGAAGAGCGGTGCCCGTTCTCCAAGGCGCGCCAGAAACCGGCCCAGCGCGAGCTTGCCCGCTTCGAGCAAGGCCAGCAGCAGTGCACCTAGCCCGGCTGCCAACGCCATATCGCTCCACGCGATCGCGCCGAACTTCAGCAGTGTCTGTGCCGCCGGGATGAACAGGATGGTGCCTGTGATCACCGCAATCGCCAGTAAGACTACCCGCAAAGCCGAATTGGGCCGCAGCAGCGCATGACTGAGCGACGCGCTGAACGAGCGGTTGACGAACGTCAGCGCAAGTACAGCGGCGATCAGCGCGAAAAACATGAGGGCGCGCAGTTCGCTCTCGGGCATGCCGCTCGCGGTCTCCACGAACAGCACGGAGGCCAGCATGGCAAGCGCGGTGCCGCCCTGAAACACGCTCCACGCGATCATGCGCAGCGAGAACAGCGGCTCGTCTGGCGCACGCGGCGGGCGCGTCATGATATCGGCCTCGTCTTCCTCCGCTTCGAACACCAGCGCGCAGACGGGATCGATCACCATTTCCAGCAGCGCGATGTGGATCGGACCAAACAGCAGCGGTAGGCCAAAAAGCAACGGGATCAGCGCAAGGCCGGCAATCGGCACGTGCACCGCGAAGATGAAGGCCATGGCCTTGCGGAGATTGTCGTAGATCCGCCGCCCGAGCCTGACCGCCTGCACGATCGCGCCGAAATCGTCCTCGAGCAACACGATCGCTGCCGCCTCGCGCGCCACATCGGTGCCGCGCTGGCCCATCGCCACCCCGATATGCGATGCCTTCAGCGACGGTGCATCGTTCACACCGTCGCCGGTCATCGCCACGACCTCGCCCGCGGCCTTGAAAGCCTGAACGATGCGCAGCTTCTGTTCGGGCATGATCCGGGCAAACACAGTGACTGTTTTCAGGTGCAGCGCGAGCGCGGCATCATCCAGCGCCAAGAGATCGTCGCCGGTCAGCACGTCGCCATCCGCGATCCCAGCCTCAACCGCGATGGCGCGCGCCGTGGCCGCGTGGTCCCCGGTGATCATCACCACTCGGATGCCTGCACTGCGGCACTCGGCGACAGCAGCGGCAACGCTGGCGCGCAAGGGATCGGCGAGCCCGACAAGCCCGGTCAGCGTATAGTGATAGTCATGCTGGCTCTTTGCCCAGTTACGGTCGCTCGGTGCGGCAGTGGCGACAGCCAGAACCCGGATCCCGCGCGCCGCCATGGCTTCGACTGCGGCTTTCATCGTCGCATGATGGGAGGGAGACAGGCGGCACAGCCCGGCAATCGCTTCGGGCGCACCCTTCGCCGAGAGCCGCAATTCCTCGCCATCGTCCCACACGTTCGACATCGCGGGCAATTCCGGGCGCAAAGCGTAGGCCTGCACCAAATCGCCGTGCGCGGCGGTCAGCGGCGCAGCTTTTCCTCTCGCACCGTGGATCGCGATTTCCATTGGGTCGCTTGGCGTCTCTGCACTGGCAAGTGCTGCCGTTTCGACCAGTGCGTGGAACCCCTGCGGCAGCGAAGAGCCCGGCTTCAGCGCGAATGTCTCGCCCGAAGGCAGCCAGAGTGCAGCCACAGACATGCGGTTTTCGGTGAGCGTACCCGTCTTGTCGGTGCACAGCACGGTGGCTGAACCCAAAGTCTCGATCGCGGCAGCGCGGCGGGTGAGCACGCCGACCTTGCCGATCCGCCACGCGCCCATCGCGAGGAACACCGTGAGCACCACGGGAAACTCTTCCGGCAGCATGGACATGCCGATGGCGATCCCGGCAAGCACCGCCTCGATCCACCCGCCGCGCAGCAGCCCGAAAAGCAGCACAACCGAGAGCGCCACCGCGCCGCCGCCAATGGCGCACCAAGTCACGATCCGCGTCGTCTCGCTGCGCAGGCGCGGGGCTTCGGTCTCGAGGCCCGCGAGCGACTGGCCGATCCGCCCGATCTCGCTGCGGGGCCCGGTTGCCAAAACGCGTGCGAGCCCGCTGCCGCGCGTGACGAGCGAGCCGGAATAGAGGAACGGCAGTCTATCGCCCCCCGGACGCGGCGCGGGTTCGTCGGTCTCCTCTCCTGCCGCGACCTTGCCCACGGGCAGGGATTCGCCCGTGAGCAGCGATTCATCGGCCTGCAGATCATGCGCCTCAACCAGCCGCGCATCGGCGGCGATCCTGTCCCCCTGTTCAAGCACGATCAGATCGCCGCGCACCACTTCGCGCCCGGCAATGCGCAGCCGCGCACCGCCCCGGATGACAAGCGCACGCGGCGCCGACAGATCGCGCAAAGCCTCGAGCACATGCTCGGTCCGCGCTTCCTGAATCACGGTGACGGCAACGGAAAAGGTGGCAAACCCCAGCAGGATCACCGCTTCGGTCAGATCGCCGAGCAGCAGATAGGCACCTCCGCCCAGCATCAGCAGGGCCAGCATCGGTTCGCGTAGCACGCCCAATGCAATCCGCAGGACCGAACGTTGCCCAGCGTGGGCGAGTTCGTTCGGGCCATCGGACGCCAGTCGGGCAGCTGCCTCGGCTGAAGTCAGGCCAGTTTCAGTCGTCTCGGCCACCTTCACCCCCACCTTCGCGTCCTTCACCGCCCTCGCCCGAACCGCTGCGATGGCAGGCCGCGCAATTGCTGATGCTCTGGATGCCTTCTTCGGCATGGCTGGCGCGGATCTGGTCGGGTTGATGCTGGTGACAGCCAAAGCAGGTGTAGCGGCTGGTGCTCCCGCCGATGTGGCAGGTTGTGCAGGCCGCCTGATGCGGTCCGGTCAGTGCAAAGTAGCGCGTGTGATCGAACGTCGCGGGCATCCATGCTTTTGATGAATGGCAGGCCGCGCAATTGCTGCCCGCTTGTGCATGAAACGGCGTGGCAGGGGCGCTGTGACACGCGGCGCATTGGACCCGCATATCGGAGCGCAGAAGAGTGTGCGCGAAGCGGCGATGCGCTGCTTTGAGGAGCAGCGGCCCTGTGTGATCGCTATGACAGGCCATGCAACTAGCCTCGCTCAGCGCCTGATGGAACGCGACCCTGGTGCCGTTGGAAATCACTGGGACGCCCTTGGTGGTGCGGACGCCGATGTCAGCCAGCTTGTGACAGGCTGTGCAGCGCTCCGCCGAAGCGCCGCGCAGCGGCGCGTGGCAAGCAAAGCAGTTTCCAGTGATTTCGCTATGCGCGGGTATCACCGGGCCGGGCGCGACCATCACTTGCGGCCAGGCGAAGGTGAACACAATCACTCCGGCGAGCCCGGCGATCAGCAGCCAGAGACCCCAGCGGCGCATCATCGCCAACCCCAGAATAGAAAGGTCGACATGATGTGCGCCAGCGCGAGCACACAAAAGGCTAGCGTGATCGGCAGATGGACGACGCGCCAAGACTTGACGAGGTCATAGGTAAGGCTGTCCCAGTATAGCTTCTCGTCCAACCCCCCGTCCGAAAGCCCTGCCTCAAGTAGCCCCGCGCGGTTCGCGACCAGTCGCTTGCGCGAAGGGCCCATTAGGTATTTGCCGGTAAGTCCGCTCGCGACGTTGATGAGCATGGCCGCGACGGCCAGCCACGCCAGCACCGCGTTGAAATGGATGCCGGCATGGACGAGGATCAGCAGCGATCCAGCCCAAGCAAGTCGTTCATGCAGGCGCAGCAGCGTGACTGGCTTGCCCGACGAGATGACCTTGTGCTTCCGCAGCGAATAGGCGGACGAGGCGAGAATCAGCAGCACACCGGGAATGCCGAGATAACGGCCGATCCAGACCGCACCCGCAAGATGCAGCCCCGCATCGACGACCAGCGCCGCGCCGATCAGCGCCACAAGCATCAGCGCAAAAGGCATGACCTCCCGGATCAGCAAGCTGGTGCGCAGGCCGTTCATCGAGGAACAGCGCGGTGGGTCAAACCGCAGTGCCGACAAGATTGCCGATCCCGGCGGTCAACGCCATCGCCAGCGCGCCCCAAAAGGTGACGCGCAACGTGGCTGTCCAGACCGGCGCCCCGCCTGCGCGTGCGCCGATCGCCCCGAGCAGCGCGAGGAACAGCAGCGAAGCGACCGCCTCGATCAGCACCAACAGGCTGGCGGGCGCCAGGATCACGATTGCCAGCGGCAAGGCCGCGCCTGCCGTGAACGTTGCTGCCGATGTCAGCGCCGCCTGTACAGGGCGCGCGGTGGTCATGTCGGAAATACCAAGTTCATCATGCGCGTGGGCCGCCAGCGCATCCTTGGCCATCAGCTGCCGCGCCACTCTGTCAGCAGTGACGCCATCTACGCCGCGCTTGATGTAGATCCCGGCCAGCTCGGCGATCTCTGCGTCTACATTGCCTGCCAATTCGGCGCGTTCGCGCGCTAGATCGGCCATTTCCGTATCGGACTGCGAACTGACCGAAACATACTCGCCCGCCGCCATCGACATTGCGCCCGCGACCAGCCCAGCCGCACCGGCAATCAGAATATCGCCCGGCTTCGCAGAAGCGGCGGCCACACCGATAATCAGACTGGCGGTCGAGACGATCCCGTCGTTGGCCCCGAGCACGGCGGCCCGCAGCCAGCCAATGCGCGCGACGAGATGTCGTTCGGGGTGAAGGTGCAGTCTGGTCACGTTCGCCAATCCTTTTGGCTGCGGTTTGTTCCGGTCACGTGCTGAACCTTATGCCGCACGGTGTGATTCAGGGCCGTGCAGAAAAGCGCGATCGGAGCGTTGATCGATCAAATGCCTGACAGAAACCTGACGCCGATCTCTGCCTGCGCGCTCATCGGCCCGGTTCGGGCAGTGCGAATGTGACCCGGAACAGCGCTCCGCCGCCGGGTGCATTCCGTGCCGTGATCGTGCCGCCATGCGCCTCCGCGAGCCGCTGGACAATGCCCAGCCCGAGCCCCGCGCCATCGCTCTTGCGTCGATCTTTGCGCCAGAAGCGCTCGAAGATGTGCGGCAAGTCTTCGTCAGCAATGCCGGGCCCGTGATCGCGCACGCTCAGCTGCGGCCCCGGTCCGGCGATAACCTCGATTGGCGTATCGCCGGGTGCATGCGCCAAGGCATTGTCGATCAGGTTGCGGTAGATGCGGTAGATCGCCTCGGCATGGCCCAGAGCGTGGGTGTCGCCGATCGCTTCGAAGCGCAAGTCGCGCTGCGCCGCGAACGCTTTGGGTGCCATTGCCCCGACGATCTCCCGCCCGATGTCCGCAAGATCGACCAGCACTTCGGGCTCGACCGCGAGCGCATCGGCCTGAGCGAGATCGAGCATCTGCCCGACCAGCCGCGCCATATGCTCGGTATCCGCCTGAAGGTCATCGCGCAGCGCGCTTGGCGGTAACTTGTCGAGCGACAGCTGCATGATCGACAGCGGTGTACGCAGTTCGTGCGCGGCATTGGCGGTGAAGCCGCGCAGGATCGCCATCGTCTGATCAAGCCGGGTCAGCGCGCGGTTGACCGCCCTCACCAGCGTATTGACCTCACGCGGCTCGGGCGCCTCCGAAAGGCGCAGGAGGACGTTGTCAGGGTCAAGCGCATCGACTTCGGCTTCGGCGCGCTGGAGCGGCTTCAGTACGCGGCGGACGGCGAACACGTTGAACAGCAGCAGGAGGAGCGAAAGCGGGATCAGCGGCAGGATGACATGCTGCACGATCTCGTTGGCGATCACGGGCACATAAGGCCGGATGCCGTCGCCTTCAAACTGCATGAACAGCCACCGCTGCTGCCCACCCTGCTGTACCGAACGGACACCTGAAATCCGGTAGCCGCCGGGAATGCGTTCGCGGCGGGTCCAGTCCATCAAGATGCCGCTGGGCGCATCGACGCGCGATGGCAGAGGCGCGGATCCGTCAGCGGCCGGTTCGATATACCGGGCCGCCCAGTGCTCTGCTCCGGGTGGTCCGGCCAGCAGATCGGGGGCCAGAGCCGTCGATCGTTCTGCTTTGTTGGCTTCCAGCGTCAGGAGTTCCTGCGCGAGCGATTCAGGCTGGCTGCTGTAAGTGACTACGACGATGCCGACGTCGAGCAGCGCGAACAGCAGCGTGAAAGCGGCCAGCCGCGTCGCGATTTGCCGGAAGAGTGTGGGGCCGGCCGGACCCCTCTTGCTGTTGCCCGCCCTATCCATAGGC
>JBJXEK010000173.1:0-16563 GCA_046155055.1 Novosphingobium sp. | reverse complement strand
GGCGCTCCTCGAACTGGAGCTTGCCGGGCGGCTGTTGCGCCACGCCGGGGGGCGGGTCTCGCTCGCCAATCCCTGAGCCTGCCAATCCCTGAGCGTTGTCGCCAATATGGCGATAATTGACGGACCCGCCATTGATCGGCATCATCCATGTCGGATCTCGCTGGCGCGAGGCCGGGGGAGACGGATCATGATCGGGCACAAATTCATCGCTATGGCACTCGCCGCCACTGCGCTATCGCTTCCGATGTTAGCCTATGCGGGCGATGATGCTGCGGTCAAAATCTCGGGCAAGGAAGCGGTCAAAGGGGCCACCGGCATCGCGGTTGCGGCCTTCAACGTGGGCTTCATCTTTGAATCGACCGACCAGACCAAGGCAACCGGCGGCATGATCGGCGCCTTCGGCGGCACGACCAAGGCCAAGTCCTCGCTGGTCGGTGTCACGCCCGAAATGATGCAGAAAATAGCCGACGCGGCCTATGCCGATTTTATGGCTAAGCTGGCGGCTGGCGGGCTCACGCTCAAGGACGCGGCGACAGTCTTTGCCGCGCCGGAAATGGCCAAGCCGCATGGCCAGGTCTCACCGCTCGATATTTCGATCGCGCTGGAAAAGAGCAGCAAGGGCAAGGCGACGTATGTCAAACCAGCCGCCCTGCCGACGCTGATCATGGTGGCGGGCGATTTCCAGGGCAGCGGCTTTTCCAGCATGGGGCTGGCCATGGATGCCGGGCAGGCAGGGTATGCCTTGTCTCAATATGCCAAGGCCTCGGGCGTGCCTGTGGTCGATGTCACCTACCTGATCGACTTTTCTCAGCAGAAGCGCCCCGGTGCGTTCAGTCTCGGCGGGCTTGAGGTCAACGCCAATCTCTCGGTCGTGCCGGGCTTCAGTCGGATGACGGTGTTTGGCGCCAACGGCAAGACCACCACTGTCACGCTCAATCAGGGCGTGTCCGTTGACGGCGATTTCATCGACAAGCACGATGCCAGCAGCGGCACTGCCAAGACCACGCAGGCTGTCGCCAACGTGGCGGGCGGGCTCATGGCGGCGATGGGCCACGGCGGCATGATGTTCGGCAAGACGCGCAAGTTCGAATTCGATGCCAAGCCGGGAAATTACGAGGAAGGCGCGACCAAGGCTGCCGGGCTCGCCAGCGACGTGATGGTCGGGCAGATCAACGCATTGAAGTAGGCAGGATCTATCAACGCTGGACTTTCCTGCAAAGGTGCGCAGAAGGCTCCGCCAGAAGCGGGGCCAGAAGCGGGGCTTGACGCGGGATGCGTTCCGTCGCCACCCTCGTGCGTACGTATACGCGTAGGAAAGTTCAGCCAGACCTCATGCAATTAGTCATCGTCGAATCCCCGGCCAAGGCCAAGACCATCGAGAAGTATCTCGGTCCCGGCTTCAAGGTCCTCGCCTCCTATGGTCACGTCCGCGATCTGCCGGTCAAGGACGGCTCCGTCCGCCCGGACGAGGACTTCGCGATGGACTGGGAACTCTATGGCGACAAGGCAGCGCGGGTGAAGGCGATTGTCGACGCCTCCAAGACCGCTGACCGCCTGATCCTCGCGACTGACCCCGACCGCGAGGGTGAGGCGATCTCGTGGCATGTGCGCGAGCTGCTGGCCAAGCGCAAGGCGCTGCCCAAGGAGGTCGAACGCGTTACGTTCAACGCGATCACCAAGGCCACCGTGACCGAGGCGATGAAGCACCCGCGCGAACTCGATCAAGATCTGATCGATGCCTATCTCGCTCGCCGCGCGCTGGACTATCTGTTCGGCTTCACCCTTTCGCCCGTGCTGTGGCGCAAGTTGCCCGGTGCCAAGTCCGCCGGCCGCGTGCAGTCGGTGGCGCTGCGCCTGATTGTGGAGCGTGAGCGCGAGATCGAGGCGTTCAAGTCCCAGGAATACTGGTCGGTGATTGCCACGCTCGAACAGGGCGGCACCGCGTTCAAGGCACGCCTGGTGCGCTTCGAGGGTGAAAAGCTGGAGCGTCTGTCGTTAGGTAACGAAGGCATTGCGCAGCGCGCCAAGGCTCTGGTCGAGGCCGCGATCTTCCGTGTGGAAGACGTCGAGACCAAGCCGACCCGGCGCAATCCCTTTCCGCCGTTCACCACTTCAACCCTGCAGCAGGAGGCCGCACGCAAGCTCGGCTTTGCCGCCAGCCACACCATGCGCGTGGCGCAGACGCTCTATGAGGCGGGCGCGATCACCTATATGCGCACCGACGGCGTGCAAATGGATTCCAGCGCCATCAGCGCTGCTCGCGCCGCGATCAGCCAGCGCTATTCGGGCCATTACCTACCCGAAAAACCCCGGCACTACGAGACCAAGGCCAAGAACGCGCAGGAAGCGCACGAGGCCATCCGCCCGACCGACTTCAGCGTGGACCGGTACGGTTCGAACGACGAAGCGCGGCTCTACGATCTGATCTACAAGCGCGCGATGGCCAGCCAGATGGCCTCTGCGCTGATCGAGCGCACCACCGTTACGTTGCGTGAAGGCACCGGCAAGCACGAGCTGCGCGCCAATGGCCAGGTCATCCGCTTCCCCGGCTTCCTTGCGGTTTACGAGGAAGGCCGCGACCAGAAAGCCGATGCTCCGACCGGCGATGACGCCGAGGACGAAACCGGCCTGCTTCCTGCGCTGAATGCCGGTGACATGCCAGCCAAGCGCGCTGTCGATGCTGACCAGCACTTCACGCAGCCACCACCGCGCTTTTCCGAAGCCTCGCTAGTCAAGCGGCTCGAGGAACTCGGTATCGGCCGACCTTCGACCTATGCTTCGACCCTTCAGGTGCTCAAGGACCGCAATTACGTCCGCACCGAGAAGAACCGCTTCTTTGCCGAGGAAAGCGGGCGGCTCCTGACGGCTTTCCTCGAACGCTTCTTCGAGCGTTACGTGGCGTATCAGTTCACCGCAGGCATGGAGGACGAGCTCGATGCCGTCTCGGGCGGGAACGCGGCGTGGAAAGCGGTGCTCGAAGCCTTCTGGCGCGACTTCAAGCCCAAAGCCGACGAGGCGATGGAGAAGAAGCCGAGCGAGGTCACCGCCGAGCTCGATATCTTCCTGCAGGACTATCTGTTCCCGCCGCGCGCAGACGGCACCGATCCGCGCCTGTGCCCCAAGTGCCAGGAAGGCCGCCTCTCGCTGCGCGGCGGCCGCTACGGCGCGTTCGTCGCATGCTCGAATTATCCCGAGTGCAAGTTCACCCGCAAGTTCGCCCAAGGCGGCGCTGAAGGCGACGGAGCCGGGGGCGACGATGCCGGGCTCGGCCTGGACCCGGTTTCAGGCCTTGAGGTCACGCGCCGCACCGGGCGGTTTGGTCCTTATATCCAGCTTGGTGAGGGCAAGGAAGCCAAGCGCGCCTCGATCCCAAAGGACGTGCCCGAGCTTGATCTGGAATGGGCGCTTAAGCTGCTCTCGCTCCCGCGCGAGATTGGTGTACATCCTGAAACTGGCAAGATGATCACCGCCAGTATAGGGCGTTACGGGCCATACCTCGCGCATGATGGGAAGTATGGCCGTCTGCGCTCGACATCTGAAGTGTTCGAAACCGGCATGAACACCGCCGTCGTCAAACTCGCCGAAGCCGCTGCTGGGGCAGGCGCGCGCGGCAATCGTACTCCGGTTGAACCGCTCAACACCTTCGGTCCGCACCCTGTCTCGGGCGGCGAGATGAAGCTGCTCGCGGGCCGCTACGGGGCTTACGTCACCGACGGAACGACCAATGCCACTCTGCCCAAGGACACCAAGCCCGAGGACCTGACGCTCGAGGCGGCCATTGCACTGATCGACGCCCGCGCGGCAGCGGCACCGGCCAAGGGCAAGAAGAGGAAAACCCCGGCCAAGAAGGCTACGGCGGCCAAGGCTCCGGCCAAGAAGGCTGCGGCCAAACCTGCCGCGAAAGCCAAACCAAAGCCCAAGGCAAAAGTCGCAGCCAAGAAAGCCTGATCGCTCAGTTCAGGCCCTTCGCCACGGCCTCCAGTTCTTCCTGCGGCACGAGGATTGCTCCGCTGCGCGGGCTGTCGAGATCAAGAATCGTGACGAAGGCTGCGGCGAGAAGCGCAAAGAACAGCACCGAGCCAATCAGGTTTCGCCGGTCCGCTGAGCCGATGGTGAAGCCGAGCAGACCTGCGCCCGCACAGCAGTAGAACGCCAGCAACACCAGCACTTCGGCGGGCAATCGCGCGTGCCGCGCAGCATGGCGCGCTGTGGTTATATCGCACATCGCGTTATAGGCCTGCACAAGCACCGGCCCGCGCGTATCGGGCGGCATGGCGCGTAGCGCGGCAAACAGCGCATCGCCGAACTGACCGCATTGGCGCGATGTCCGCTCGTGCGAGGCTTGCCACGCCCTGTCTTCGGCGTTCAGACCGGCCTCTGCACGCGCCTTGGCATAATGCGCCAGTGTCGCGGCGAGTGGGCGGCGCTGGTGCTCGTCCAGCAGCGCGAGGCGACTGGACATTGTGCCGATCGCGTTGGCTTCCTCCACGACCAGCAGACGCCGCGTCTCGTAACGCCCGATCGCGAGGCTGAAGGCAAAGGCCATAAGCAGCGCGAGCAAGCCGAACGCGCCCGAAAGCACATAGCTTTCACCGCTGACCTCGCCTGCCTGCGGATGCCGCCAGCGCTGGTGAACCAGCACGCCCAGCCGCCACGCCACCATCATGGCGAGCAGGAGACCCACACCAGGCAACACCAACGACAACGCTGCCCCCATGCTCGCCTCCTTGCCCCCGCTAACCCTGACAGGGGACTACTTCACCCAGTCGAGCCCGATTTCCTCGTAAATCTCGCGGCTCTCGGCCCAGTTTTCCTCAACCTTTACGTGGAGGAACAGATGGACTTTGACCCCCAGCAATTCAGCAAGTTCCGTCCGGGCGGCCTCGCCGATGGCTTTCAGCTTCGATCCACCCTTGCCAAGCACGATGCCCTTCTGGCTGTCGCGCGCAATCACGATCTGCTGGTGGATCTCGATCGAGCCATCGCGCCGGGGCGCATAGCTCTCCGGCCGCACCGCACTGTCATAGGGCAGTTCGTCGTGGAGTTGGCGATAGAGCTGTTCGCGCGTGATTTCTGCCGCCAGCAAGCGCTCCGAGGCATCAGAAACCTGGTCCTCGGGATAGTGCCACGCGCCCTCAGGCATCAGCTGGGCAAGCCGGTTCTTGAGTTCGGGCACCCCGTCATTGGTCAGCGCCGAGACGAAGAACACCTCGTCAAAACCGCCTGCCGGGGACAATTCCTCGGCCATGATCAGTAGCGGTTCCTTGGCGGTCGCATCGACCTTGTTGAGCACGAGGATCTTGCGCTCACGCCGATCCTTGAGGTTTTCGAGGATTGGCTCGAGATAATCGCGCTTTTTCTTGCGTGCATCGACCACCAGCAGGATCGCGTCGGCGGTGGAGGCACCTTCCCACGCGGCATGGACCATCGCGCGGTCGAGCCGCCGTCGGGGTTCGAACAGACCCGGCGTATCCGCCAGAATGATCTGCGCGCGTCCGCCGATTTTGGCTCCGCCTCCAGGTGCGGCCTCCGCTGCGGGCAGATCCTCCAGCGCGATCCCCATAAGCCGTGCGCGCGTCGTCTGGGCCTTGGCCGAGACGATCGCCACCTTCTGCCCGACCAGTGCGTTCACCAGCGTCGATTTGCCGGCATTGGGCGCGCCGATGACGGCAACGAGGCCGCAGTGCTCGGTCGGGGTGGGCTCAGTGGGTGCCGCAATCTCAATCTGTTCGTCCATGCTCATCCTGTTTCAGCCGAACTGCGCCATGAACGCCTGCGCGGCATGGGTTTCGGCTTCCTGCTTGCTCGATCCGGTGGCCTCGCTCACGCCGACCCCGCTGACTTCGACTTTGACCGTGAAGGTTACTGCATGGTCCGGTCCATCGCGCGAAACCAGCGAATAAACCGGTGCCTTGCGGCGATTGCCAGCAGCCCATTCCTGCAGCGCCGCCTTGGGGTGCTTGCGTTGCCCCGCGCCGCCCGCCATCGGTGCGTCCCATGCCGCCCGCACAAAAGCGCGGGCTGCCTCGAACCCGCGCTCGACGAACAGCGCGCCGATCAGCGCCTCCATGACGTCGCCAAGCACGTTGTCGCTCTGCCCGGCACCGTCGCCGCGCGCCTGCTTGCCGAGACGGATGTGCGGCGCGATACCCAGCGTGCGGGCCACTTCGGCACATGTCTCGCGGCTCACCAGCGCGTTGAGCCGCTGCGAAAGCTTGCCCTCGGCAGCATCGCTGCGCTCGTGCAGCCATTCGGCAATGGCCAAGCCCAGCACCCTGTCTCCCAGGAACTCTAGCCGCTGGTAGTCGCGCGCCTCGCCCATCGAACCGTGGGTCAGTGCATCATGCCACAGGTCGGGGCGGGCAGGGGGCGCACCGGTCAGCGCGGCGATGAAGCCCGCGGTCGTTTCCGCCAACTCGACCGATGGACGTGTGGGGCTCAGAACAGACCCCCGATGCGGTTGAAGCGGGCGGCAGTGAACCAGGTCCACGGCAGGAACCAGTTTGCCGAACCGTCGGTCGACCACATCACGATGGTCGCGCGGCCAACGAGATTGTCTTGCGGCACCAGACCAATTCCGCCGCCCTCGATTGCCGGAAAGCGGCTGTCCATCGAGTTGTCGCGGTTGTCACCCATCAGGAAAACGTGGCCGACAGGCACGATCACCGGAGGGGTATCGTCTTGCGGACGGTAGCCCAGATCGAGGACACTGTACTGCTTGCCCTCCGGCAGCGTCTCGCGGAACTGTGGGTAGTGGCAGCTGGGTGTGCCGTCCGGCTCAACCGCTTCGAACTCCGGCGCAATGCAGCCGGTGTTGGCCGAGACCTTGATCACAAAGTCTGCGATCTTCTGCTTGGGCACGGTCACGCCATTGAGATGCAGCTGCCCGCCGATCATCTGGACGGTGTCTCCCGGCAGCCCGATCACGCGTTTGATGTAGTCGACATCATTGCCCGGCGGAGCCTTGAAAATCACCACGTCACCTCGGTTGGGCTGGCCTGCGAAGATCCGGTTCGGCAGCAGCGGCACGCTGAACGGCAGCGAATAGGAGGAATAGCCGAACGGCCACTTGGCTGCGAGCAGGTAGTCCCCGTTCTCGAGCCGGGGAAGCATCGATTCCGATGGAATGTTGAAAGGCGAGAGCACGAAACTGCGGAAGAACGCCACGATCAGCACCAGCTTGATCACGAACACCGGGAAACTGTCTTCCTTGCGTTCCTTCTTGGCGGGCTTTGCGCCATCAGCGCCTGCGGCGAGCGGGGGATCCAGCACCGGATCGGTTTGGATTGCAGCGTCCTGCGGGGTGTTTTCGGGGGTATCGGTCATCGTCGCGGTCATGTGGAGGGGCCTCGCATCCGTCAAGCGCAGACTGCACGATCTATCCCGTGCAGACGAATTTAGCTGCGTCATTGGTCGGCGATCCCTTGCGCTTGGTCGAACGGGCAGGGTACCGCCGGTTCAGTTGGATGGCGTAAATCGCAAGGAGACGAGACAATGGCTGCAACCGATACGCCAAAGGGCACTGGCGCGCTCTGGGCGGCTCTCGAAAGCCTGCCGCAACCCACGCTCACCGAGCTCTTCGCCGATCCGGCGCGCATCAACCGCTATGCCAGGGTGCTCGATCTGCCGGGAGGACCGATTCGCTTCGACTGGTCGAAAACGCACCTCTCGCCCGATATCGAGGCCGTGCTCGGCCGGATCGCCCAACAGGTCGATCTGGCCGGCAGCCGCGAAGCCTTGTTCGCCGGTGCGGCAATCAACAACACCGAAGGCCGCGCTGCCACACACTGCGCTGAACGCGGCGTTGGCAATCCCGCAGCCGCGGAAGAAGCTGCCCTGTTTCACGACCGGATGCGCGCGCTCGTCGAAGCCATCCACGAAGGCCTGCTGGGCGACATCAAGAGCCTCATCCATATCGGTATCGGCGGTTCGGCGCTTGGCCCGGCGCTCGCGATCGATGCGCTGGCGCGAGAGGATGCGCGTGTTGCGGTTCATGTGGTCTCGAACATCGATGGCAGCGCGCTGGCTGCGGCGGTCAAGCAGTGCGACCCCGCGACCACGCTGATCGCTATGGCGTCCAAGACATTCACCACCACAGAAACGCTGGTGAACGCCACCAGCGCGCTCGATTGGCTGCGCGAAGGCGGGGTGGAAGACCCCTATGGCCGCGTCGTCGCGCTCACTGCCGCGCCGGACAAGGCAGTGGCCTGGGGCGTCGACGAGACCCGCGTGCTGCCGTTCGCCGAAACCGTAGGCGGGCGCTATTCGCTGTGGTCCTCGATCGGCTTTCCCATCGCGCTGGCGCTGGGCTGGGACGGGTTCGCCGCGTTCCTGGCCGGGGCTGCTGCCATCGACCGCCATTTCATCGAAGCGCCCATCGCCGAAAACGTGGTGATCCGCGCCGCTTTCGCTGACCTCACCTACACGCAGGCCCGCGGATGCGCGAGCCGCGCGGTGTTCGCCTACGACGAGCGTCTGCGCCTGCTGCCAAGCTACCTCCAGCAGCTCGAGATGGAATCAAATGGCAAGCGCGTGACGGCGGATGGCAGGCCGCTGACCGGGCCAAGCGCGCCAGTCACCTGGGGCGGGGTCGGTACTGATGCGCAGCACGCGGTGTTTCAGCTGCTCCATCAGGGAACGCACCTGATTCCGGTCGATTTTCTCGCTGTCAGCGTGCCGGGTCACGATTTCGATCCGGCGCATCACCGCATCCTGCTTGCCAACTGCTTTGCTCAAGGTGCGGCGCTGATGTCGGGGAAGCCCGGCGGAGACGACATGGCGCGCGATTATCCCGGCAACCGCCCATCCGCCACGATCCTGTGCGAAGAACTCGGCGCGGCCACGCTCGGCAGCCTTATCGCGTTCCACGAACACCGCACTTTCGTCTCGGCGATGATGCGTGGCATCAATCCGTTCGACCAGTTCGGCGTTGAACTGGGCAAGGCGATGGCCAAGGCGATGGACGGCGAGGGCGGGGAGCGCTTCGATGCCTCGACCGAAGCGCTCTTGGCGGCAGCGGGGATCGACCGGTAGCCAACAGCATGCCGTTGCGCCAGCCGTCAGCTCAGGGGTTCGCCGTTGCGTCCGCAGTCGGCGTGTTCACCGCGTCGAACCGCACTGCCCCGGTGATCCACACGACGGACAGCAGCGCGATTGCCAGCACTGTGCCGACGATCAGAACGATGCTGAGGCTCCTGTCCTTGTCACCGCCGCTGACTTCTTCGGTGTCGATATGCACTTCATCGCCGTCGCGTTGCATGAGATCGCCTTTCCCGCACGGCCAGGGCAGGCCGCGTCAGATGTGAAACGCGCGAAACGGCGCCGATGTTCCTCTTGCACCGAAACGATGCCGAAACGGCATTGTCGCGTACGCGGCCTATCCCCACTAAGAGCATAACGAAACAGGAGCAGGCCATGACCGACACCCCGAATGACCTTACGTACGACTACGACCTTTTTGTAATCGGTGCAGGCTCTGGCGGTGTGCGCGCCGCACGCATCGCCTCCGGTCACGGTGCCCGCGTCGCGGTGGCGGAGGAGTACCGCATCGGCGGTACCTGCGTGATCCGCGGCTGCGTGCCTAAGAAGCTGCTGGTCTACGGCTCGCACTTTGCCGAGGAACTGCAGGATGCGGCCAATTATGGCTGGACCGTGGAGAAGACCACGTTCGACTGGCCGACCCTGCGCGATGCGGTGCTGCGCGATGTCGACCGGCTCAACTCAGCCTATACCAACACGCTCGAAACCCACCACGTGACACGCTTCCTTGAGCACGCGACGATTACCGGACCCAACTCGGTACGACTCGCCGCCTCGGGCCGCGAGATTACGGCGAAGACCATTCTCGTCGCGACCGGTGCCTGGCCGGTCATGCCCGAATTCGATGGTTCGGAGCACTGCATCACCTCGAACGAGGTATTCCATCTCGAAAAGCTTCCGCGCCGCGTCGTGATTTCGGGTGCGGGCTATATCGCGATGGAATTCGCCGGCATTTTCAACGCGCTTGGCAGTCACGTAACGGTGGTCAACCGCTCGGAAGCGATCCTGCGCGGCTACGACGAGGCCCTGCGCGACCGGTTGCTGCAGATCACCATGGCACGCGGCATCCAGTACCGCTTCAATTGTCCGTTCGAAAAGGTGCTGAAGCGCGAGGACGGGATGCTCGAGGTATGGCTTAAAGGTCAGCCTGATCCAATCCTCGCCGATCAGGTGCTTGTGGCTACCGGCCGCAAGCCCAACACCGCCGGGCTCGGCCTTGAAAGCGCGGGTGTTGTGCTAGGCGAGAAAGGCCAGATTGTGGTCGACGAACGCGCGCAGACCAGCTGCCCTAGCATCTATGCGGTGGGTGACGTAACGGACCGCGTGCAACTCACCCCTGTTGCGATCCGCGAGGGGCAGGCCTTTGCCGACCGCGTGTTCGGCGACAAAAATACGGTCATCGACTATAGCTGCATCCCCAGTGCGGTGTTCTCGCAGCCGCCGCTCTCCAGTGTCGGTCCGACAGAGGGGCAGGCACGCAATCTTTATGGCTCGATCAAGGTCTATTCCTCGGATTTCCGCCCGATGAAGAACATCTTCGGCCACCGGCCGGAGCGCGGGCTCTACAAGATGATCGTGGATGCCTCGACCGACAAAGTCCTCGCGCTGCACATGATCGGCCCCGAAGCGCCGGAAATCCTTCAGGCGGCCGCCATTGCGGTGAAGGCTGGCCTGACCAAGGCGGATTTCGACGCGACGATGGCGCTGCATCCCTCCATGGCCGAGGAACTCGTGCTGATGAAGTAACGGCAGGTTGCATTTTGCAACTGGATGGCTAGTCTCCCGCTCGAACCATGCGGGGGGATAGTGTGTGAAGTTGAACGGCAAGACGGTACTGGTGACCGGCGGGACGGACGGAATCGGCCTGAGGCTCGCCCGCCAGTTGCGCGGCAAGGGCGCGGTCGTGATCGTTACGGGACGGACGCCTGCCCGGATCGCCGCAGCGCAGGCCGAGGGTTTCGAAGTGATCTTGGCCGAACTCACGGGGGCAGACGGCGTCGAAGCGGTCTTGGCGGGGCTCGGCGCGCGTCCACTCGACGTGCTAGTCAACAATGCCGGCATGGGCGCAGACCATGATTTCCGTGTCGCTCCGCCAAATCCCGACGACGACGAGCGCACGCTTTGGCTGAATATCCACGCGCCCATCCGCTTGATCGTGCGCCTCATGCCTGCCTTGCAAGCCCGGCCCGAGGCGATGATCGTCAACGTCACCTCCGGCCTTGCCATCGCGCCCAATGCGGGCGCGCCGGTTTATTGCGCCACAAAGGCGGCCATGCGCAGCTATACGCAGGCCCTGCGCGCGCAGATGAAGGGCACGAACGTACACGTGCTGGAAGCACTGCCGCCGGTGGTTGAAACACAAATGACCAGCAGCCGCAGCGGCAACAAGATGCAACCCGAGGAATGCGCCCGGCAGATCGTCTCCGCGATGGAACGCGGGGCCAACGAGGCCAATGTCGGCTTGGTGAAGTTCCTTCAGGCCGTTTACTCACTGTCTCCCGCGCTGGCGCGGCGGATCATGCTCCAGTTCTGAAGGAACACCCGCGATGACCAAGACAGTCCTCGTCTCCGGCGGCAGCGGCTATATCGCCGGCTTCACCATCCAACAGCTGCTGCGCGAGGGCTGGACGGTGCACACCACTGTGCGCAGCCTCTCGCGGGAGGCCGCGGTGCGCCCGTTCCTGGGCGGAACACCCGAAACGTTGAAATTCTTCGCCGCCGACCTCACCGCCGATGCAGGCTGGGCAGAAGCGATGGCCGGGTGCAGCCATGTCGCCCACGTCGCCTCGCCCTTCAACAGCGAGCCGCCCAAGCACGAGGACGACCTGATCATCCCCGCACGCGAAGGCGTGTTGCGCGCGCTGCGCTTTGCCAAAGCGGCGGGCGTGGAGCGGTTCATCCAGACTTCATCGGTTGCCGCCATCGCCTATGGCCACGGCTCGGGCGAGCACCACTTTACCGAGAAGGACTGGACCAACCTGGAAGGGCCGGACGTCTACGCTTACGTCAAGTCCAAGACTATCGCCGAGCGCGCCGCGCGCGATTGGATGGCCGTGCACGGCGCCAAAGAACACGGTGGGGGCATGGAGTTTCTCTCGATCAACCCTTCCGCCGTGCTCGGCCCAATCTGGACGAACGACTTTTCCGCGTCGATCGAGCTGGTCAAGCAGCTGCTCTCCGCCGCGTTGCCCGGCTGCCCCGATATCGGCTTCGGCATCGTCGACGTCCGCGATGTCGCCGACCTTCATGTGCGCGCACTCACTGAGCCGGGGCTCGACGGCGAGCGCTTCATCGCCGCAGGCCCGTTCCTCAAGATGATCGACGTTGCGCGTATCCTGAAAAAGGGCCTGCCGCTGGAGGGCCGCAAGGTGCCGGTGCGCGGACTGCCGAACTGGCTCGTGCGCGTCTCCGCCATTTTCAATCCCGTGGTCCGTCAGGTAACGGGCGAATTGGGCTCGATCCGCGACGCCAGCGCCGCCCACGCCTTCGAGCGTCTCGGCTGGAAGACGCGGCCCGTGGAGGAATCGATCATCGATTGCGCGAAGAGCCTGATCGAGCGCGGCGTAGTCAGAGTGTGAAAAGCTCTCCCCCGCTTGTCCCGTGCCTGTCGAAGGGCAGGGGAAAGCGTTTAGAGAGGGGAAGCTCAGATCCCCGCGAACCACTGATACCCGGAGTGATCTTCCCAATAGCCACCCTTGCCGCCGTGCAGGCCGTCGAGCGTGGACACAGCCTCCACCCGCATGACATACTTCGCTTGCTTGTAACCCAACTGGCGCTCGACCCTGAGGCGCAGCGGCGCGCCGTGGCCCACGACCAGCGGCTGACCGTTCATACGCGTGGCGAGGATGGTCTGCGGGTGGAAAGCATCGATCATGTCGACACTCTCGTAATACGGCGTGCCGCCATAGAGATCGGCGCAGTGGAACACGACGTACTTGGCGTTCGCCGACATGCCGGCATGCCGAAGCAGCAGCCCGAGCGGAATTCCGGTCCATTCGCCGATCGCGCTCCAGCCTTCCACGCAGTCGTGCCGCGTGATCTGCGTACGCATCGGCGCTGCTTCAAGCTGCGCAAGGCTCATCTTGAGCGGGCGCGCGACCATGCCATCGACCGTCAGCGTCCAGTCGGCAAAGTTGTTCGCCGCGAGCGCGTTGTACGCGTTGGTTCCCGGGCTGCGCGTGCCATTCATGCGAAACACGGGTGACATTTCTGCCTTCGTGAACTCGCGCGCCAGCGCGTTGCGGTCCGTTACGAGACGCTGCGCGCTGCGCGTGGCCTTCTCGCCAAGGCTCAGGATGCTCTGCGTTGCGGGTGAAGCGTTGATCTGGTCGCAGCCAGCCAGCAACAGTCCGGCCCCGCCAACCAGCGCAGCGCGCCGAGTAATCAGGGTTGAGGGCGGGGAGGGGGGTGTCATGGGTTCGTCGCTCACTTCGACCTCTCCTTTGGCAGGCGATACCAGCCCGTGACGATCGAGCGCAGTTCGTTGAACGGGCCGGCCAGGATCACGGCCAGCAGGTGGACCGCAATGAATGCGGCAAATCCGGCCGCGCAAAGGAAGTGGATCGAGCGGGCCGATGGCCGCCCGCCGAACAGCGTGACCAACCAGGGCCAGGCCGCGTTTATAGTGGGCGACATAGTCAGCCCGGTCAGAATCACCACCGGGATCAGCACGAACAGGACGCCCAGATAAGCGATCTTCTGCAGCGGATTATAGGCCCGCGCCGCCTCGCCCGTGGGGAAGCGCAGGCGGGCATGCTCCTTGATGTCATGCCACAGGTGGGACAGGCGACGTTCTTCACGCTTTAACGCAAGATCGCGGCGCAAGTGACCGGAAAAAAATGCATAAGTCATAAATGCGATTGCGCTCACGGCCAGCATCCAAGCGAAGAAGAAGTGCCATTCGCGTGCCGCCGCCAGATTGTAGCTTGAAGGGATCGTGACCAGCGGCGGGAACGCGCGGGCGGTTTCCTGCGCATAGCCCAGCACCCCGGTGGTGGGGATTTCGAAGCCGCCTATCGAAAGAAAGCCCGACGTGCCGCGATTGCCAATCACCAGCCAGGGCTGGTCGAAATTCGCGCCGAACTGCCCCCAATAGAGCCGCGGATGCGCATTGAAGATCATCAGTCCGCTCATCAGCATGGCAAAGATGCTGAGCGCGTTGATCCAATGCCAAATGCGCACCGGCAAGCGCGTGCGGTAAATCAGCGGTGAGTCCGCCTTTCCGGTACTTGCCGGAACCGTTTCGGCATACTGTGTCGCCATTCCACCCACTCCCGAAATCCGCGTGCCTATCCCCGCCAACATGCCCTTTTGGGGCGAAAGCGCAAGCGGGTCGCAAACCAATTCGGAGTGTAGCGGGCTTTGGTTACAGCGCCGGGAAATTTTTCCTGAACCAGACAGTCAGGTCGTGGCGAGCGCCTCAGCCGCGCGCAAGCCGGATCAGATCACGGCGCGTAAAGCGGCGTCCCTCAGCAGCGTTACGGCACGCGCGCGGCACCGGGGTCAGCGCCTGCAGCCCTGCGCGGGCGATCCACACCAGCTTGCGCTTGCCGCTAACCACAGTGCGGCTGTCCCACGCTTTCGCGCCGCGCCGCGCCACATCGCGCGCGATATCGCCATAAATCCCCGCCGCGGCGAGGATCGCCCAGCGCTGCCGCAGTTTGAGCCGCTTTGCGCCAATGCGCGCCGAACTCTCATGCACTTCGGCCAACGCGCACAGCCGCTGCACGACCGTGGCAAGCGCCTTGCGGTGCGGCGGCTTCATTTGCTCGCCCGGCGGCAGGTCTGCTTCGACCAGCCACTCGGTCGGCAGATAGCAACGCTCGGCGGCGTTGTCTTCGGCCACATCGCGCGCGATATTGGCGAGCTGGAATGCGAGGCCCAGATCGCAGGCCCGGTCGAGAGTGTCTTCGTCCTTGGGGTCGGTGCCCATGACCACGGCCATCATCACCCCCACCGCGCCCGCGACATGCCAGCAATAGCGCATCAGGTCCGCCTCGCTGCGCGGTTGCCAGTCGGCGGCATCGAGCGCGAAGCCTTCAATCACGGCGTCGGCCATGGCCAGCGTCAGCCCGGTCTCGCGCGCAACGACGCCGAGCGCATCGAAGGCTGGTTCGCCCGTCGGAAGGCCTGCGAAGGCCAACGCAGTCTTGGTGCGGATTGTGGCGAGCCGCTCTGCCGCGCCGCCCTGATCGCCCAACGCGCCGCCGTGATCCTGCGCATCGGCAAGATCATCGCAGCGCCGGCACCAGGCATAGAGCAACCACACCCGCTCGCGCGTGGTGCGGTCAAACAGGCGGCTTGCTGCGGCAAAGCTTCTGGAACCCTTGCGGATGGCTTCGCCCGCGGCGGCGACGATCTCAGTCCGACCGGATTTGTCCGGGCCAGACTTGGCGAGATCAGCACGCGCGGGCAGGGCGGTCATAAGGGTCTTCGTATCCGCATCACAGCTGAT
Organism: Novosphingobium sp.; assembly: GCA_046155055.1. Taxonomy (GTDB): domain Bacteria; phylum Pseudomonadota; class Alphaproteobacteria; order Sphingomonadales; family Sphingomonadaceae; genus Novosphingobium. Next base: position 1,070 of record JBJXEK010000173.1, on the reverse strand, counting down.
GCGCCTTCATCTGGATGATCGGCGTATGCGGTACATGCGCCGCCATTCGCGCCAGTAGAACTTCGAGATCGTGCTCGGCAAGGAGTATTCCGGCGTGCACCGGCCGGACGAACCCGGTTTCGGTCATGTGCCGGATAAAGGCCAGCAACTGGTCGTAAAAGCCGAAGGCATTGAGCAGCCCGACTGGCTTTGTGTGATAACCCAGCTGCGCCCAGCTGACTGCCTCCCACAATTCGTCCATCGTGCCGACCCCGCCGGGCAATGTCAGGAACCCGTCCGACAGGTCGGTGAAGGCCTGCTTGCGCTCGTGCATTGTCTGTACGACGGTGAGGCTGGTGCAGTCGTTGTTGGCGACTTCGGCGTCGGCGAGGGCTTGCGGGATAACCCCGATCACTTCACCGCCCGCCAGAAGTGCACCTTCGGCCAGCGCGCCCATCAGGCCGAGCCGCCCGCCACCGTAGACGACGCCGATCCCGGCTTCGGCCAGCGTGCGGCCCACATCGCGCGCGAGCGCAACGTAACGGCCGTCAGCCGGAGAGCCAGAACCGCAATAGACCGCAATCCGCTTCACGTATTTCTCCCGATCTTGGGCCTCATGCTTTGGCCAGATCCTCGATCATCAACTTTGCCGTTGCTTTGGCGCTGCCGACCACACCGGGAATCCCAGCCCCGGGATGGGTGCCGGCGCCGACAAGATAGAAGTTATGGATCGCGTCGTCACGGTTGTGTGCGCGGAAAAATGCGGATTGCGTGAGCAGCGGCTCAAGGCTGAATGCGCTGCCAAGGTGCGCCGAAAGATCCTGCGAAAAGTCCTTCGGGGAGTAGGAGAACTTGGTCACGATCCGGCTGTGGATATCGGGGATCAGGCGGCGGCCCACTTCATCGAGCACCCGCTTTTCGAGCTGCGGGCCGATCTCGTCCCAGTCGATCGGCAGCTTGCCCATGTGCGCCACCGGCACCAGCGCGTAGAACGTGCTCATGCCTTCCGGTGCCATCGAGGCATCGCTCACGGAGGGATGGTGGAGATAGATCGAGAAGTCCTCCGGCAGCACGCCGTGCTTGTAGATGTC
>JBJXEK010000172.1:0-9958 GCA_046155055.1 Novosphingobium sp. | reverse complement strand
CCGTGCCCAGCGTGATCTGCTGGCTTGAGGGCGTCAGAACCGGCAGGTTCGCGATCTTGTCGGCGCTGTCGCGCAACTCGCGCGGATAGCGCACGCTGATCGGATAGCGCGCCAGTCCTTCAACGGTCTGGCCCACAGCCTCACCGCCGATGGCCCCTGACACGACCGATTGGACGTCGGCCACATTCAAGCCGTAGCGTGCGGCAGCCGCCCGGTTGATCTGGATATCGATATAGCGCCCGCCCGATAGCCGCTCGGCCAGTGCCGAGCTGATCCCCGGCACCGTCTTGGCAACGGCCTCAATCTGCCGGGCGGTGCGATCAATCTCGTCGAGGTTTGCGCCCGAGACCTTGATGCCGATCGGGCTCTTGATGCCGGTCGCCAGCATATCGATGCGGTTGCGGATCGGCGGGATCCAGAAGTTGGCCAGGCCGGGGACTTTCACTGTCCGGTCCAGTTCATCGACCAGCTTGTCTTGCGTCATCCCCGCGCGCCATTCGCTTCTGGGTTTGAAGCGGATTGTCGTCTCGAACATCTCGAGCGGGGCGGGATCGGTGGCGGTATCGGCCCGCCCTGCCTTGCCGAACACGCTTTCAACCTCGGGAATGGTCTTGATAAGGCGGTCGGTTTGCTGAAGCAGCAGCGAAGCCTTGGCCGTGGAGATGCCGGGCAGCGCCGACGGCATATAGAGCAAATCGCCCTCGTTCATTTGCGGCATGAACTCGCCGCCCGTCTGGCTGATCGGCCAGATGCTCGAAGCGAAGACGAGCCCCGCGATGAGCAGGGCCTGCTTGGGCCTCGCCAAAACCCAATCGAGCGCCGGTTGATAGATGCGGGTCAGCCAGCGGTTCACGGGATTGCTTTGTTCTGCCGGGAGTCGTCCGCGGATCAGCCAGCCCATCAGCACCGGAACCAGCGTGATCGAGAGCAGGGCAGCGCCGGCCATCGCATAGGTTTTGGTGAAGGCGAGCGGGGCAAACAGCCGCCCCTCCTGGCCCTGCAACGAGAAAATCGGGATGAACGAGAACGTGATGATAAGCAGGCTGAGGAACAGTGCCGGACCGACTTCGGCGGCGGCGCCTGTAATCACGTCCCAGCGCTCCTGCCCCTTGAGTTCGGCATCTGGATGATCGTGCGCCCAGCGTTCGAGGTGCTTGTGGGCGTTCTCGATCATCACGACGCCGGCATCGACCATCGCGCCGATGGCGATGGCGATCCCGCCAAGCGACAGAATATTGGCGTTCAGCCCCTGCACACGCATCACGATGAAGGCGAGCAGAATGCCCAGCGGCAGCGTCAGAACCGCGACCAGAGCCGAGCGGACATGCCAGAGGAACAGCGCGCAGACGAGCGCCACGATGGCGAATTCCTCAAGCAGCTTTTCGGTCAGGTTCTCGACAGCCCGGTCGATCAGTCCCGACCGGTCATAGGTCGTGACAATCTCGACGCCGGGCGGCAGGCTTGCCTTCAGCTCGGCCAGTTTGGCGCGAACGCCGTCGATGACCTCGCGCGCGTTCTTGCCCTGGCGCATGACGATAACGCCGCCAGCCACTTCGCCTTGGCCGTTAAGCTCGGCAATGCCGCGCCGCATGTCGGGGCCGATCTGCACTGTCGCGACATCGCCGATGGTGACCGGGATATCGCCCGCGCTTTTGAGCGGAACGGCGCGAAAATCGTCCAGTGTCTTCAGATAGCCGGCCGCGCGGACGACATATTCGGCTTCTGCCATCTCGATCACGCCGCCGCCGGCTTCCTGGTTGGCACGCCGCAATGCATCGCCAACATCGTTGGCCGTCACGCCATAGGACGCCAGTTTCTGCGGATCGACAACGACTTGATATTGCTTGACCATCCCGCCGATGCTGGCGACTTCTGCCACGCCCGGCACGGCTTTCAGCTCGTAGCGCAGAAACCAGTCCTGCAAGCTGCGCAGCTGCGCGAGATCGTGCCGCCCGGTCTTGTCGACGAGCGCATATTCGTAGATCCAACCGACACCGGTGGCGTCCGGTCCGAGCGAGGCAGTGGCACCAGCCGGCAAGCGGCCCTGCACCTGGCTGAGATATTCCAGCACGCGGCTGCGCGCCCAATAGAGGTCGGTGCCGTCTTCGAACAAGACGTAGACGAAGCTGTCCCCCACGAACGAGTAGCCGCGCACCACGCGTGCGCCCGGGACCGAGAGCATGGTGGTGGTGAGCGGATAGGTTACCTGGTTCTCGACGATCCGCGGCGCCTGGCCCGGGTATGTGGTCCGGATGATCACCTGCACGTCGGATAGATCAGGGAGTGCATCGACCGGCGTGGTCTGCACCGCACCAATCCCGACGATCATCAGCAAGAACGCCCCGGCGACCACCAACCCGCGCGCCTTGACCGAGGCCCGGATGATGGTTTCAATCATTTGGAAGAACCCAGCGTGCGAACCGCAATGCCGGTAAGGCTGGCTTCTGAATCGATCAGGAACTGCCCAGAGACCACGACCTGTTCGCCCTCGCTCAGCCCTTGGAGGATTTCGGTCTGGCCGCCGCCTTCGCGCGCCGTGCGAACCTCGGCGGGATGATAGCGTCCGTCCTTCGATGCCAGCATGACGATGGTGCGGGTGCCGGTGCGGATAACGGCTTCGCTGGGAATGAGGAGCGCGGTTTTCGCGTCACCGCCGAGGCTGACGTTGGCAGACATGCCGGGGCGCAGTCGTCCGCCGCGATTGACGAGCTCGATCCGCACGGTGAGGGTGCGGCTATCGGCTTGTGCCGTTGGCAGGATCGCAATGACCCGGCCCGCAAAAGGCTCGGCTGGAAAAGCGGTGAGCGCGGCGGTCGCATTCTGACCCACGCGGATCTGGCCCGCCTGCGCCTCGGGCACCGCAGCGTTGAGCCAAACCGTGCCGATGCCCGTCACCTGAGCCAGTGTCTGGCCGGCTGCCAGCGTCACTCCGGCGCGCGCATCGAGCGTCTGGATCACCCCGCCGATCGGGCTGGTGACCGTCACCGTGCCGCCGGTGCGCCCGCTGCGCTCGACGCCTGCGATCACGTTTTCCGACATGCCGAGCAGTCGCAGGCGCTGGCGCGCGGCCGCCGTCAGCGCCGGATTGCCGAGGCGCTTGACCGACAGGAATTCGGTCTGCGCGCCTCCCCATTCGGGCAGTTGAAGATCGGCAATCGGCGCGCCTGCGCCGATCACATCGCCCGGCGCGCGGCCATAAGTCCGCTGCACAAACCCGCCCGACCGCGCCTGAATGTTGGCCACATCGCGCTGATTGAACTCGATGCTTCCCGTGACACTGAGGGTCGCGCCGAGGGTTCCGTTCTTTGCGGCTACTGAGCGAATGCCCAGATTCTGCTGAGCCGACGGGTCAATCGTAACGCCGGGCGCTGCACCACCCGTGCCCCCGCTGCCATCGGCGTATTTCGGCATGAGCTCCATATCCATGAACGGCGACTTGCCCGGCTTATCGAACTTCTGGTCCGGGAACATCGGGTCGAAATAATAGAGCACCTTGCCGCCAGAGTCGGTGGTTGCGGTTGCTGGCTTGCTGCTTTCCTGCCGGGTTCCAAGCCAATAGCCGCCGCCTCCTGCAACTAGGACGGCGACCAGAAATGCCGCGCGCAAGCGCACCGCCGAGATTGTTTCAAAGCTCATCGGCTGCTCCTGCATATGTGATGTTGATCCGGACCGCGTCTCGCGCGACTTCTGCTTCACGGTCGAGCAGGTCGACTTCGGCCTCGGCGACGGAAAGCGTTGCCAGCAGCGCTGTCCCGAGATCGGTCTTCCCCGCCGCGTAGCTTTCGCGGTCCAGCTCAGCGCGCTGCTTGGCGAGCGGCACTAACGTTTTGCGCGCATTTTCGAAGCGCTGGTGATGCATGGCGTGATCAGCAAGATCGGCATCCAGCGCGGCGGCCCATTCGCGTTCCGCGGCCGCACGCTCGAACCGGGCTTGATCGGCCTCGCTCAAGGCCGCCGCGATTTTGGGGTCCTGACGGCGCTTGGCGAACAGTGGAAGGTCAATCGTGACCCCCACAGTCACAAGATCGCCGTAATTTGGTTCACGCCGCCCATAAGCCCCGCTTACCGTCCAGTCCGGGTGCTTGTCGGCGCGCGCCAATTGCGTCTGTGCATCCGCTGAAATCGTTGCTGCTTCGCGGGCGCGCAGCATGGGGATAGCCGCCAGTGAGGACCGCAGCCGCGCTTCATCGATAGCGGGCACAAGCGGTTCGCCAGCTGTTTGCACGTCCGTGTCTCCGGTAAACCGGATCAGTTTGGCCTTGGCTTTGGCAACATCGGCAACCAGCGCCGCCCGGCGATCAGCCACTTGGGCGCGCAGTTGCGCGGGTTCGAGAGCCTGACTGGGCCGCGCACTGCCCGAAGCAAGGCGCGCGCTGACGGTGGTTTGCAGATCGTCGAGCCCGGCATCCAGCGACTGCAACAGGGCAAGGCGCTTCTGGCCGTAATAGAGGTCGATCCACGCCAGCGCCGTCTCGAGGCGAACGGCGCGCACTTCGATGAGCCGGTCCGCCTCCGCGACCGTGATGCCCGCTGCCGCCATTGCCGCGCGGGCATGGCGTTTCGCAGGATTGGTGAATTGCTGGCTCACGCCAATGCTCGTCATCGTGAAATTGTCGCGGTTCAGGCGGCCTGCGTCTGGCCCGGTGATGGGAAAGTCCTTGAGTTCCAGACCCAATGTTGGGTCCGGCAGCCGGTCTGCCGCGATTGCGGAGGACCGCGCCGCCGCAATCCCGGCATCACGTCCCAAGACGCTGGGCGCCTCTGCCGCGCGCCTAAGCGCGGCGTCGAACGTCAGCGGCTCCGCCAACGCAGCCGTCGTCCCAAACGGGACAGTGACCGCGTACGCGGCCAACCAGAAAACTTTCATCTTGCAAATCCCTTGACTGAATCGGGCAAGAAGGAGGCGCGGTTTTCACCGGCGCTCCTTTTGGATTTCAGCCAGAAAAGGAAGGTGGGTCAGGGTCCGGAGCAATCTCCCGCCCATGCAAGACCCGCATCACGGGCCAATTTGCTGCCAGCGCAGGAGGCAGGATCGCGGCACCGAGCGGCGGCTCGGCGTCAGCCGCGATGCCGACCGAACTGTTCGCCATCGCAAAGCAGCAAAGCGACAGATTTTTGGAGGGCGTCTTGCCCTTGCCAGCATGCTGCATTTCGGCGCAGCCAGGCATCTCGCCCGTACCTGCGATGCTATGCATCGCAGTCATCTCGCCTCGGGCCATTTCCTTGCAAGGCGTCGTCTCGCGCGCAAACCCCTGGCTGGAGAGGCCAAGAAGGATCCCCAGCAGCAGCATGTTACGGGCGAGACGCTTCAGCATGAGCCAAGGGTGGGGCTGCACCTCGCAAAAGTCAATTCAGACGGGAGGAAGCGGTCGCCGCAAGCGTCCTGGGATGTAGGAAGTCAATGTACGAATAGCAGATTGACGCTGCAACGGCGCAAAGACGGGCCGCGAGACGTGCTGAGCCTGCTAAACGCCGGATCTGACAGAGTCCGGCTTGATAACTCTGGCAAGCTCGGCAGCGATCGCGCCGCTACGCACCGGTTTGACGAGGTGTCCCTGCATTCCGGCTGCGAGACAGTCGTCTACGTTTTCCTGATAGCCGTTGGCGGTCAGGGCGACGATCGGAAGCATGTCTGCCGAAATGCCGCTTTCGCGCAGCAGGCGGGTAGCGGTCATGCCGTCCATTCCCGGCATCTGGATATCCATCAGCACGGCGGCAAACGGCTGGGCGGCGGCCATGGCCTCATGGACTTTCGCAACCGCCTCTTCGCCGGTCTGTGCCAAAACGACGTGATGGCCGAGCTTCTGCAGCATGGCGGTGACGATCATCTGGTTGGTTTGGCCGTCCTCGGCCACCAGAAGGCGCATCGGCGCAAGCGCATTCAGCTTTGGGACCGGGGGCGCCTGCTGGGCGGATACGACCGCCGCATCGGGCACGATCAAGCCGAACCGCAGCTCCAGTGTGGTGCCGACATCGGGCGTGCTGCTCAAGGTCAGAGTTCCGCCCATGGCCTCGGCGATGCGGCGTGAGATCGGCAGACCAAGGCCCGTGCCGCCATAGCCGTTGGCGATGTCCGCCCCGGCCTGCACAAAGTCCTCGAACACCCGGGCCTGGGCGCTTTGTGCGATGCCGATGCCGGAATCTTCCACCACAATGACCAACTGGTCGCCCTCGGTTCTGGCGGAGAGGCGGATTCGCCCCGTCTCGGTAAATTTGACCGCGTTGCCGATCAGATTGGCGAGAACCTGGCGAAGACGCAGGCTGTCCCCGAGAATGGTTCTCGGCACGTCTGGCGCGATATCGAGATTGAGCGCCAGACCCTTGCCGACCGCGCTGGCAGTCATCAGGCTCAATGAATCTGCAAGGCACTTGTGCAGATCGAACGGCTCGAGAGACAGTTGCAGGCGCCCTGAATCGATCTTGGCGATATCCAGAATGTCATTGAGCAGCTTCATCATGCTTGCACCGGATTCAGAGATCAGACGGACATAGTTGTGGCTGGTTTCGTCAAGCGAGTGATCCATCAAAAGCTCTGCCAGCCCGATAACCCCGTTCATCGGCGTGCGGATTTCGTGGCTGAGGTTGGCCAGAAACTCGCTCTTCGTTGCGGCCGCCTGCTCAGCGCGGCGGCGAGCGTCGATAAGATCGTTTTCGAGCAGTTTGCGTGCCGTTATGTCTCGCACCGACGCCACGATCTCGATTGGCTCACCCTTCCGGTTGCGGAGCAGCCGGCAGTTTGCCTCAAGCCAGAGGTATTCGTCTTTTGATGTTGCAGGCAGCGAACGGTAGGCCACGCTCAGATCGTCGATCGTTCCTTGCATAAGCTTGTCAAAGCTGGCGCGGACATCGCCGATATCGTCGGGATGGATGCGGATCAGGACCGGCATGCCAACGATGGCATGGGGATCGTGACCAAGCACCTCGCGCACCGAAGGCGTCACATAATGGCACCGGCCGTCCAGACCGATGCGGAACACCATGTCGTTGATGTTCTCGGTCACCAGCCGCAGTTCGCGGGTCCGCGTCGCCAGTTCGCCTTCGCTGGCCTTGCGCTGGGTAATGTCGGTGACCGCCGCGATGTAACCGCTCAGCCGGGACCCGCTTTCGAATTCACCCGTTGCGGTGAACGTCAGCCATCGCTTGAGTCCTGCCCGATCACAATAATTGATCTCGTGCTCGAAAACGGCGCCGGGCGTCATCAGCGAGTGGTTGATCTGATCGGTCAGCTGGCTGTTGTCCAATCCGAGCACTTCGTCCCACGGTTTGCCGATGATTGCCCCGGCAGGCGCCATCACCAGCAGCTCTATCCTCTGATTGAGATAGGTGATCAGGCCGTCGCGGTCGCAGCGCAGGATTCCGATCGGCGAGGTGTCGCACAGCTGCCGGAACCGCAACTCGCTGGCCTCCAGCGCGACCACGTATCGCAACTGGTCTGAAACGTCCCGGATGCTGCCCGCAGTGCCTTCGAACGTTCCGTCCGATGCGCGGATCATGCGTATGCTGATGTCGGCCTCACGCGTTACGCCATCGCGCCGGACAAAGCTTCGATGGGTCCGCAACTCATCGGCATCATCATGACGATGATCGTGCGGATGCCGGGAAAGCGACAGCTTGTCGACAAGGTCAACGAGATCGAGCTGCGCTGTACCGGTGGCATTGAGCGTTTCTGCCACTGCAAAGCCGGTCATCCCCTCCCATGCCGGGTTTAGAAAGGTCCATTGCCCCCGAGCATCGGTGCGGAACACGACTTCCTGCATGTTGTGGAGAATCTGCGAGGTGAAGGCGACGGTTTGCGCCAACTCGTGTTCCAGGCGGCGGCGCGCTTCCATCGAGGCAGCAATGGGCAGGATGCAGCCGTAGCATAACAGATACGACGTCTCGAGATAGAGATACCGGCTCCCAGCCGGGATCGCCAGCACGTCGGCCGGGCCATTTCCGCTGGCGACGGCCAGTGTCGCGACGATCAGCGACAACAGGTGTGCTGCGGCGGTATCGCGAATACCGAGTGACAAGCTTACCCAAACCAGCGCGGGACACACAAAGAATATATAGGTCCGCCCATTGCTGAGAAAGACAGCGGCGGTGAGCACGCCGACAGCCGCGAAGCTGGCCAATCGCCTGCTTGAGAGCAGCTTGGACAAGGGCAGTGGCTGGTCCCGAAAAGATCCGAGAAAGATCGGTGTGGCGACCACGATTCCGAACACATTGGGCAGTACCCATCGAAATGCCTGGCCATTGAGCAGGTCAGGCAGACCAGTTGCCCAACCAGCAGCGGACGGCGCCAGATGAGTTCCGTCGAGCAAATGCATGCTTATGCCGAAGATCAGGCTGAACACCGGTGCAACCAGGATGGCGACAACGGCTAGCTTGAGCACAGCGTCGGGCCTGGTCAGGTCAAGACCGCCGGGCGCGAGCCTTCTGAGAAGAGCGGCGCCGGCCGCGGCCTGAAGCCCAGCCAGCGCTGAAGCAGCGGCCGCGGTGGCAAGGGTAATGCCGCCGAGCATGAGGCCCAGCATCGCTGCCAGAACCATGCCCAGTACATGTTTCCAACGCCCGGGTCGCTCCAGCGCGAACATGGCCGCGAGCATGATCGACGGGACGAGAACGACGGTCAGAGCACCGGAATGGCGGCGGACAAACTGCGCTTCGAACACGGCCAGCAGCACAATCTGGCAGATCAGAATGGTGCGTGCCCGCTGCGGAGAAAGCGTGCCGGCAAGCGCGCGGCTGACCGGAAAGGTCATGCAGCCGCGCCGTCAGATGCCCATCGCTCGCGCTTCCGGTAAAGGGTCGATGCACTCACGCCGAGCATTCTTGCGGCGGCGGGAAGGCTGCCGGCGGCATCATCGATGGCGCGTGCGATGACAATCCGCTCGATCTCGTCGAGGGTCATGCCCCGAAAGGCTTCCGCAAAGTCTGCCTGCGATGCCACCGGAGCGTGCAATGGCGCGATGGGCAAAGCTGCAGGAACGAACGGTGCCGGTGCCACGCCCTGCTGGGTCGGAATCGCCGAAAGCGGCAGATCTGGGCCATCCCCGAGCACGGCAGCCCGCCGCAGGACATTCTGAAGCTCGCGCACGTTTCCCGGCCAGCGATAGGCCATCAGCGCCGCCAGCTGGGCTTGTCCCAGCGGGCCAAAGTGCTTGCCTTCTTCGCGCGCAAACCGCTGCAGGAAGGTCTTCGCCAGTTCCGTGATGTCGGTGCCGCGCTCGCGCAGCGGCGGCATGTGGACGGGGACGACGGCCAGACGATAGTAGAGATCCTCGCGAAAGCGGCCCTCGGCCACTTCGCGTAAGGGATCGCGGTTTGTGGCGCAGACGATGCGCACGTCCACTTCATCCACCCGGCTCGTGCCGACCCGCTGGACCGTTCCGGTCTGCAGGAAGCGCAGCAGCTTGACTTGCAGCGGCAGGGCCATTTCGCACACTTCATCGAGAAACAGCGTGCCCTTGTGCGCCGCCTGGACGGCACCGATCCGGTCATTGACTGCGCCGGTGAACGAGCCCTTCACGTGACCGAACAGTTCGGACTCGAGTAGATTCTCGGGGATCGCACCGCAGTTGATGGCGATGAACGCCCCGCCGCTGCGCCCGGATTCGCGGTGGATGCTGTCAGCACAGACTTCCTTGCCGGTGCCGCTTTCGCCGGTGATCAGGACCGTGGCCCGGCTGCGGGCGATGCACCCGATCTGCCGGTACACTTCGCGCATGGCGCTGCAGCTGCCGACAAAGCCGCCCGGCGCGGCTGCCGGCGCACGCGGATCGGCCGCCTGGGCAGGCGAACCGGGCAATATCGTTGGCCCCGTCTCGACCGCGCTGGCAACAACCGCGATGAGCCGCTTGGCAGCCAGCGGCTTGACCAGAAAATCATAGGCACCGAGCCGCATCGCCTCGATCGCGCGCGACAGCGAGCCGTCTGCAGTAACCACGATGACAGGCTGTTTTGCCAGCAGATCGAC
>JBJXEK010000171.1:0-7324 GCA_046155055.1 Novosphingobium sp. | reverse complement strand
TCTAGACTGGCGGACATTTACATAGCCATACTGCGGCGGCCCGTTCCGACCAGACCCGGTCGCTCGCATCAGCCACAGGGAACGTCTGCTCCTGACAAAAGCTGCCATTCCGTTCGGTAAATGCTTCCCTTAGCACGCCCCGCCTATGACAGTTCAGCAGCTCATCGAGCGTCAGATGGGAGCCCGACAGCGCCAGGTTCAGTTCACCTCGTCTGTGCAAGCCTGCGAAGCTCTCGAAATCCGCCCATCGCGCGGTACAGCGCAATCTGGTTCAGAAGGCGCTCCTGCAAGCTGAGCACTTGCGCATCTTCCGCGTTTGCAAGCAGTTGCTCGGCATCGATCTGCGTCCACAGATCCTCCTCGCCCTCGATATACTGCGCGCGAGAGAGGCGGGCGGTCAGCCGGGCCTCCTCTATGATCTTTGCAATGAGCGCGGCACGATCACGCGCGGCGCTCATCGACTTGCGCAGATTTTCGACCTCCGCAAGAGCATCAAGCACAGTCGAACGGTATTGCTCCACTGCGCTGGCCTGATCCGCCTCGGCCACCTTGAGTCTGCTGCGCAATTGCCCCCGACTGAATATCGGCGCGAGCACGCCTGCGCCGAGCGTCACCGATTTCAACAGCAGTCCGCCAGACGCGTCTTCCAGCAAACCTTGGGCCGATAGGTTGATCGCGGGGAAGAAGGCGGCCCGCGCGGCGCGCACATCTCCGTTGTTCGCGGTGATGATCGCCTCGCCCGCGCGAACATCGGGCCGAGCTGCAAGGAGAACGGCCGGGATAGGTTGCGCAAGATCGGGAATGAAAAGCGCGGCAACATCGGCCGGGGCGGCTGTGAACGAAGGGGCCTCGTTGCCGCACAGCACGGCGAGCGCCGTGCGGGTCTGGTCCAGTGCCTCGACCAACTCGGTCCTGTTTCGGCGCAGGTTCAAGACCCGCATGGACTGCTGACCCAGGTCGACCCGCGTTGCCGCACCCGCCTCGTAGCGCACACGGACCACCCGTTCGAGCTCGACAGCGCGTGCGATGATCTGGTCGAGAATATCGACACGTCGGGCCAAGGCACCTCTCAGCACCCATGCCTGCGCAACATTGGTTTCTACCGCCAGCGCCACCAGCTCATGCTGGATATTGGCAGCTTTCGTGCGGGCCAGCGCGGCGCTTTTCGCGCCCCCGATCCGGCCGAAGGGATCGATATTCCAATCGAGGTCAATGCTTGCAGAGGCCGCGCGGAAATCGAGGCTCGATCCTGACTTGGCAAATCCGCGGATGGCACCGCCCGAAAGCGAAATGGATGGAAACGCGGCTAGCCGCGCCGCGCCAAACAGCGCAGAGGCCCGGTCTAGCCCGGCGGCGGCGATGGCGATGTCGGCATTGTGCGCTAGTGCTGCGGCGGTCAGAGCGGCAAGCTCCCGCGAATGCAAGAGAGTTGCGATATCGGCCGAGACGGCAGGCTGCCCGTCAGCCAGATCGTCTGCCTCGATGCTCCAGTGCGCGGCCTCGACAGGCGGCGCACTCGCCAGTCGCGTAGCAGGGACGCAGCCTGCGCAGGACAAGCCAACGACGAGGATCCCGGCCCAGGCCTGACGGTACGACATGCGGCGATGGTAGGCAAAAGGGGTTAAGATAGCCTGAGCCGGGCGGAAACGACCCGACATCCGCTCCAACCTCGCCATCAATAACGCGATGTTTACCTTGTTTTCAGGCTTTGCGTCTAGCGATCGGGGATTGAAATATCCGGAATCCGCGCAGGAATGATACAGGAACGTCTGTTCAGGCAAGAGGTCATTGAGGCTGGGCGCAATCGCCTGGCCGGGACGGTGATCGCTGCCGTCCCGCCGACTTCCCGGCATTACACCCGGCTCGCCGTCTTTGCCGCGCTCGGATTTCTGCTGATCCTGACGCTTGGCAGCTACGCCAGCACAGCGACTGTTCGCGGGCTGGTCGCCTATGATGCCGGCGTGGCCCGGATTTACCCGCGTGCACCGGCGGAAGTGGTCGCGATCCATGTGCGGGTCGGCCAGACTGTCAAAGCCGGGCAGGCGATTGCCACTCTTTCGGTTGCGCAGGGGCAAGGTGGCGTTTCCCCGCAGCTCGATCAGATGGACCGTCAGAACTCCGAACTGGGCCGCCAGATCGAGCTGGGCAGCGTGCAGGCGGCCTCGACGATCACGGCGCTGGAAGTCCAGCATGCCGGGATAACCGCGACGATCGCATCGCTGTCACGCCAACAGCGCATCGCAAACGAACAGGTCCACATTGCCGAGTCTGCCGTGACGCGCGCGGAACGGCTGGCGCGCGATGGTGCCGGAACGCAGCGGCAGGTTGAGGACAGCCGGTCAGCCTTGCTTGCCCGGCGGGCACAGGCGGAGGCGCTTGGCGAGCAGATCATTGCCCAGCGCAACCAGCTCAAGGCCAACGAGGCGGAGCGCGGCCGCCTCAAATTGGAAGCCGAGCGCAACAAGTCGGTGCTGCTTGGCCAACGTGCCTCCCTCTCCGAACAGAAGGCGGCGCTGGCGCGCACCGCGCAGCTGGTGCTGACCGCGCCGGTCGACGGGGTGGTGGGCGACATCGGGGTGGAAATCGGCCAGCTGGCGCGACCGGAACGCACGGTCGCTTCGATCATTCCCGAGGGCAGCGCACAGGAAATCTGGCTTTACGCCCCGTCGCGCGCGGTCGGCTCGGCGTGGCTCCAGCAGCAAGTGCGCCTGCAGTTCGATGCATTTCCCTTCGAGAAATACGGATCAGGGACCGGCGTGGTCACCGAGATCGCCCAGGTCGCGACCGATCCGGCCAATGTCGATCCCGGGCTGGGCCTTACCGAGCCCGTCTTTCGCATCCGGGTGCATATCAACAGCGTGTCGCAGCGTGCGGAGTTCACCGCTGCCAACCTGCGCCCGGGCATGACCCTGAGCGGCAAACTTCAGCTTGAACGGCGCAACCTGTGGCAGGTATTCCTCGGCCCCGTGTTCGAGGCGTTCAGCTGATGGCCGAGTTCGAATGGCCCTGGTCGGGACGGCCCCAGCCGATCTTGCAGTCCGAAGCTGCAGAATGCGGGCTCGCTTCGCTGGCGATGGTCGCGCGCCATCATGGTCACAGGGTCAATTTGGCGGGCCTGCGCCAGATGTTCCCCACTTCGATCAAAGGCATGACCCTGCGGCAGATCATCGTGGTCGCCTCGCAGCTCGAGTTCTCGGCGCGCGCGGTGCGGCTCGAGGTGGAGGAGATGGGCCAACTGCGCCTGCCCGCGATCCTGCACTGGGATCTCAATCATTTCGTTGTGGTCGAGAAGGTCGAGCGCGGCGCCGTCTGGATACTTGATCCGGCGCTGGGCCGTCGGCGCATGTCGCCCGACAAGGTGGGCCGCCACTTCACCGGGGTTGCGCTGGAGCTGACGCCGACCGCCAACTTCGTGAGGCTTGATGCACAGGTCCGGACGCGGCTTTCGGACTTGTGGAGCCATCTGCGCAGTTTTCGCTCGGCCATCGTGCAGGTTCTCGTGCTGTCGCTGCTGGTGCAGCTCGCCGCGTTGGTGGTGCCGCTGTTCATCCAGCTGGTGATCGACGAGGCAGTGAATCAGGGGGATATCAGCCTTCTCACCCTGCTGCTGGTCGGCTTTGGGTTCGTGTATATCCTGCAGGCTTGTGCGCGTCTGCTGCGCAGCTGGGTTACCTTGTGCCTCGGGGAATCGCTGACGTTCCAGCTTGGCGGCAATATCGTGCGGCACCTGCTGCGGCTGCCGATGGGCTTTTTTGAGCGGCGCCATGTCGGTGATATCCTCTCGCGCGTGGGTTCAATCCAGCCGATCCAGGAACTGCTGACGCGCGGGCTGGTGGATGCTGTCATCGATTCGACCCTGCTGATCGCGACGCTTGCCGTGATGGCCATAATCAGCCTGCCGCTGGCGCTGATCGTGGTTCTGTGTACGCTGGTCTACTTGGCCGTAAGCCAGATGGTTTATCCTGCGATCAAAGCCAGGACCGAGGAACAGCTCGTCGCCCGCGCGCAGGAAGAGAGCTATCAGATGGAAAGCCTGCGCGCGATGCGGGCGATCAAGCTGCACGGCTTCGAGGCCGAACGTGAAGCCGGCTGGCGCAACCGCTATGCCGAAGTCATCTCCGCCACCTACAAGGCGCGCATGGTCGGCCTGCAGCTGGGCTTCTTCGAGGATCTGATTTTCAGTTTCTCGTTCCTGATCACGGTGTTTATCGGCGCGCGCGCCGTCATCGACCAACGCTTGACTGTGGGCATGCTGCTCGCGTTCATGTCGTATCGCAGCAGCTTCTCCTCCAGCGCGACCGCGCTGGTGCAGCAATGGCAGAAATGGCGCCTGCTCAGCGTCCATCTCGAACGCCTGTCGGACATCATCGGCGAACAGAGGGAGCCGATCGCTCCATCCAGCCGCCGCGGGCCTACCGGCAATCCTGCCGCAATCACCGCGCGCGGCCTTACGTTTGCCTATGCCGCAGATGATGGCCCGGTGCTCGACAAGGTCGATTTCACGATCCCGGCCGGAGCCATGGTTGCGATCGTCGGCCCGTCGGGAGCCGGCAAGACGACGCTCCTACGGCTGCTGCTCGGATTGCTGACCCCGCAATCGGGCACGCTCGAGATCGACGGTTTGCCCCTTGGGCCGAATACCATGGGCGATTGGCGAGAGCGGATCGGCGCGGTGATGCAGGACGATTACCTGCTGACCGGAACTCTGGGTGACAACATCTGCTTCTTCCACCCGCAGCCCGATCAGGCAGCCATCGAAAACGTCTCGCGATTTGCTCTGATTCACAACGATATCGCAAAGATGCCGATGGCCTATCACAGCCTCGTCAGCGATATGGGCACTGCGCTTTCGTCGGGCCAGCGCCAGCGCATCCTGCTGGCCCGCGCGATGTACCGCGATCCCGATGTGCTGTTTCTCGATGAAGGCACAGCCAATCTGGACGAGAAGACCGAGCAGATTCTTGCCCGTCGGATCGCGGCGACCCCCATCACGCGCATAGCCGTCTCGCATCGCCCGGCGCTCGTCGCTGTCGCGCAGATCGTGCTCCACGTTGAAAACGGCAAGGTGACCCAGCGCGAGCAGCGCGGATCGCAAGCAGCCGCCCAATCGGACACAAGCCCATACGAGAATGACTGGAAGGCGAAGGCGCCATGACTGACATGACCCCTCTGAGCACCGATCTTGCGATCAATCCCGGGCTCGACATTGCATCCCTGCAGGCTGCTTTCCGGCGCGACGGGTATGTGCGGGTCGAGCGCTTCCTCGCCAGCGGCGCGCCCGCGCTTTATCGCCACTTGTGCGAGAGTGCGGACTGGGTCCAGCTCATCAACCGGGACGGCGGCGCGCACGAGATGCCCTTGCGCGACTGGCTGGCTCCCCGGTCACGGCGCATGGCCGCGATCAAGCACGCGATGTACGAACGCGCGCGAGACGGTTTCCAATACAGCTATGCCGCGCTGCGTGTTCCGCCGCCGGGCGAGCACTCCCTTGATCCATTCCTGCAGAGCCTTGCCGCATTCATGCGCTCCCCCGTAGTAACGGAGTTATTGGGGGCCATCACGGGCATTGAGACACCGCGTTTCACCGATGGACAAGTAACAGCCTACGGCCCCGGCGATTTCCTCACCGGGCATGACGATGATCTTGCCGGATCGGGGCGCAAGGCGGCGTTCGTGCTTGGCCTTGCGCCGCAGTGGCGGCCGGAATGGGGCGGCCTGCTGCTGTTTCACGAGCTTGGCGCGGTCGAATTGACCGGCGTTGTACCGCAGTTCAACACGCTTAATCTGTTTACAGTGCCGCGCTATCACAGCGTTAGCACGGTCATGCCGGCCGCGCCGCGCCGCCGGTTTGCGGTCACCGGCTGGCTTTCGATGCGCTGATCGCCGTCAGACCGATGTGATCGTGGTCGATCGGACAGTAATCTCGACCTCGACAAGGCAATCCAGCGGCTTGGTCAGCACCTGCTCGGCGATTCGGGGATCGAAGAAATCGCGCAGGATCGGCGGTCGCTTTGCCGCAAAATAGAAGGCCGGGTCACTCAAGACTTCCTCTGTGGCACTAAGCCGAAGCTCATCCTTGCGTGTTACGTGTTCGACCACGCACCATGCGTGTGTCAGACCGACACTGCGCAAGGCATACGCGCGATGGTAGCCATTCTGGAGCACTACGCGCGATCCACTGCGCACCGCGCTCAGGAAGTTCGAGCCGAAGCCCACCGAAATCCCGAGCAGTGCAGCGGCTGGGCCGGGAAGCCTTACATCGGCAAGATCGGGATTGCGCAGCAGGACTGTGTCGTGCGCCCGAAAGTCGCTTGAGGGTGAGGAGAATTGATACCGGTTTGCCGACAGGCGCTGAATTTTGACTGGTGCCAGATCACGCTCGACCGGAAGGCAGAAGCGGAAAAGCTGCGCCGGAGTTGGTTTGGGTCCGAGGCGCGCCGCGATCGCAGCCGAAAAGCCGTTCTCGATTTGAATTTGGGAGACCACGAGCTTGTCGAGTTCGACCAGTTCGATGCTATAGGGCAGGTTGTCGAACGAGCTGCGGAACCACACGTTCGCTTCTAGCCGCTCCGCAAGGCCGCCAAGGCGCTTGTCCAGCGGCTTGCACACGATGTTGTCCGCGATTCCGGCCTCGTCCTGTTCAAGCTGGTGATAAAGATCGTTGGCCTCGCGCCACCGCGCGGTCAGCGCGCGAGGATCAACTTTGTCTCCCCCGACGACTTTCTTCCGGTAGAAGCTGAGATAATCCTCAAGGTGCGGTTGCCCGCGCAGCCAGACCATCGAGCGGGTCTCGTTCCCCGTCGGATTGCCGGTTTCCTGATCGCCCTGAAAGGCTTTCGTGTCATACTGGTAAGTCATCATCCTGCTCTAGCAGATTTGTCTTACCCAAATGTAAGGGCGGGGAATGACCCCCGCCCCGCAATTTTGTTTAAGTCGAAATGAGCGGTTCGCTCAATAGCACTTCATGCTGTGCTTTTTCGACTTCGACTTGGCCTTCGTGCACTTGTTCTTGCTCTTCTTCGACTTCGAACCGCCGCACGAGGGAGGCGTCGGTGAATCACCACAACCGCACCGGCCCTCGCCGCCAGCGCCATAAACCTGTTCGAGTTCGTCAATGTTAAGATCTCGCATTGGACACTCCTTCCTCACATCGTGTTGATGTAAGGGGAGGCTGCATCAAAACTGAACTTGTGTCGGTATACAGGGATAGTTAATATCTTAACCGTCCATTTTTGGAACAACCGGACAGTAAGGGTTTAATGCCCCATCGACAATTAACGAGAATTGCCAAGATTCGACAAAACGCAATAGGCGCCACCTCGGG
>JBJXEK010000170.1:0-14225 GCA_046155055.1 Novosphingobium sp. | reverse complement strand
CCAGATCAACGATCGTCTTGCCTGGCCCAGGAATGCCCGCGTTGATGACCGCGTGATCGAGCCGGCCGATTTCGCGCGCCAACAAGTTCCAGAGTGCCGGATCGCCGACATTGCCGCCAAACAGGGTCACTTTGCAGCCAAGCCTCAGTTCGCCGAGGGCGGGGCGATCGAGATCGACGAGGATAAGTTCGGCAATCCCATGCGCATCGAGCCAGCGCGAGGTTGCCGCACCAATGCCTGATGCCGCGCCCGTGATCAGCGCCACTTTGCCGGAAAAATCGAGTTCGCCTGTCATGGAGCAGGGCTAGCCCCTAAGCCGTCACCGCATCAAGCCCCGTTTCGGGATTCGGATCAGGCGACGTTGTCGATCCCGAGCTCGGACAGTTTTCGATAAAGCGTGGAACGGCCAATCCCGAGCCGGCGCGCGACTTCGGTCATTCGGCCACGGTAATGCCCGATGGCGAGGCGAATCACATCGGCCTCGATATCTTCCAGCGGGCGCAGATTGCCATCAGCCGCATAGAGCATCACCCCCGCACCCTCGCTTTGCACCGGGGCGGAGCGCGGCGCTTCGCCCAGGATACTTGAGAGATTGGGGAAATCTTGCGCGGTCAGCGCTTCGCCGTCGCAGAACACGGCGGCGCGGAACAGGGTGGCCTGCAGCTGACGGACATTGCCCGGCCAGTCGAAAGCCCCCAGTAGCGCGAGTGCGCCATCGGTAATGCCCAGCGGCCTGAGGCCCGGCTGCTCACCTATCCGGGTCAGGAAATGGCGGGCCAGGGCAGGGATATCGCCGGCCCGTTCGCGCAGGGCCGGAAGGTGGACATGCACGCCGCTCAGCAGTTCGAGCAGCGCGGGATCGAACAGCAGCGCTTCGGTCAGATCGGCGAGCATGGCATTGCTGCACACGATCAGCCGCACATCCAGACGAAAACTGTGGCGCGCACCGATCGGCTGGATATCTCCGCGCTGGAGAAAATGGGCCAACCGCGCCTGCGCCGGCAGGCACAGGCGGTCGATCTCGTCGAGTACCAGCGTTCCGCCGTCGGCATGCTGCAACGCGCCGACATGACGCTCGAACGCACCAGGAAACGCGCCTTTCTCATGGCCGAACAAGACGGATTCGATCTGGTTTGCGGGAATACCGCCAGCATTGACGATGCGCAGCGGCGCTTTGGCGCGCGGACTGGCGGCATGCATGGCACGCACCAGCATCTCCTTGCCGGTGCCGCTTTCGCCTTCGATCAGCACGGTGTTCTGCGTGCGCGCAGCTTTGGCCGCAACTGCAAGCGCAGCGCGGAAGCCGGGCGCGGCGCCGATCATCGAATCGAAATCGAGCGTGCCGGAGAATTTTTCGGTCAGTGGCTGCAATTCGTCGGGCGATTCCTCGCGCCGGGTTGCCGCGCGCAGCGCCTGGAGCAGCCGGTCGGGCGCAACTGGCTTGATCAGATAGTCGGAAGCACCGGCGCGCATGGCCTCCACCGCAAGCAGCGGCGAGGCGCTGGTGGTGATCATCAGGATCGGCAGTGCGGGCCGCCGGGCCTTGAGTTCGGCAATCAGGGCGCAGGCATTGTCACCGGGCACCCATTGATCGAGCACGATGGCATCGAGCTGCATGCCCTGGCGCGTGCCGAGCATGGCGATGGCTGTTTCGGAATCGCGTGCGATGATCGTGCGCCATCCCTCGCGCGCTGCCAGCGCTGAAATCAGCCGGCACTGCGCAGGTTCGTCGTCAATGAGCATTAGCAGGCGATCAATGGGCTCTGCCATGGCTTTCCCGGTCCTTTTGCATAGTCGCCGGTTTAGCCGAATTGGGTAAAGACCAGATTAACTGTGCGGTTATCACTTCCGCTTGAGCCCGGAGGGCGAGACGGTTAGAGGTTTGCGCAAATGCATTGCCAGTGGCAGGCACTGGGGCCGTCACTGAAATCGTACAACGAAGGGCATACCATGGGCGCGACGAACAGCACGGGCAACAACATGAAGGCGGCCAAGGCCACCTACGAAAGCTTTGTCGGCAGGATCTGGGTCGCGGTCCCGGTCATTACCGTGATCGTGGCATTCGTCGTTTTGCTCATCGCCTGAGCCCCGGATGGCGGCGACAACAACGATCGCGGTCCTGCGTGAGCGGGCCAGCGGCGAGCACCGGGTAGCGGCAACTCCTGAAACGGTGAAGAAATTCATCGGTCTGGGTGCCGCTGTCCGCATCGAAACCGGCGCGGGCGCGGGCGCTTCGATCTCCGACGACGCCTACCGCGCTGCGGGGGCAGAGATTGTCGAGATGGGCGCAGCCCAAGGCGCGGATATCGTGCTTGGCGTGCAGGGTCCTGACGTGGATCTGCTCGCGGGTGCCAATCCCGGCGCATGGGTTGCTGCCTCGCTCGATCCGTTCGTGCAGCGCGCACGGGTGGATGCCTATGCGGCTGCGGGTCTCGAGGCATTGGCGATGGAGTTCATGCCGCGCATCACGCGGGCGCAATCGATGGACATCCTCTCCTCGCAGTCCAATCTCTCCGGCTACAAGGCGGTGATCGTGGCGGCCGACATCTACGGCCGCGCCTTCCCGATGATGATGACCGCGGCCGGCACCGTCAGCGCCGCCAAGGTCTTCGTGATGGGCGTGGGCGTTGCGGGCCTGCAGGCCATTGCCACCGCGCGCCGCCTTGGCGGGCAGGTTTCGGCCACCGACGTACGCTCGGCCACCAAGGAACAGATCCAGTCGCTCGGCGCCAAGCCGATCTTTGTGGAGAACGTCGCGGGGATCGAGGGCGAAGGCGCAGGCGGCTATGCCACCGAAATGAGCCCGGAGTATCAGGCGGCGCAGGCCGAACTGGTCTCCAGCCACATCGCCAAGCAGGATATCGTTATCACAACCGCGCTGATTCCGGGTCGTCCCGCACCGCGCCTCATCACCGACGCACAGATCGCGACGATGAAGCCCGGCTCGGTGATCTTTGACCTCGCCGTTTCGGCGGGTGGCAATGTCGAAGGCTCGGTGGCGGATCAGGTAGTGGAAGTGCATGGCGTGAAAATCGTCGGCTATTCCAACACGGCCACGCATCTTGCGGCAGACGCCTCGGCGCTGTTCTCGCGCAACCTCTTCAACTTCCTCTCCGCCTTCTGGGACAAGGAAGCCGGAAAGCCGGTGCTCGACGAGGAAATCGGCAATGCCGTGCGGCTGACGCAAGGCGGCAAGGTCGTCAACGAACGACTGCTCGGGTGAGGGGGCTTTAAAACATGGACTTTATTTCAATCCTGAGCGTCTTCGTCATGGCCTGCTTTGTGGGCTATTACGTCGTCTGGTCGGTCACTCCCGCGCTGCACACGCCGCTGATGGCGGTGACCAACGCGATTTCCTCGGTCATTGTCGTCGGCGCGCTCGTCGCCGGCGCGGCTGAGGGTTCGGCGGTCTCGAAGTGGCTGGGGCTGCTCGCCGTGGTGCTGGCCAGCGTCAACATCTTCGGCGGCTTTGCCGTTACCGAGCGCATGCTCGCGATGTACAAGAAGAAGGAGAAGAAGTGATGGAAGCTTCCGCTCCTCCGGCCTGGGTCGGCCTTGCATATTTGATTGCGGGCGTGCTGTTCATCATGGCGCTGCGGGGTCTTTCGAGCCCGGCTAGCTCACGTTCGGGCAACCGGTACGGCATGATCGGCATGACTATTGCGATGGTCACCACGCTTCTTACGCATGGCCTTGCCAGCCTGCCCGAAATCGCAGGCGCAATCGCCATCGGCGGCGGGCTCGGCTTTGTCACCGCGCGGCGGATCAAGATGACCGACATGCCGCAGCTTGTTGCGGCGTTCCACTCGCTGGTCGGTATGGCCGCCGTGCTTGTCGGCCTTGCTGCCTACCTCAACCCGATCGCTTTCGGCATTGCCGGGCCTGACGGGATCATCGAGGTGCAAAGCCGGATCGAGATGGGCCTTGGCATCGCCATCGGTGCCATCACCTTCTCGGGCTCGGTCATCGCGTTCCTCAAGCTCAACGGCAACATGAGCGGTTCGCCAATCATGCTGCCAGGCCGCCACGTCATCAACCTCGGCACGCTGGTCGGGATCCTCGGCCTGACTGCCTACTTCACGATGGATCAGAGCCCCTGGGTGATTGCCGTCGTCACGGCGCTTTCGTTCCTGATCGGCTTCCTGCTGATCATCCCGATCGGCGGTGCGGATATGCCTGTCGTCGTCTCGATGCTCAACTCGTATTCGGGCTGGGCTGCGGCGGCGATGGGCTTCACGCTCCACAACACCGCGATGATCATCACCGGCGCGCTCGTGGGCTCGTCGGGCGCGATCCTCTCGTACATTATGTGCAAGGCGATGAACCGCAGCTTCATTTCCGTGATCGCGGGCGGCTTCGGCGCGGCTCCGGAAGCGAGCAGCGGCGGCGGAACCAAGGTCCAGCGTCCGTGGAAGCGCGGATCGGCGGAAGACGCGGCCTACATCATGAAGGAAGCCGAAAGCGTCATCATCATCCCGGGCTACGGCATGGCGGTGGCGCAGGCGCAGCACGTGCTGCGCGAAATGGGCGATCTGCTGCGGAAAGCGGGCGTGAACGTCAAGTACGCCATCCACCCGGTGGCGGGCCGCATGCCCGGGCACATGAACGTGCTGCTGGCCGAAGCCAATGTGCCGTATGACGAGGTCTTCGAGCTGGAGGACATCAACGGCGAGTTCGCACAGGCCGACGTGGCGTTCATCATCGGCGCGAACGACGTGGTCAATCCGTCTGCCAAAACCGACAAGTCGTCGCCAATCTACGGGATGCCGGTGTTCGATGTCGACAAGGCCAAGACGGTCATGTTCATCAAGCGCTCGATGGGCGGCGTCGGCTATGCCGGGGTCGACAACGACGTGTTTTACATGGACCAGACGATGATGCTGCTCGCCGACGCGAAAAAGATGGTCGAGGACATCAACAAGGCGCTCGCGCACTGATGCACGGGAAATGACGCCCGAGGTCACGCAATCGGGAAAAAGTGAGCAGGCAGGAAGCTTCGTGCGGGTGCTGTCATCCGGCGAAGTCCTGCTGCTTACGATCTCGGCGTTGTCGCCGGTCCTTTCCGTGTTCATCGGCGGCAATGCCATGCTGCATATGGCGGGAACAGGTGCTGCCATAGGGTTTATCGGCGGCGGCGTGCTGGCCGCGATCATGGCGCTTCTGTTTGCGGAACTTTCGTCCAGCTATCCCGGGGCGGGCGGGGTTTATCCGGCGCTGAATGCCATATTGGGCCCGCGCTGGACCTTTCCATTCGTCATCCTTCGCACAGTGATCGTGTTTCCGCTGCTGGCATTCTTTGCCGCAGGGACGGGCCCCTATATCCGCCTGTTCTGGCCCTGGGTTCCGCAGGAAGCAGCGGCGCTTGTCACGCTCGCGCTTGCGGCGATGATCGCCGCCACGCAGATCAAGCGCGGGGCGAAGTTTATCGCGGTCTTTCTCGGGATCGAACTCTTGGCACTGTCGGTTTTGACCGTCGCCTCGCTCGTCCATCTGAATCCAGCCAACTTGCCCCGCGTGCTACATCCGGTGATGGCCATCAGCGGGACAACCCTGGCCGCGACACCCGCCACCAGCCTCGCCCTGTCGATCATCGCAGGTGTTTCGATGTCAGCCGGTGCCGATTGGGCCACGTTCTTTGCCGAGGACATGCGCGACGCTAAACGCCGGATCGGCCCGGTGCTGGCATGGACAGGCCTGATCGCCGCGCTCTCGATTTCCGGACCCGCCGTTCTGATGATCCTTGCGATGGATGATGTCGCAGCAACGTTGACTGCCGAGGCGCCGATGGCTCATTTTCTAGCCCGGGCGACCAGCCCGTTTATCAGCGCACTGGTTTCGATCGGGGTTATCGCAGCCATCTTCAACGCTGTGATCGCGGTGACGATGGCGCTTTCCCGGCAATTGCACGCGATAGGCCGCGACGGCATATTTCCCGCCGTGGTCAACCGCATCCTGTGCATTGTAAACCCGCGCACGCGCGCGCCGACCGGGGCGATCCTGATCCTGCTGGTGGTGGGCGGGCTTTGTACGTTTCTTGGCGAACGACGACTTGTGCTGCTGACCAGCGGCAATTTTTCGGAGTATTTACTGCTGGGGATTGCTGTCATTGCAGGCCGTCAGGCGGGCAAGCTCGGCGAACATTTCCGCATCCACTTGCATCCCTTCGTGCCGGTTCTGGCGCTTGCGCTCTGCTTTTCGATCATTGCTGCCAACTGGGCCGATGCGGATACCGCGCGCGTTTCCATGGCGATCCTGCTGGCGGTTTTCGTGGCCGCCTTTCTGTGGCACGAGCAGCGCATCCGGTCCGGGCGAGGGCCGGTCCTGCTGAGCGGGAGTGATCTGGAATGACCTTGCGTTCCGCTTGCACTGCGGCGACCTGCTGCCTGGTCCTCGCCGCCGGGTGCACCCCGGCCAAGCTGGCCGAGGGCCGGGTGCGATCGGCGCTCGTCAATGCGGGGTTATCTCAGCCCAACGCGGCCTGCATGGCCGAGCGCATGACCGACCGGCTTTCTCTCGGTCAGTTGCACAAGCTGCAAGCGCTGCAATCCCCCAAGCGCTCGCTTTCGGACTATGTCTACACAGTGCGGCGGGTGGGTGACCGCGAGTTGATCGAAGTGACGGTCAGTTCCGCGCTGCTCTGCGCCACCGGCTTTGCGCCCGAGAAGAAGCCGGGCTAAGCAGCGGCCGCAATCACCATTCAAGGTTCCTTTTCGAGCATGCAGGCCAACCCGTGACGGACCGCGTACCCTGGGCCTGTGATCCCTCACTTTCGCGTGGCCGCGAGTTCACGCTAGCGAGCGAGACCGCGCGCGGGCCCCGCAGCGAATTCCAGCGGGACCGCGACCGGATCATCCATTCGATTGCGTTCCGCCGTTTGCGCCACAAGACGCAGGTGTTCATCGCACCTGACGGCGATCACTACCGCGTGCGCCTGACCCACAGCCTCGAGGTTGCGCAGATTGGCAGGGTGATTGCCCGCGCGCTCGGGCTCGACGAGGATTTGACCGAGGCGCTGTGTCTTGCGCATGATATCGGTCATCCGCCGTTTGGCCATGCGGGCGAGGATGCGCTGGAAGAGGCGATGGCAGGGTGCGGCGGGTTCGATCACAATGCCAACACCCTGCGTGTGCTCATGCGGCTCGAAAGCCCCTATCCGCGCCACGATGGGCTCAACCTGACATGGGAACTGCTGGAAGGCCTAGCCAAGCATAACGGCCCCGTTGCCGCGCCGCCCTGGGCTTTGGCACAGCTCGATGCGGCATTCCCGCTGGAACTGGGCCAATATGCCTCGCTGGAGGCGCAAGTCGCGGCGATTTCTGACGATATCGCTTATGACAACCACGACATCGACGATGGCTTGCGCGCCGGATTCCTGACGCTCGATACGCTGCTAACGCTGCCCTCGCTGGCGGCGCAGTGGCACGATATCGAGACGCGCTTTTCCGGCGCTCCGCGCGAGCGGCTGCTGCGCGAGATGGTGCGAGGGCAGATCGGCCGGATGGTCAACGATGTTATCTGCGAAACACAGCGGCGGTTGGTGGCCCACGACGTGAAGACCGCGGCCGATGTGCGCGCCGCATCTGGGCCAATTGCCGGGTTTTCCGAAGCGATGGCAGCGGAAGAGCGCACGCTGAAGGGATTCATGTACAAGACGCTGTACTTGCACCCCGAGCAGGTCGCCACGGCGGAGAAGGCGCGGGCTGTTATCGCCCGGCTCTTCGCCGCCTATCGCGCAGCGCCCGAACTATTGCCCGAGAGCTGGCGCGCAGGCCTGCCGGCCATAGAGCCCGCGCGCAGCCGCCATATTGCCGACTTCATGGCCGGGATGACCGACAAGTACGCGATGGAGGCCTACGCCAAGCTGTTCGGTGAACGGCCCGAGGGCCTCAGCAACGTTTGAAGCGGCGCAGCGAACGCCTATAGCAAAGTCCTAACCGATTGCATCGGCTCGGTTGCTCTAGGATTTGTTTTACCGCGTTTTCGCCAGTCATCAGGTGATTCCACCTGTTTCGAAAACGCTCTAGCGCCGCTTGTGAATTGCGTCCGATCCGGCCTGGCCGACCGACTGAATATCGCCGCCAACACCCTTGACTGTCTTGCACGCAGCCATGCTGATCAGCATGCCGCCAAGCGCGATGGAAAAAATCACCTTGCGCACCATAGTCGTTATCCCTTTAATCGCCTGATTAAGCAGAGGTTCGTTTTGGTCCCCCGCGTATCTGACCTCTGGCAGGTGAACGCTCGGTGACTGGAAAAGGGTCCACGCGGCATCAGGATGAGGATAGATTATGCGCGAGACAGCGGGTTTCGAGACGTTCGACGCGTTCTTCCGGCATTGGGTAGCCGACCGGCCCGACGCCGTGTCGCACGAACAGGACGGACGGCAAACCACATACGGCGAGCTTGAGGTTTTCTCGCGCCGCTATGCCGCGTTTCTGGCAACAAAAGGCGTGACGAAGGGCGACCGGGTTGCGTGGATCGGCAAGAACAGCGACCTCTACTACCAGATGCTGCTGTCCTGCGCGCGGATCGGCGTGGTCATGGTGCCGGTTGGCTGGAGGCTTGCTCCTGCGGAAATGGCCTATATCGTTGAGGATACCGGGGCCAAGCTGATCTTTGCAGGGGAGGGCTTTGCGGATATTTCGCGCGAGATCGCGCCGGATCTTGCCGCACGCCCGGAGGTGCTGGAGGAAGCGGCGACGCGCGCTGCCATCGCAGCCTCGCCCGCAGATCCGGTCACCGCTGCCGAGCCGATGGATGCCTTCCTCCAGCTCTACACTTCAGGCACCACCGGCAAGCCGAAGGGCGCGGTGCTGTGCCAACGCAATTTCATGGGCCTGCGCGCGCCCGCATTGGAGGCAGGGCTGCCTTGGGCGGAATGGTCCAACGATGAGGCCATCCTGCTCTGCATGCCCTGCGCCCATATTGGCGGTACTGGCCTTGGCACATTGGCTTTCTGCGGCGGTGCACGCGCCATCGTGCAGTCCGAATTCACCGCCGAAGGTGCACTCACGGCGATCGGGCAGGGCATCACCCGCTTTTTCATCGTGCCTGCTGCGTTGCAGATGCTGATCCAGCATCCGCTGGCCGCCGAAACCGACTTTTCGCGTCTGCAATACGTGCTCTATGGTGCCGCTCCGATCCCGCTTGAACTGCTGCGGCAGGCCGTTTCGACCATCCCGAACGCCTCGTTCATGCAGTGCTACGGCATGACCGAGACCACCGGAACCATCGCAGTGCTGCCGCCGTGGGATCACGATCTGGCCGGAAACGACCGCATGCGCTCGATTGGCAGGGCCAGCCCGGGGGTGGAGATCCGCATCATCGACAGCGAAGGCCGCGAAGTACCGCGCGGCACGGTAGGCGAGATAGAAACGCGCTCAACCGCCAACATGCTGCATTACTGGCGGCTGCCCGAAGCGACAGCAAACACGCTGACCGCCGAGGGATGGGTGCGAACCGGGGATGCCGCCTACATGGACGCCGACGGCTATGTCTTCATCCAGGACCGGATCAAGGACATGATCATCTCGGGCGGCGAAAACGTCTACCCGGCCGAAGTCGAAAGCGCGATCTATGGTCATCCGCAGGTGGCCGAAGTGGCCGTAATCGGCGTGCCTGATGAACGCTGGGGCGAGGCGGTCAAAGCCTGCGTCGTGCCGCGCGATGGCTGCGAAGTGGATGAGGCGAGCGTGATCGCCTGGGCGCGCGCGCGGATTGCCGGTTTCAAGGTGCCAAAGTCGGTCGATGTGATCCCGGCGCTGCCGCGCAACCCTTCCGGCAAGATCCTGCGGCGCATGCTGCGCGAGCCCTACTGGGAAGGTATGGAGCGGCAGGTCAATTAAGCGGCCGGTGCGCGGGGTCCCGCCGCGCTGCCCTTGACCTGTTCACGCCAGGCAATGATCAGCCCGGCGGCGATGATCGCCGGCGCGCCGATCCAGGTCTGCGGGGGCGGTACGTTTGCAAAGACCAGCCAACCCCACAGGGTCGCCCAGCCGAACTGCGAATAGTCCATGACGATCACGCTCGCGACGCTGCCATAGCGCAGGGCTGCGGTCATCAGCAGCTGTGCGGCGAGCCCTGTAATGCCGATCCCCCAGAGCATCGCCCACTCGGCGAGATCGTGATGTGGCACGCCTTTCCACAGCAGGAACAGTGCCAGCACCGGTGCGCTGTAGGCCGAAAACCAGAATACGATGCTCACGGGTTCCTCGGTGCGGCCAAGATCGCGCAGCTGGATGGAGATCAGCGCAACCATGAACGCTGCGCCGATCCCGATGGCGAGGCCCAGCAGAGGGAGATGGGCACGGTCCGGCCCGGCAATAATGACGATGCCCGCAAGGCCGAGCGCGACCGCCGCCCAGCGCCACGGACCGACCTGCTCGCCCAGCAGTACGACGGCCAGAAGTACGGCAAAGATCGGTGCCGTAAATCCGAGAACCGTGGCTTCTGCAAGCGGCAGGATCTGGACTACGCCGAGCGTCAGGAACATGCCCACACCGCCAATGAACGCCCGGCGTGCATGGATCCAGGGCCGCTCGGTCCGCACACGGCCAACCTGGCCTCTCACGACCAGCCAGCCAAACAGCATCACACCTGGAAGAAACTGGCGCCAGAACAGCGTTTCGGGGAGCCAGATACCTCGCTCGCCGGTCAACTTGACCAGCAGCAGCATGACCGAGATTACTGCCATGGCCACAAGGCGCAAGGCGAGCGCGTACATCGGGCGTTGAAGGGGTTGCATCGCCTTGCCCATAAGGCAGGGCGTACAGTGATCAAGCGATTAGGACGCCCAAGTTAAAGGCACGCCTCAAGATAGGCTTGATCGAAGCCGAACTGGCGCGCCTTTTCGAGCGTATAGGGGCGCAGGCCCGAGGGGCGGAACTCGCCGATTATCTTGCCGTCCTCGCTCTCGTCGAGATACTCGAACTTGAACAGCTCCTGTGTCACGATCACATCGCCTTCCATCCCGATCACTTCGGTGATGTTGGTGGTGCGGCGCGAACCGTCGCGCAGGCGCTTGACCTGAACGATGAGGTCCACCGATTCGGCGATCTGGCGCGAGATCGCTTCCTTGGGGATCTTGATGTCGCCCATCAGGATCATGTTTTCCATACGGCCGAGGCATTCGCGCGGAGAGTTGGCGTGAAGCGTGCACATCGAGCCATCGTGACCGGTGTTCATGGCGGCGAGCAGATCGAAGCACTCGGCGCCGCGGATCTCGCCCAGGATGATCCGGTCTGGGCGCATACGCAGCGCGTTCTTGACGAGATCGCCGATGGTGATCGCGCCCTGGCCTTCAAGGTTGGGCGGGCGGGTTTCGAGCGGCAGCCAGTGCGGCTGCTGGAGACGAAGTTCGGCCGCGTCCTCGATGGTCAGCACGCGCTCGCCCGGATCGATCATCTTCGAAAGCGCGTTGAGCATGGTCGTCTTGCCCGAACCCGTACCGCCCGAGATCACGACGTTCATGCGGCAGGCCCCGGCGATCTTGAGGCAGGTAGCCATTTTGTCCGACATCGAGCCGAAATCGCGCAGCATGTCGATCGTGATCGGCTTTTCGGAAAACTTACGAATCGAGATCGCGGTGCCGCGCAGCGAGAGCGGCGGTACGATCACGTTGACGCGGCTGCCGTCCTTGAGGCGCGCATCTGCCAGCGGCGTTGTCTGGTCGACACGGCGGCCGACCTGGTTGCAGATGCGCTGCGCAATCTGAAACAAGTGGCTCTCATCGCGGAACCGGATCGGCGCGATGATCAGCTTGCCCTTCTTTTCGATGTAGGTCTGCTCGGGGCCGTTGACCATGATATCGGTGATGTCAGGATCGTTGAGCAGTTCCTCGAGTGGACCGAAGCCAAGCAGCTCGTCGATCAGCACCTTTTCCAGTGCGAATTGCTCGCGGCGGTTGAGCGTGACTTTGAGCTCAGCCAGCACTTCCATGATGATCGGGCGGAACTCTTCGGAGAGCTCCTCTTTGGTCAGCGTGGCGGCGGCTTCGGGATCGACGCGTTCAAGCAGGCGCGGCAGCACCTGTTCCTTGATCTTGTGAACCGAGGCTTCGAAGCCTTCGGCCTGATAGCCGGGCTCTGCCACGCCATTGGCGCGGTCGGCCAGCCGGGTGAGGGCGTCAGACTTGTTGTTGGGCCCGGTATCGGCGACGTCCATGGTCGGCAGCGGGGGGAATTGCTCACCGCCCATCGGCAGCGGAACCGGCGCAGTCGACCCCGAGCCAGAACCTTCCCCCGATTTCATCGGACGCGCGACACCGAACGACGGGCGCATTGCAGTGCTGCTCCCGCCTACTCCGGACTTGCGGCCAAATGCGCTCATGCAGATCATCCTGTTCGTTCGCTGGAGGTCATGAGCCGACAATGGTCAGCGCGGACTTCCGATGCGTGGTGAATACCGTCGAAACCTTCAGGAATTCCTAAAGGGCGGGGAATGGTAGGGCGGGGCCGTTGCAACGGGGAAGACGGGCGGTGCTGTCGGGCAAAGTCGGGCCAATTTCGAACAGGTTATAGTCCTAACCGTTGTAACCAGTCGGAACCGAAGCGATCCTGCGGGCCACCGAACTCGAGGGCATCGGCAATCCCGTGACGAGATAAAAGCGCCCGTCACGCTGAGCATTTGCCATAAAACAGGCGGAAAAAGAGTGTCAGCCGTCCAACGGAATTTTCTGGTTCCATCGCATGAAGTCTTTGCGGCAGCCTGATCCGGGCCGCTCAGACAGCATGTCGTTTATCAGCGCTATTCCCCGTGCGCTGGACACCGGAAAGGCCACCCAGTCCGTGTCCTTCAGCTCGAGTCGGCGAATTTCAGCCGCTGTAGCGCAGGTTCGGACATATTGTCGCAGTCGCGGCTGTATTCACGTCGGTCCTTTCGGACCAGTAACGTTATGCTAACCTTAATTTGGTTTTGTCGATGCATGAATTTGCGCGGGGCCTGAGGGGATTATGGCTACGTTATCACAGGACACTCAGGCATGCGCGGATGCAGCGGAGGCGCTTTCACCCGCAGTGCCTTTCGCCAAAAACGGGCTGATGCGGTTTGCGATCGGTGCCGCAGGCATAGCTTTTATTCAGGCCCTTACTTTCCGGCCGTTCAGCAATGTTTCTGCATTCGTGCTCCATCGGCAGGATCGTTGGCTGCTGTTGGCGGCGGTCGTGATCGTCCTGCTGTCTTGCATCCGGCTATCTGAACGATTGCACTTGCCTGTGGTGCATCGCCGCAGCTGGCTGATGCTAGCCCTTTGCATGCTGGTGGTAACCAGCGCCGGGCATTTCCTGCTACTAAGCGGCTATGACCTCAGCCGCGATGAGCAGATGGCTACTTTCGATGCCAACGTGTTCGGCCAGGGCCACCTTGTTGCCCCCCTGCCTCCGTTCTGGCGCGATCATTCGGACGCACTCAACACGTTGTTTCTATATCCTGCCCAGCCCCGCGGGGCGTGGATTTCCTCGTACCTTCCGCTCAACGCAGCGATGCGTGCGTTGTTTGGCCTGATCGGGGCGCCCTGGCTGGTCGGCCCGCTCATGACTGCGCTGGGTGCAATCGCACTGTTTGGTTGTGTCAAACGCCTGTGGCCCGGTGACCGCGAAGCAGGGTTTGTCGCGTTGGTGCTCTATGCCGGTTCGGCGCAAGTGCTGTTCGCAGGCATGACCAGCTATGCCATGCCCGGCCATCTGGCGCTTAATCTGTGCTGGTTTTGGCTCTTCCTGCGCCGCACCACGGCGTCGGACCTTGCCGCGCTGGCGGTCGGGTTTGTCGCCACCGGGCTGCACCAACCCTTGATGCACCCGATGTTTGCCGGGCCGTTTATCCTGTTGCTACTTGCCGAACGACGCTGGCATCGCGCCGCGCTGTATATCGCCGGCTATGCCGCAATCAGTGCCTTCTGGCTGTGGTGGCCAACCTCGATCGGGCCGCTGGTGCAGGCCAGTGCCCACGCGCCGCGCCCGGAAGGGGTCGATTATTTCACACGCCTGACCAGCACCTTGCGCGATCGTGAACCGATGGGCCTTCCGCTCATGGTCGCCAACGGCCTGCGTTTCATTGCATGGCAGCATCTTTTGCTGGTGCCACTTCTATTGGCCGGTGCGCGCAAGTATCGCACCGACCCGATGATCGCTGCACTGGCTGGAGGCATGGTGGTGACGACATTTGTGATGGCTTTGCTGCTCCCCAATCAGGGTCACGGCTTTGGCTATCGCTATCTTCATGGATTGATC
>JBJXEK010000169.1:0-7578 GCA_046155055.1 Novosphingobium sp. | reverse complement strand
CGGACCGCTTCACGTTGGCTGTATTCGGCGATAACATCACCAACGCCAAGTACAGGAGCCAGATCCTGCCGGGTCCGTTCGCGATCCAGACGACCTGGGGTTCGCCGACCACCTATGGCGGCTCGGTGCGGGTCAAGTTCTGATCCGGCTTGACGGCACCCCGGCATGACACGGAAAGCCCTGCCAGCAACGGCAGGGCTTTTTGTCTTGTCCGGCCCGTCCGATGACGCAAGAATCTGGTCAAAAGGTGAGGATTTCTGCGGTCTGCAGCACTTAATCAATTGCGTGTAGATAATGCCGATGTTACCTTCCATTGAAATGATGCGGCAACGGGATTCTTCGAAGAATCGCAGCCAAGGGACGAGGTGGCACTGTGCTGACAATCAATAGCGCGCTGGTCTGGTGGTCAAAGAGCAGGGGCGACAGGGTGGCCATCTCGCTCGGCGGCGAGGGTGTGTCTTGGTCGGAATGGGTGCCATGGATCGATCGCGTCGCGGTGCGGCTGATCGAACTGGGCGTGGAAACGGGCGACCGGGTCAACGTGTGCGCCGCCAACAGTATCGAATACTGCACGCTCAGCATGGCGATCATGCGGGCGGGCGCCATCGTCGCGCCGCTCAACACGCGCTTCACCGCCCATGAACTGCGCGAAATCGTGGATGATCACGGCCCGCGCCTGATCATTGCCGAAGCTGAACAGACCGCGAAATTCATGGATTGCGGCGTACTGGTGCTCGACATCGCGGAAGTCGCAGAACTGCGCCAAGGGCCGCTGGCGCGGATCGACCGTGAAATCAGCCCGGACAACTGCGTGGTCATTATTTCGACCAGTGGGTCGACCGCGAAGCCCAAGGGCGTGATGTTTTCGCACCGCACGATGCTGGCCTATATCCAGGCCACCGTGATGGAGGACAGCGCGCTGTCCGATGGCGGCGGGGTGATCGTCGTCGGGCCGCTGGCGACATCGGCGGGCATGGTCCAGCTGGTCCATTACGCAGTGCTGGGCTGCACGCTTTATTTCGAACCGGCGTTCGTGGCCGAGCGGTTCCTCGAAATTCTCGAACAGCAAAGAATCGTGAACTTCGCCGGGGCGCCCGCCTTTTTCGAACGGATCGCGGCCTTGCCGGGCTTCGTGGACGCGGACCTGTCGGCGCTGCGGATGGTGGCGGTTGGCGGGGCGCGTGTGACGCGCGAGCTGTTCGATGCCTGGGCGGCCAAGGGGCTGATCATCCGCCAGACCTATGGTCAGACCGAAGCGGGCGGCAATTCCACTGTCATGCCGTTGCGATTCGCGGCGGAATTCCCGGAAAAGTGCGGCTGGGGCGGGATATTTACCCACCACCGGATCGTTGATCGTGCGGGCCACGATGTACCGCCCAATACCGAGGGTGAAATCCTGATCCGCGGCCCCGGCATGATGCTGGGGTACTGGAATAATCCGCAGGCCACGGCCGAGGCGATCCGTGATGGTTGGCTCCATACTGGCGACATCGGCAAGATGGACGAACGTGGCCTGATCACCTTTGTCGACCGGGTGAAGGACATCATCGTGTCAGGCGGGCTGAACATCTCGGCGGCGGAAATCGAGCGGGCGGTGCTCGAATATCCGGGCATTGTCGAAGTGGCAGTGATTGCGGCGCACGATCCGAAGTTTCAGGAAACGCCGCTGGCGGTGGTCTATGCCGATGGGCCGGTCGATGTTCCGGCGCTGATCACCCATTGCAACGCCCGGTTGGCCGATTTCAAGGTGCCGCGCTATGTCGCCGTGCGCGACGAGCCGTTGCCGCGTTTGGCCACCCAGAAGATTTCCAAACCCGCGCTGCGCGATGAATATCGCAACGCGCATCTGACGCTGCCCAAGGTGCGCTGAGCCGATGTTCAGCGTGATGGCATGCACTCAAGCCGCGCCCCGGATGGGGCGGCGGCCAACTCTACAGGATCAGGCATGATGGCGCAGATGGTCAATGGGCAGCTTGGGGCGGAAGGCCCTTATTGGGATGCACTGGCGCAAGGACGGCTGGTGCTGCCGCGCTGCAATGGCTGCGGCAAATGGCACTGGCCAGCGGTCTGGCGCTGCGGCGCATGCGGTTCGTGGGACCACGCCTGGCACGAACAGCCGCTGGCGGGCACTGTGTTCACGTGGACCCGTACCCATCACCGCTTTGCCGGAACGGAGGGGCTGGACCTGCCCTATGCAACCGCGTTGGTGCTGCTGGATGCGGTGCCGATCCGGCTCAACGGCCTGATCGAAGGCGATGAAAGCGCTCTGGCGATCGGCGCTGCCGTGACCGGCCGGACCGCCTTTACCCAATTCGGCAAGGACAAGATCCCCTCGATCCGCTGGAACCTGGCATGAGCATCAATCTTTCAGGCAAGACTGCCATCGCCGGGGTCGGCTATCGTCAATACAAGCGCGGCACTGCGCCGCTGCCGGAGCGCGGATTGCTGACCCGCGCCATCGTCGATGCGTGCGAAGATGCCGGGTTTGACCCCGCCGATGTCGACGGGTTCGTCTCCTACGGCGATGACCACAACGAGCCGGTGCGGCTGATGTCTGACCTTGGGACCAAGGAACTGAACTGGTCGGCCCAAGTCTGGGGCGGCGGCGGCGGCGGGATCGCTGGCACGTTAGGGCTGGCGTCGGCCGCGATCCTGACCGGTCAGGCCAAGGCCGTGGTGATCTTTCGCGCGCTGGCCGAAGGCAACAGCGGGCGGCTGGCAGCCGCCGTCATGGCGCACCACCTGAACGACCACATGGTTGGCGTGGGTCTGGTTGCCCCGGCACAAGTCTGCGCGATGCGCGCCCAGCGCCTGTTCGATTACCACGGCGTGCCCAGATCGGTCTGCGAGGAACTGGTCCGCGCATCCTATTTCCACGGCAGCCGCAACCCCGAGGCGACGGCATACGGCAAGGAACTCGACCTTGACGTGTTCCGCACCACGCGCTGGATCGCCGAACCGTTCCGGCTGTTCGATTGCAGCCGCGAAAACGACGGAGCGGGCGCGCTGCTGATGGTGTCGGACGAGATGGCGCGCGACCTGAAGAAGAAGCCGGTCAAGCTGCTCTCGGTCGCGCAAGGCACCCAGCAGGGCTGGGGTGATCTGATCGAGAACGACGATATCGACCTATACGCTACCGGTGGTTTCCGTGCGATCAAGGACAAGCTCTACAACATGGCGGGGCTGACCCCGGCGGATATCGACGTTGTCCAGCTTTACGAGAATTTCAGCGCCCAAGGCATCGCCTCGCTGATCGACCACGGGTTCTGCACCTATGAGAACGTCGCCGAAGTGGTCCGCTATGAGAACCTGATCGCACCCGGCGGCGGGCTGCCGATAAACACATCGGGCGGCAATCTGGCGCACGGGTTCGTGCATGGCTTCGTGACGGCGGTGGAATCGATCCGTTGCCTGCGCGGGGAAAGCCCCAATCCGGTACCCGATGCCAAAACCTGCCTGTTGGCGGGCGGTCCCGGTGCGCCAACGATCAGTTCGGCGATCTTCGGGGTCGACTAGCGCCCGGTTTGAGTGACCAATCATGCACGAGGAGTGAACGATGCGATCGCAGGAGAGTGTCACGCAGGACGTGCAAGCCACCACGGCGGTTATCCGGTTTGCATCCGATCCCTGCGGAACGATCACCAACAAGGGTGCCGGGATGCTGGCCGATGCGGTTGAGGCGGTACTGGCCGACCCAGCGATCCGGACGGTGGTGCTGACGGGCGCAGCGCCGGGGGTGTTCATCCGCCACGCCGACGTCGGCCAGATCGCCCGCGCGGCGCAGGCGCTGGCCGATGGGCGCACCAGTCCGGAGGCGTTTCTGAGCGCGCCGTTCCAGCGGCTGGGAGCGTTGCTGGACGGTGCGCGAAAGCCGGTGATCGCGGCGATCAACGGGGTCTGCATGGGTGGCGGGTTCGAAATCGCACTGGCCTGCACGATGCGCGTGGCGGGTGCAGAGGTGGCGGCTATCGGGTTGCCGGAAATCCGCATCGACATCTTTCCGGGCGCGGGCGGGACGCAGCGGCTGGCGCGGCTGATCGGGCGGCACCGCGCGCGGCTGTTCATGCTGGCGGGTGCGGTGGTCGATGCCCGACAGGCAGCGGCGGCCGGGCTGGTTGACGAGGTTGCCACCGATCCGCTGGTCCGCGCGCTGGAACTGGCGGCAGATTTTGCGCAGCGGTCGCCAGATGCCGTGGCCGCGATCATGGCGCTGACCGCCGCCGACGATGCCGCCGGCCTGCAGGACGAGGCGCTGGCGTTTGCCGCCGTGCTGGGCGCGCCGGGCGTGCAGGCGCGGCTGGAACGGTTCGTGGCGGATGGCGACGCGCTTGACCGGCTCGCCTGACCGCTCGCCGCGTTTCGCACTTGACAGGAAGATGGCTTAATTTAACATTATTAGATAAATGTGAATGCCGGCGCACGAAGCTGTGACGAACAAGGGAGCATCCCGATGAACCACCGCATCTCCGCGCAAGTGTTTGATCGAATGGTCGATCACCTGAACAACGGAACGACCGACCAGGCCGACTCGGTCCTGCACGTTCCGGTGAGCAATTTCGCCTTGCCAGAGCACCTTGCGCGGGAACTGGAAGTGTTTCGCCGACAATGGCTGGTGGGCGCGATGGCATCGGAACTGCCTGAACCCGGCAGCTTCGTGACGCGTGACATTCTGGGCAGCGCGGTGCTGTTCGTGCGGCAGAAGTCCGGCAAAGTGGCGACATATCTGAATATGTGTCGCCATCGCGGAGGGAAGGTCGAACTAGAGGATCGCGGCAAAAAGCCGTTCTTCGTCTGCGCCTATCACGGCTGGAGCTATGACGGCGACGGGGCCTTGCGCGGGGTGCCGTTCGAGGAGCAGCTTGGCCCGGTCGATCGCGCCTGCAACAACCTGCACGCGGTCAACTGCGAAGAGCGCCACGGGATCGTCTGGATCAACTTTGCCGATGATGCACCCGGCACACTCACCGAATTTCTTGGCGCAGCCGATGCAGTTCTCGCGGATTACGGGCTGGAAAACAGCGTGATCCACATGGACAAGAAGATCCACAGCAACATCAACTGGAAGCTGGTGATGGACGGCGCGATCGACGTGCTGCACCCGCAGTTCCTGCACCCGACTGGGGTGGGCAAGCTGATCCAGACCAATGCCAGCGTCTGGCAGGATCTGGGCCGCCATGGCCGGTCGTTCTCGGTCTACAAGAAGCTGGCGGAGAAGATCAAGGCAGGCACGGTCGAGCCGGAAGACCGCCGGTACGTGACCGGCAACATGGTGCTGTTCCCCAACGTCAACCTGATCCCCACGCCCGATCACTTTGAATTCTGGAACGTCTGGCCGGACCTGAAGGATCCCGGCAAGTGCTTCATTCATATCCGTTTCGTTGTCGATGCGGCGAAGCTGGACGAACGGATCGCGGGCCGGATCAACCGCAGTTGGGAAATCCTGGAGCAGGCCGCGCTGGAAGAGGATTTCCCGATGGAGGAAACCATCCAGGCCAACGCGCTGGCCCGCCCGGTCGGCGATTTACTTTATGGCCGCAGCGAAGCGCCCTGCCAGCACCTGCATCGCCAGATGGCGCGCGAACTGGCGGCCGCTCCGTCCTGACCGGACCGGTCTGACAACAATCAGAACGCCCCTCCATCACCGGATGCAGGCGGGCGTCGAAATATCGGGAGAGATCATGAACATTGCCGAGCTGATCCGCTATTGGGCGCGCTGGCGGCCGGACCATCCGGCTGTCATCCACAACGACCGAGAAATGAGCTGGGCCGAATACGATGCCCGGTCCGACGCGCTGGCGCGCGGACTGCGCGCGGCGGGGGTGGAGCAGGGCGACCGGGTGGGCCTGCTGATGACCAACCGGATCGAAGCGCCGCTGCTGGTCGCGGCATGCCTGAAGCTGGGGGCCATTTTCGTCCCGCTCAATTTCCGGCTGACCGCCGTGGAAC
Organism: Novosphingobium sp.; assembly: GCA_046155055.1. Taxonomy (GTDB): domain Bacteria; phylum Pseudomonadota; class Alphaproteobacteria; order Sphingomonadales; family Sphingomonadaceae; genus Novosphingobium. Next base: position 1,632 of record JBJXEK010000169.1, on the reverse strand, counting down.
TGCTACCGCTGCTGGAAGACGCCGAATGCCGGGTCGTTGTGAGCGAGGCGCATCTGCTGCCGCAGCTGGAACTGGCAGCGGGCCAGCTGGGCTTCACGGTCTATGCCACCGATACCAGCGATGTGCGGGCGTTCGGCCAGCTGGAAGTGGACGAAGCGGGCCTGCCGACGGCCGCCATCGGCCTGACCGATCCAGCGTTCATCTGCTATACCTCCGGCACCACCGGCCGCCAGAAAGGCGCGCTGCTGACGCATGGCAGCGCGATGTATCCCGGCATGGCCAAGAATCTAGCCGAAGGGCTGACCTGGCGTGACCGCGTGCTGGTGGCGGTGCCGTTCGTGTTCACCGGCGCGGTCATATCCTGCTTCATCCAGATCGCGGTGAACGCCGGGGCGACGATGGTGCTGGAATCCGATTTCGACGTCGATCGCTATCTCGACGTGATCCAGCGTCACCGGGTTACCGCGATGACGACCGTGCCGGTCATCTGGCAGCGCCTGCTGCGCTCCGACAACTTTGCCGGCGCCGATCTGGGCCACGTGATTTCGGCGGCCGCAGGCGGCGCGCCGGTCACGCTCGACCTGATCGAGGCCTATCGCGCCAAGGGGCTGGCGCTGATCCAGTCCTATGGGTTGACCGAGGCGTCGGGGCTGGTCGCAACCATGCACAGCGATGACGCGATGAAGCATATCGGCTGGGCCGGGCGGGCGATCATGGGTTCGGAGGTGCGGATCGGCGATGAGCACGGCAATACCCTGCCGCTGGGCGAAACCGGCGAGATCATGGTCAAGGGGCCACACGTGATGCGCGAATACTGGCGCAAGCCCGATATCACGGCCCAAACCATCGTCGATGGCTGGCTGCGCACGGGCGACGTCGGCCTGATGAACGAGGCAGGTTTCCTGAAGCTGGTCGACCGGTCGAAGGACATGCTGATATCGGGCGGGATCAACGTCTATCCGGCTGAAATCGAGCAGGCGCTGGCCGGGGTCGCAGGGGTAACCGAGCTGGCGGTGATCGGCGTGCCGGATGCCGAATGGGGCGAAGTGCCGATGGTGGTGGCGCATGCCCACGGCGATCAGGAAGCGGTGATGCGCGCCCTGGAAGCGGCGGGTGCGGATACGCTCGCCCGGTTCAAGCGGCCACGGCACATGGTGTTCATCGACACGCCGCTGCCGCGCACGCTGTCGGGCAAAGTGTCGAAGCCGACGCTGCGCGACCAGTTCCCGACGGCGCAAGGGGCCAGTCCCCTGTTCGCGGCGCGGAGCGAAGCGAAATGAACCGCAAGCGCACCTTTTGCCGGATTTGCGAGCCGCTGTGCCCGATGGTCGCCACGCTGGACGGCGATGGCAACGTCGCGAAGCTGGAGCCTGACCGCGAACATCCCGTTTCGCAGGGGTTCGCCTGCCACAAGGGGCTGAACTTCATCGAGGTCCACACCGATCCTGACCGGGTGAACCAGCCGCTGAAGCGGGTAAACCCCAAGCATGAACTGCCCGCGCAGTTTGAACCGGTCAGTTGGGAGGAGGCGCTGGCCGACATCGGCTTCCGGCTGCGCGCGGTCCGCGATGCGCACGGGCCGGATGCGATCTCCACCTATTTCGGCAATCCGGTCAGCCTGAACAGCAATGC
>JBJXEK010000168.1:0-4641 GCA_046155055.1 Novosphingobium sp. | reverse complement strand
TCGCCGCCTCACTCGCTGCGATGCTGCGCTGGGGCGGCGACTTCGAGCGCATCGCCGCTATCGGCAGCGCGGGGTTCCTTGCGGCGCTCACCGTGTTCGGCCGGCCAGACAACGGCTACTGGGGCTTTATGGCCGCACCGTTCGTGCTGGTGGGCCTGCCGCTACTGGCGCGGCAAGCGCTTCACCGCCGTCCATCCTAACGGCAACAGCGCGAAGGTGATTTGCCCGGCGAGGCCGAGCAGTCCGGCGGACCGGGCCATCGCTTCGAGCATGGCTTGCGGCGCTTGCCCCAGCGCCAACCCGAGCAGCACTTCGCAAACCATCAGCGCAGCAAACGCCACAAGCCCCGTCGCGAGCGCTGCGACGCGCGTAGCAATGGACCAACGGCGCAGGCACCAGCGTGCAAGCGGCGCGCAGGCGGCCAGCATGAGCGGCGTCTCGATGGCAACCGCAACGAACGCTCCGACCGCCGGAGCAATCAGCAAAGTCCTGACTATTCCGAAGACAAACCCGAAACCGAAGCCGATCACGCCATAGGCTGCACCTGCCCTGATTGCGGCGCTGCCAGTCACAAGGTTCATGCGCTGAGAAATAGGCCCGCGAGCGCCGCGCTCATCAGATTGCTCAGCGCCCCTGCCGCCAGCGCCTTCATCCCCAACCGCGCGATCACCGCGCGCTGATTTGGCGCGAGGCTGCCCGAGACGGCCATCTGGATCGCGATCGAGCTGAAGTTGGCGAAGCCGCACAGCGCAAAGGTGACGATGGCGACGGTGTGCGCGTTGAGGGTCTTGGCCGCGCCCAGATCGATAAACGCGACGAACTCGTTGAGCACGATCTTGGTGCCGAACAAGCCGCCCGCCTGCGCTGCTTCGGCCCAAGTCGGCGCGCCGAGGAGCAGGAAAATCGGCGCGAACACCGTGCCAAGGATCTGCTGAAACGAGAGGCCGGGATAGCCGAGCCGCCCGCCGATCATGCCGAGAATGCCGTTGGCCATGGCCACCAGCGCCACGAACGCCAGCACCATCGCACCGACTGCCACGGCAAGCCGCACCCCGGTCTGCGCACCCTGGCTCGCGGCCATGATCAGGTTGGCGGGGCGCTCCTCGTCTGGTGCGGAGACGGCGATATGCGGATTGGGCAGCGGCGCATCGGCAGGCGCGTCGGGGATGGGGGGCATATCGGGCATGATCAGCTTGGCCATCAGCACGCCGCCGGGGGCCGACATGAACGCAGCGGCGACGAGGTAATCCACGCGGATGCCCATCGCCGCATAAGCCGCAAGAATGGTGCCCGCGACACCCGCCATACCCACGGTCATAACGCAGAACATCTGGGCGGGGCTGAGCGCGGCGAGATAGGGGCGGATGACCAAGGGCGATTCGCTCTGGCCGACGAAAATGTTCGACGCCGCGCACAGCGCCTCGACCCGGCTGATCCCGGTGACCCATTCGAGGCCCCCCCCGATCCAGCGAATCACCAGCTGCATGATCCCGAGATAGTAGAGGATCGAGATCAGCGCGGCGAAGAACACGATCGTCGGCAGCGCGGAAATGGCAAAGCTGTGGCCGCCGATCGCGGGATCGGCGAGCGGACCGAACAGGAACGCGACGCCGGCTTTGGCATAGCCGAGCAAGCCTTCCACGCCCGCCGCCGCACCCTGCAATGCGGCGTTACCTAGCGGAAACCACAGCACCAGTGCGGCAAAACCCACTTGCAGCGCGAAAGCAGGGATCACCACCCTGAGCCGGATGGCGCGGCGGTTGGAAGAGAGAAGAACGGCAACGAGCAGGATCAGCGCCATGCCGGCGAGGCTCATGAATACGCGCATCGCGGGCCGCTTGCTCCCTGAAAAACCGTAAGGCCAAGGCATAAACGGGATTTGGCGCAGGGTCAAAATCCCGCTAACCGTGATGCGATGAAGGAAACGACATCGTCTGCCGAACAGGCAACCCCGGATACTGGCCCGCTGATCCCCACCTCGCTGTTCGCGTTCTCGCTGCTCTATGGGGGGCTGGTGGTGCTGGCGGGTGTGCTCGGCACCAAGATCGCGGCGCTCGGCCATTGGCCGTTACTGGGCGATCTTGCGGTCGAAAGCGGCATTTTTGCGTTCCTGATGCTGGTCGTGCTGGCAAGCGCGGTGGCGGAGCTGTTCGGGCAGGATGTGGCGAATCGGCTGGTGCGCTTCGGGTTTGTGCCGCTGGTAGTCTCGATGCTGCTGCTGACTTTCGTGATCCGTGCGGTGCCGCCAGCCCCCTTCTGGGGTGATCAGGAGGCCTTTGCCCGCCTGCTCGGCCAGGGCGCGCGGATGCAGTTTGCGGGTCTTGTTTCCTATGGCACCTCGCAGACGCTCAATGTCTATGTGTTCTCGCGGCTGGCCGGAGGACGCGGGCAACTGCTGATGCTGCGCGCATGGGTGGCGAGCCTGCTCAGCCAGATGGTCGATACCCTGATCTTCATCACGATCTCGTTCGCCGGGGTGCACGATGCGACCGGCGCGCTGCTGCCGATCGGCGCGATCATGGAAGGGCAGATCCTGTCGAAGCTGCTGCTTTCCACGATCATGGTGCCACCGCTGATCTGGGTGTTCGTCCAATTGGGCCGCTGGCTGGACGGGGCGCGCTAATATTGCACCGCCGCGCCCGTTGGTCCAAAGCGCGCGCATCATGAGCACCGAACCCGACTCCGCACACGACCTCGCAGCCGATCAGGCCGCCCACCACAAGGCGATGCTCGCCAAGGCCGAAACCCTCACCGAGGCGCTGCCCTATCTGCAGCGCTACGCGGGCAAGACCTTCGTGGTGAAATATGGCGGCCACGCCATGGGCGATCCCGAACTGGCGCAGGACTTTGCCGAGGATATCGTGCTGCTGAAGGCGGTCGGCATCAATCCGGTCGTGGTCCACGGCGGCGGCCCGCAGATCGGACGCATGCTGAAGGCCTTGGGCATTGAATCGCAATTCGTCGATGGTCTGCGCGTGACGGACAAGCAGACTGCCGAGGTTGCCGAGATGGTGCTCGCCGGTGCGATCAACAAGGAACTCGTGGGCTGGATCGCGCGGGCGGGCGGCAAGGCCATCGGCATTTCCGGCAAGGACGGCGGCATGGTCATCGCCCGCAAGGTCGAGGCGAAGAAGGCCCCCAAGGCGATCAACGATGCGACAAGCGGCGAAGCGCTGGTCGTCGATCTCGGCTTCGTGGGCGAACCGGCGCGGATCGATACCATGGTGATCGATACGATCGTCAACGCGAAGATGATCCCGGTGATCGCGCCGATCGGCGTGGGCGAGGACGGCGAAACCTATAACATCAACGCCGATACCATGGCCGGCGCTATCGCGGCGGCACTCGGCGCGGCCCGGCTGTTCCTGCTGACCGACGTGCCCGGCGTGCTGGACAAGAACCGCCAGCTCCTCACCGACCTGACCCCGGCAGACATTACGCGCCTCGCCGAAGACGGCACGATCAGCGGCGGCATGATCCCAAAGCTCGAGACCTGCGTCCACGCGGTCGAAGCTGGATGCGAGGCGGCGGTCGTGCTCGATGGCCGCGTGCCGCATGCCATGCTGATCGAGGTCTTTACCGCGCGCGGTGCCGGTACGCTGATCCGCGCGTGAGGCCGGGCAGAGGGTGAAGCGGGGCGTTGCCGCGGGAACCAATCCGGCCGCGGCGCATTTCATCGGGATGATCCGCCCTGTCCTCGCCGCTGCGCTGCTTTTCGTTCTCGCCGGATGCATCCCTCCTGCAGAAGTACCCGCCCTTGTCGCGGCTGCACCCCCGCTTCCGTCCACCTCGCGCGATCCCGATGTCGTACTGCGTGCCTGGGCCGATGCCGTGGAAGCGCGGGACTGGGCGGCTGTGCGCGCGTTCTGGGGTGATCACGGTGCGCGCAGCGGACTATCCGAAGCGGCATTTGCCCAGCAATGGTCTGGTCTTGAGCATCCGAAAGTGAGCCTGTCCAAAGGCGATGGCGAAGGCGCGGCAGGCTCACTCTATTACACAGCACCCGTGCGGATCATCGACGGCTCGCGCGTAATTTCCGGCGAAATCGTGATCCGCCGCGTCAACGACGTCGACGGCGCGAGCGCCGAACTGCTGCGCTGGCATGTTGAAAGCACGACGCTCACGCCCTGACCACCCGCATTTTTGCGCGCGAGTCTCTGGACAATTTCGTATGTGACACATACAGATTTGTCCCATGCCGTCAGTCGTTCGGCGAGGGAGCCCTTGTGGCCTCGGGACAGGGTCGGCTAGGAGCGGCCAGAAGCTGATCGGAAGGGACCCATCACGTGCTCGTGCTGCTTATTGAGATCGTGAACTATCTGCTGGGCATTTTCCAGACAGTCATCACAGTTTGGTTCGTCCTCAGCCTGTTGATCGCCTTCAACGTCGTCAACATGCACAACCCGTATGTGGCGGCGATCTGGCGCGCACTCGAAGCCATCATGGATCCGCTACTCCAACCGATCCGTCGGCTCATCCCCCGAACCCCACCGATCGACTTCTCACCGATGGCGCTCATAATTGTGATCCAGATTCTGCAGCTTTTCATCCTGCCTTATCTTGCAAGAGTTGTCGCATGACTGCCGCGATTATCGATGGGAAGGCCTTTGCCGCGACATTGCGTGCACGTGTGGGCGAGCT
>JBJXEK010000167.1:0-7256 GCA_046155055.1 Novosphingobium sp. | reverse complement strand
GGCCTCGCGCCGCATCTTGATCGTGCCTGCCTCGAAACCCCGATTTTCCAGCCCGATCTTTGCGGCATCATTGTTGCCGATGGCTACGATGCGGAAATCGTGCGCCCAGCGCCCAGTCTGCCGCTCGCGGCAGCACGCCGCAAGACCGAGACCGAGCGGCTGGCCCGCGCGGCGCTGCGGCGGCTGGTTGTCGCCGCCGATCCGCTCTGCGCAGAATGGGGCGAAAACGCCTAGAGCAACCCCGCCGTTGCCAGCAGCAGCCATAGGCCAAGCGCCGCAAACAGGAGCGCAGCCGCGATCCGCACCGCTTGAAGCGGCACGCGCTTCACCAGTTCGCCGCCCAGCAGCACAGCGGGCACATTCGCCAGCATCATCCCAAGCGTGGTGCCCAGAGTCACGGCCAACGCATCGTGGAACCGGGCGCCGAGCGCAATGGTTGCGATCTGCGTCTTGTCGCCCATCTCGACCAGGAAGAACGCGACCAGCGTGGTAACGAATGCACCGAACCTTGCCGGGGCAGGCGCATCGTCATCGTCGAACTTGTCCGGCACCAGCGTCCATGCCGCCATGGCAAGAAAGCCTATGGCGACAGCATAGCGGAACCAAGGCCCGTCGAACCATGCGGCAGCCGCCGATCCTGCAAGGGCCGCCAGGAAGTGGTTGGCAAGTGTTGCGACGAGAATGCCCGCGATGATCGGCCAGGGCCGCTTGAACCGCGCGGCAAGCACGATGGCAAGGAGCTGGGTCTTGTCGCCGATTTCGGCGAGCGCGACGATCACAGTGGAGGTTGCAAAAGCTTCGATCATGCAAGAATTCCGGGGCCGGGCGAACTACCGAGACAATGACACCGGCCTTCCCCCACCCGGCCGGGAAGGGAATGCGGTGTCATTGGTCTCGCCCGGAAAGACCTGATCCGATGCGGATCCTGCCTTGCCGCCTGCGCCACGGCCTCTCGGCCAAGCATGTTGACGCGCCAAAACATTTGGCAGGGGACCGTGCCGAAGCACAGCGGCTACTCCCCAAGTGACAGGCCGTGCGCTTAGCCCTACTTTGCGTCCACCACAAGCAACTGATGACTGGACGCGCTCGCCGGATGCTATATTTGACAGCGCATAGCACTTGCAAACCGACCCGGTAGCGGGAGGAAGTGCGCCACCAATGCAGGAAGCGACTTTGACCCTGAGAGCGACCCTTGCCGCAGCGGCGTTTGCCGTGCTGATCATCTCTGCTCCCGCCTCGGCCAAGCAGGGCCTGCTGGCCGAGGCGGTCGGTGCGCCGGACGATCTGACGATCACCGCCACGGTGCGTGCGCGCGTCGAAGCCATCGACGGCCAGTTCCGCCCTACCGCCGCCCGCAACGATTCGATGGTCTCACTGCGAACAACAGTGGCGGCGGAGTACGATGCCGGACCGGTACGCTTTGGCGGTGAACTCTGGGATGCACGCACGTATGGCGAGGCCGCGAATTCGAGCATCACCACCTCGGATGTCAACGCACTGGAGTTGGTACAGGGCTATGTGAAGTTCGAGCTGGGGGACTGGGGCCAGAGCACAAAGGGAGGCGCCAAAGGCGGGAGGGGTCTGCTGACCGCCGGGCGCTTTACCATGGACATTGGCTCACGGCGCCTTGTGGCCCGCAACCGTTTTCGCAACACGACCAACGCCTTCACCGGGGTCAATCTGGAATGGACCGGGCGCGGCGGCGAGCGACTACAGGCGTTCTGGGCCATGCCGCAGATCCGCCGCCCGGATGACACGCAGAGCCTGCAGGACAACCGCGTCAAGTGGGACCTCGAGACCACCGCCGTGCAATTCTTCGGCGCCGATGCCATGCTGCCCGGCGTGCTGGGCGGGACGCTCGAAGGCTATGGTTTCCGCCTTGCCGAGCGGGACGGTGATAACCGCCTCACCCGCAACCGCCGGATCTGGACCACAGGTCTGCGGCTGTTCGCGCGGCCCACCGCCGGCAAGTGGGATCACGATCTCGAAGCGGCCTACCAGTTCGGTACCGCACGCCGCAGCACCAGCGCGAGCGACGTCACCGATCTTGATGTCTCGGCGTGGTTTGCCCATGCCGAAGCTGGCTATAGCCTGACGGGTGCATGGAAGCCGCGCGTGGCCGGGCTCTTCGATGCCGCAAGCGGTGATGGCGGGAAGGCCGGGCGCTATGCCCGGTTCGACACGCTGTTCGGTGCGCGGCGCTTCGATTTCGGGCCGACCGCGCTTTATGGTGCGCTCGGCCGTTTCAACATCATTTCGCCAGGCCTTCGGCTGGAAGTGACGCCCAACAAGCGGACCGACGCGCAGCTCTCATACCGCGCGCTGTGGCTTGAAAACCCGCGCGACGCCTTTGCCTCGACCGGCGTGCGCGATGCCTCCGGCGCATCAGGCCGGTTTGCGGGCCATCAGATTGATGCGCGGATCAGGCACTGGATCGTGCCCGATTTGCTGCAGGCAGAAACCGGCGGTGCGGTGCTCTTCAAGCACGGCGTTCTGCGCGATGCGCCCAACGCGCCGCCGACCGGCAACACCGTCTACGGTTATTTCGACCTGACGCTGACGCTCTGACGGCGCTGCGCCACTGCGCCGATGATCGCGTGCTTCTGCGCACCGCTGGCGGTGGACCAGACCATGATCTCGTCGATCGTGCGGGCACAGCCCCGGCACAGCGCGCTCACGGGGTCGAGCGTGCAAGTGCCGGTGCAAGGGCTTGCCGGCCCACTGTCAGATTCAACAATCACCGCTTTTCCGCCGCCAGTCGGCTCATCAAGAGCGCGGCGCGTTTGGCCTGCAACCACAGGCTGGGCAGATCGACCGTTTCCGCCGGGGTGTGATCGCCGGTGCTGGCGGGCCCAAGGCCGACAAGCCCCGGCACATCGGCGGCGACAAAGCTGATGTCCCCTGCGCCTCGCTTCATCGGATCAAGCGGGGCCATGGCAGGCAGACCGAGCAAGGCGTTGACGGCATTGAGCTTGGCGAGCAGCGCGCGGTTGCCCTCGGTAGGGGCCATGGGCGGGTAGCCATCCTCGAAGGCGATTGCTCCCGAAGCCCCAGGATAGCCGCGCGCGACGATGGCCTGCATGCGCTGCTGTGCGCGGGTGTTCTGCTCGGGCGAAAGAGTGCGCAGATCGCCGCGCGCTATGGCCTTGGCGGGGATGATGTTGGTCTTGCCCATGGCCGAAACGTGCGCCTGATCCGCGGCGAGCGATGCCTCCGCACCGCCCGCAATCATGCCGATATTGAGCGTCAGGTTTGGCTCGGGCAATTCGGCGCGGATCGCTGCGAGCATCTGCGCCAACGCATAGATCGCGCCGTCGCCATTCGCGCCAAACACCCCGCTAGAATGGCCGGACTGAGCGGTAACCTCGATTGTCCAGCTCTGCGCGGAACGGCGGGCGATCGAACCCATGTCAACCAGCTTGCCCTCAGCGTCCACGTCGCGCGCAAGGCCTTCGAAATCGAGCGCCACATCGGCGGCCTTGCCCGCAAGCACCAGATCGGCGCGCGCCTTGTCCTGCGGTTCCCCAGCGTCCTCCTCATCGCCCGTAAGGTAGGCGACCACGTTGGCCTGCTTGAGCGTGCCTGCCGCCGCCATGGCGCGCAACGCAGCGAGCATGGCAACGACGCCGCCCTTGTTGTCGGCAACGCCGGGGCCGCTAGCCGCGTCGCCGCTCCGCGCAAACGTCTGGAACGGCGAATCCGGCTCAAACACCGTATCGAGATGGCCGATCAGCAAAAGCCGTTTGGCCCCGCGCTTGCCAGAGTGCATGGCGACAAGGTGCCCGGCGCGGCCGGTATGCTCCATTGGCAACCAGCGCACGGTGAAGCCCAGCGCCTCGAATTCCGGGCGGACGATATCGGCCACGGCCTTAACCCCGGCGAGATTGCGCGAGCCCGAGTTCTGGTTGACGAGATTTTCGAGCAGCGCAAGATCGCGCGGCTTTGCGGCCTCGACCCCGGCCACTATCTGCCGCTCGGCAACGGAGAGTTCGGGCGAGGGCGGAGCAGCAATCGCGGCGGCCGGAAAAAGCAAGGCTGCGGCGATGAGCGCACGGATCGATCGAGTTCGCATGGTTTCCTGCATAGAGGCTCCCGCCCTCACTTGGGAAGCCCGCGCAGCAACCGCGCAATTTCCTTGCTTATTCGCGCAATTCCACTTAACGGGCCCGCAGCAAGACCGGCGAGCGGGATTTCCCGCCGCAGGCCCGGGCTAGCGTGAGGTGTGCCGAGACTGGTACATTCCGCCCCGGTCGGACGGCTGCGCTCCACCCGCTCCCCCATTCACGCATGGGTCGCATGATCGACCCCTTGCCCGAATATCAGGCCCCGCGCGTCGTCCGCTCGACTCGCACAGACCATACAGGATTCCCATGTCATATTTCAGCGATCTCGGCCTTGCCGAGCCCATCCTCCATGCGCTTGCCGAAAAGGGTTATACCGACCCGACGCCGATCCAGCGCCAGGCCATTCCCGCGCTGCTCGAAGGCCGCGATCTGCTCGGCATCGCGCAGACCGGCACCGGCAAGACCGCCGCTTTCGCGCTGCCCTCGCTCCACCGCCTCGCGGCGGACATGAAGCCGCGCAAGCCCGCCTCCTGCCGCATGCTGGTGCTTTCGCCCACGCGCGAACTCGCAGCGCAAATCGCCGAGAACATGGCGGCCTATGCCAAGAACCTGCGCCTGAACGTTGATTGCGTGTTCGGCGGCGTGCCGGTGGGCAAGCAGGCCCGCCGCCTCGTGCCCGGCGTCGACATTCTTGTCGCCACCCCCGGCCGCCTTCTCGATCTGATCGACCAGCGCGCGCTGACGCTCAGCCGCGTCGAGATCTTCGTGCTCGACGAAGCCGACCAGATGATGGACCTCGGCTTCATCAACGCGCTGCGCCGCGTGGCGAACATGTTGCCCAAGGAACGCCAGAGCCTGTTCTTTTCGGCGACCATGCCCAAGGCGATCGCCGACCTCGGCAAGCAGTTCATCAATAACCCGGTGCGCGTCGAAGTGACCCCGCAGGCCTCGACCGCCGAGCGCGTCGAGCAGTTCGTCACCTTCGTCAACCAGGCTGAAAAGCAGGCGTTGCTCACGCTGCGCATTCGCGCGCTGCTGGCCGACGGCAAGCTCGACCGCGCGCTGGTGTTCACCCGCACCAAGCACGGGGCAGACCGCGTCGTGCGCAACCTTTCCGCCGCCTCGATTAGCGCCCGCGCGATCCACGGCAACAAGAGCCAGGCGCAGCGCACCGCCGCGCTCGAAGCCTTCCGCCAGGGTTCGTGCCCGGTCCTCGTCGCCACCGATATCGCCGCGCGCGGCATCGACGTGAGCGGCGTTAGCCACGTGTTCAACTTCGAGTTACCCAACGTACCCGAACAATATGTCCACCGCATCGGCCGCACCGCGCGCGCTGGTGCCACGGGCGAGGCGATCAGCTTCTGCGCGCCCGACGAAAAGCCCTACCTGCGCGATATCGAGCGCCTGACCGACATCAAGCTGATGCCGTTGCCGCTGCCCGATGGCTTCCTTGCAGAAGCCGCACGCCTGCCGGTCGCCAGCCGCAAGCCAGATGAAGCCGAGCAAGATGCGCGGCGCGATGCCCGTGATGCACGAGGCCGGTCCGGCAACCGTGGTGCCAATGACCGGGGCGGTGATCGCAGTGGCGGTCAGGGTCGCGGCGATGGTCGCCGTGACGACCGCACGCCCGGTGGCCGCGCGCAAGGCCGCGATGGCCGTCCGCGCGATCCCAACCCGCGCACTGCCAATGAACGTGGAGGTGAGCGTGGCCCTGTTGGCAACCCGGCCCGCGCGGCTACGGCTCCCCATGCAGGCCAAGGCGAGCGTCAACCCCGGGGCGACCGCAACGATGCGCCCAAGGATGCGCCGCGCGACGGTCAGCCGCGCAGCTTCCGTCCACGTGGCCCTGGTGGTCCCGGTGGATCAGGCGGCGGCGTCGGCCAGCACCGCAACAAGGTGCGCCGCGCGGTCTGACGCGCGAACTGACCCCGGATCAGTGAGATGAACCATGCTGCCGCAACGGTGGACTGCCCCATAAGCGGGCTGTCCACCGGCGCTCGGCCTTGGCATAGGGGATGCGTGAAAACGCATTTCTTTCTTCCCGTGCGCCCGGCATCCATGGTGCCCGCGCGATGACCGCCCTCTGGCTTTCCGCGTTGGTGATGACGCTGATCGTCGCCGTGCGCTATCTCGCCGTCAGCGGCATGTTTGCTTGGCTCACCGCCTATGTGCGGCCCGGCCACTATGCCGGGCTCGGCAAACAGATGCGCAGCGAGATCACCTGGAGCCTCGCCTCCGCCGCGATCTACGGCGTGCCGGCGGGGATCATCGCTTGGGGCTGGAAGGAACATGGCTGGACGCTGGTTTACACCGATCCAAATGCCTATCCGCTGTGGTGGATGCCGCTCTCGCTGTTCGTGTACCTCGCGCTCCACGATACCTGGTTTTACTGGACGCACCGCTGGATGCATCGCCCGCGCGTGTTTCGCGCAATCCATGCCGTGCACCATGCCAGCCGCCCGCCCACAGCCTGGGCCGCGATGAATTTTCACCCCATCGAAGCCGCTATCGTGGGGCTGTTCATTCCCGCGCTGGTCTTCGTGGTGCCGATCCACACCGGTATGCTGGCCGTCGTCCTGCTGGTCATGACTGTAATGGGCGTGACCAATCATATGGGCTGGGAAATGTTTCCGCAGGTCGTTGTTCATTCGCCAGTAGGGCATTGTGTGATAACAGCGAGTCATCATCACCGCCATCATGAGCTGTATCGATGCAACTTCGGGCTGTACTTCCGCTTCTGGGATCACGTTTGCGGCACCGACAAGGGGTTATCGGCACCGTGATGCGCGGCGCGGCCTTGACCGCGCTTTCCACACCGCTGGTTGGTGCGGCTTTGCCCCAGCCGATTTCGGTCTCGGTTGAGATCGAGGGTCTGCGCTCCTCCCATGGGCAGGTGCTGGCATGCCTCACCGCCGATCCCAAATCGTTCCCCGATTGCCAGAAGGATCCGCGCGCGCTCCACGTCACGGCCCCGGCCTTCAATGGAGAGGCCGTGCAGTTCAGGGACGTCCAACCCGGCCGCTATGCCGTCGCGCTGTTTCATGACGAGAATGGCAACGGGCGGATGGACAAGATGCTGATGGTTCCGCGCGAAGGCTATGGCTTTTCGCGCGATGCGCCGATCCAGTTCGGCCCGCCGAAGTTGGCGCGGCGTCATTCCCGGTCGGCATCGCTCAGGTCCACACCGAGATC
>JBJXEK010000166.1:0-15955 GCA_046155055.1 Novosphingobium sp. | reverse complement strand
CGGCATTTTCCGCGAGCCGCTCGGCCAGCGGCTGCTGCGCTATGCCAGCCTTGATGACGTGCTGATCTGGGGCGTGCTGGCGCTGATTCTTGTCGATTGGGAGCGGGTTGGCCGGCAGGGCCTTTTCCTCGTCGTTTTCGCCGTTGCGGCCTGGGCGGTCCGCCGCCTGATCGCGCGGGTGGAGCAGAACGACCGCTGGTATATCGGCCTGATCTGGCTGGCCGCCTGCGGCTTTGCGGCAGACTGGTCGGGCCTCCACTTCATGGTCGGCGCGTTCCTTGCGGGCGCGGTGCTCGATGCGAAGTGGTACGACCGCGAACGGCTCGATGGCTTCCGCGAGTTCCTGCTGCTCGCAGTTATGCCGGTGTTCTTCCTCTCGACTGGCCTGCGCACGCAGTGGGGCGTCGGCGGTGCGGCAGTGTTTGGCGCGGCGGCACTGTTCCTTTTCGCCGCCGTGATCGGCAAGTTGGCGGGGGTGCATCTCGCTGGCCGTGTGCTCGGCTGGGCCAAGGGCGAAGCGGCGGTGATCGGCTGGATGCTGCAGACCAAGGCGCTGATCATGATCATCTTCGTCAACGTGCTGCTCGACAAAGGCATAATTACGGCGGAAACCTTCACCGCGCTGCTGCTGATGGCGGTGGGCAGCACGATGCTGACCGTGCCCAATGTGCGGCCCCGGCTGGTTAAGTTGGCGGAGCTGTAAAACGACCGCGGCTGGTCTCTTCCGCAAATCATCCCGGGCCTTGCGGCGCAGCGATTGACTCGATGGAGCGCGCTGATCACACCATGACCCGGGCCATTGCCGGCGGGGGATGATTGCGTGCTCGATTTCAGCGACTCGATGATTGCCACGCAGGCCCAGTTGCGGGCGTTGATGGGCGAGCCGGTTCACCCGGTGGTGGTCGCCAAGACACTTCCCGCGCTCGACCGGCACTGCCGCACGTTCATAGGCCGCAGCCCGTTTGTGTTGATCGCCAGCGCCGATGCCGCAGGGCGGACAGACATCTCGCCCAAGGGTGATCCGGCCGGCTTCGTGCGCGTGCTTGATGATCACACGCTGGCGATCCCCGAACGGCCCGGCAACCAGCGCTTCGATACACTGCGCAACCTGATCGACAACCCGAGGATCGGCCTGATCTTCCTCATCCCCGGCAAGCGCGAAACGTTGCGCGTCAGCGGCAGTGCGCGGATCGTCACGGATCAGGCGCTGCGCGACAGTATGGCAATCAAGGGCAAGAGTCCGGCGCTGGCGATTGTGGTGGATGTTGAAGAGGCCTTCTTCCACTGCGCCAAATGCATGATCCGCTCGGGCTTGTGGCAACCCGATAAATGGCCGACGCTCGATGGCCTGCCTTCGTTGGCTGAAGCCATGCGCGATGGCACCGGGATCGACGCGCCGGTCGACGCCTTGCAGGCGCTCATAACCGGCGATGAGGTCGAACGGCTCTATTGATGGCAGACGTGGCGGTCATGCCGATGTTGCGCGCCTTGGCCCTGCACCTGCTGGCGGCGCTGCTCCTGCTACCTGCGCTGGCGGCGCGGGCCGAACCCGCCGCGACGGTCGCGGTCACGTTTGATCGGCATGCTGTACATCCGGTGCTGGCCGAGGGTCTGGCGGATCGTGCCACCGGGCGGGCGGTCACGGCCGACGATCCGGTGCGCATCGCCTCGATTTCCAAGCTCGTCACAGCGCTGGGCGTGATGCGGCTGGTGGATCAGGGGCGGCTCGATCTGGACCGCGACATTTCGGACTATCTCGGCTGGCGGCTGCGGCATCCGGGATTTCCGAACCGGCCCATCACCTTGCGCCTGCTGCTTTCACACCGCTCCGGCCTGACCGACGATGCCGACTATCTCATTCCGCTGGGAGAGACAGTTCGGCAGCGGCTGGCGAACTCCAAGGCCTGGGATGCAGGTCATGGCCCGAACGAGGACTGGTTCCACTACACCAATCTCAATTTCCCGGTCGTCGCATCGGTGATGGAGGCGGCGACGGGCGAGCGGTTCGACCGGCTGATGCACCGGCTTGTGCTCGCGCCGCTGAAACTTTCGGCCTGTTTCAACTGGTCGCCCTGCGATCCAGCGACTGCTGCGCGCGCGGTTGTGCTGTACCGGGCGGACGGCAGCGTGGCGCGCGATGATCTGCACGGGGCCCTGCCTGCCTGCCCGGTCTTGCCTGCCGCCGATGGCAGCTGCGATCTTGCAGGCTATGTACCCGGCTGGAACGGCGCGCTGTTCTCGCCCCAAGGGGGGCTGCGCATCTCGATGAAGGATCTCGCGCGGATTGGACAGATGCTGGCGCGGGGCGGACGCGGGTTCCTCTCGTCCAGCAGCTTTGCCGCGCTGACCACGCCGCAGTGGCGCTTCAATGGTACTACCAACGGCGTGGGCGAAAACGGCGCGCCGGACGGGTTTTTCTGCGCGTACGCCCTCGGCGTGCAGCTGATCGGCTCCGGACGGGCAGGCTGCCACGATGATCCGTTCGGCGACGGTGTACCGCGGCTCGGCCACCCGGGCGAGGCCTATGGCCTGCGCTCCGGGCTGTGGATCGACCCGAAGACCGGGCGCGGGGCGGCGTTCTTCACCACGTCGGTGGCAGATGATGCGCCCAAGGGCACGAGCGCCTTCACGGCGGCGGAGGAAGCGGTGCTCGCGCGGGCGGCGAAAGTTCATTAGCCGGGGATAACCCGCTGCAGAGGCAATTGAGCTTTTCCAGCCTGCGCCCGATCTGCCATGGCGACGGCGTGACTGACCACACGCTCGCCCCCTATCCGGCCGCCGCCGAAGCGCTACCCATGCTCGCGCGCGTGTTCGGCTTTGCCGCGTTCCGGGGCGTGCAGGATCAGGTGGTGGCGCGCGTGTTGGCGGGGCAATCGACGCTGGCCGTCATGCCCACCGGCGCGGGCAAATCGCTGACCTATCAGCTGCCTGCGGTGATGCTGCCGGGCACCTGCGTCGTCGTCTCGCCGCTGATCGCGCTGATGCACGACCAACTGCGGGCTGCCAATGCCAACGGCATCGCCGCCGCCGCGCTCACCAGTGTCGATATGGACCGTGAGCAGACCATTGAGCGGTTCCGCGCCGGGCAGCTCGATTTGCTCTATGTCGCGCCCGAGCGCGCCAGCCAGCCGCATTTTCGTGAGCTGCTCACCCGCGCGCCGCTCGCGCTGTTCGCCATTGATGAGGCGCATTGCGTTTCCGAATGGGGCCACGATTTCCGGCCCGATTACCGCCTGCTGCGCCCGCTGCTCGATGCCTTCGGCCATGTCCCGCGTCTGGCGCTGACGGCCACGGCGGACCAGCACACCCGCGCCGATATCCTCGCGCAGCTCGGCATTCCGGATGATGGCCTCATCATCGCCGGGTTCGACCGGCCCAATATCCGCTACCGGATCACCCCGCGCGACAATCCGCTGCGTCAGCTGAAGGCCTTGCTCGCCGAGCAGCCGGGGCCGGGGATTGTCTATGCGCCGACGCGCAACGGGGTGGAAAAGCTGGCGGATCAGCTCTCCGCAGGGGGACGGCGCGTGCTGCCCTACCACGCCGGGTTACCCGCCGAGGTACGCGCTGCCAACCAGTCCGCGTTCGTGGCGAGCGAGGATATGGTGATGGTCGCCACGGTCGCGTTCGGCATGGGGATCGACAAGCCCGATGTGCGCTTCGTCGCTCACGCCGGTCTGCCCAAATCAATCGAGGGCTATTATCAGGAAACCGGCCGCGCCGGGCGCGACGGCGATGCGGCGGTGGCGCTGATGCTGTGGGGTGCAGACGATTTCGCCCGCGCCCGTCAGCGCATCGGCGAAGTGGAGGAGCATCGCCGCGCGGGCGAACGTGTGCGGCTCGATGCGCTCGCGGGGCTGGTCGAGACGCACACTTGCCGCCGCGCCGTGCTGCTGCGCCACTTCGGCGAGGACCCGCCCGAGAAATGCGGGAATTGCGACAACTGCCTGCATGCGCCAGGCGTCACCGATGCCACGCAAGTGGCGCGCAAGCTGCTTTCGGCGGTCTATCGCACCGGTCAAGCGTTCGGGCTCGGCTATCTCGAAAAGGTCCTGACCGGCGTGGCCGACGAGCGCATTCTCCAGCGCGGCCACGAACAGCTTTCGGTGTTCGGCATCGTGCCGGGCGAGGAAGCGCCGCTGCTGCGTCCGGTCGCGCGGGCGCTGCAGGCACGCGGATCGCTGGTGGCGACCGAGCACGGCGGGCTGGCGCTCGGCGGCGATGCGCGCGCGCTGCTCAAGGGCGAAGGGCGGCTCGATCTGGTGGCGGCGCCGCAGGCCGAGCGTGGATCGCGCCGCCGCAAGGGCGCGGAAGCCGTGCCGAACCCGGTGGGTGATCCGCTGTTCGATGCCCTGCGCGCGCTGCGACGCGATCTGGCGCTGGAAGGCGGCGTGCCGCCCTATGTGATCTTCCACGATTCGGTGCTGCGCGAGATGGCAGCCGCCCGTCCCGGAACGCTGGCGGCGATGGGCGAAATCGGCGGGATCGGCGCGCGCAAACTGGAGGCGTTCGGGGACCGGTTTTTGGAAGTGATCCGGCAGTCTTGAGCGGCTGCTAAAACGGAATCCCCGCTCCATCCCAAGCAAACAGCCCGCCGCTTTGCGCCGGGGTCAGGCCATCCAGCACGGTGAGCAGAGCCGCTGCGGACATCTCCGGCGTAAACAGCTTTTCTGGCGCAACGCCGCGCTGGAAGGGAGCGGACAGCGCGGTGTCGACGGTGCCGGGGTGGAGCGTGACGGCGAGCGCCTGCGGATGTGTGCGGACGAGTTCGAGGGCGAGGTTCTTGACCAGCATGTTGAGCGCGGCCTTGCTGGCGCGGTAGGCGTGCCAGCCGCCCAGCCGATTTTCGCTGATCGAGCCGACGCGGGCGGAGAGCGCGGCGAACACGGCGCGGCCATCCCGCCGCAGCAGCGGCAGGGTGTGCTTGGCGATCAGCGCGGGGCCGATAGTGTTGATCGCGAAGAGTTCGGCCATGCCGGCGGCGCCCAGCGCGCGGTACGATTTTTCGGGTCCATTGCCGCCTTCGCGGGTCAGGCGGCCGGTGGCCACGATCACCAGATCGAGCGGCCTGCCGATCGCGGTGCAGGCAGCGGCGATGCTGGCCTCGTCGGTGAGATCGAAAGCGAAGGGGTGGACTTTGGCGGACTGCAGGGCCGCGCCGCTGCGCGATCCGGCATGGACCTCGTGCGTCTCGGCGAGTGCTGCTGCCAGCGCTGCGCCGATGCCGCCCGACGCGCCGAATACGGCGCAGCGCAAGGGAGGGGGAGTGACGTTCATCCGCTTGCCTTGCGCGGTGCTGGGGGGCCTGTCCATGCGGTCTGGAGGGCAGCTGCTGTATTATCTCGCCAATACAGCTTGCACAGCGGGCATGGGCACGCCATCTTGGCCCGCACAAGCGCCCACTTGGGAGTGAGACGTCAACGCCATGGCCAGCAATTCGACCGATACCGTATCACCCATCACGTTGACGCCGCCCGATCCGGTGCCGGTGGTTGCGCCCACGCAGGCTGCGGGGCTGGTGCCGGTGGCGGAGGACACCAAGTCCAAGCTCGAGGCGCGGGCCGACGCGTTTGTAGCCGATCTGATCGCGCAGGATGCGGCGAGCCCGGAATTCGGCAAGCGGGTCGATCAGCTTTCCAATATGGGGCGTAAGGAGATCGCGGCGGCGGCAGGGATGTCGAACCGGTTCCTCGACCGGCCGGTGCGCGCGATGGACAAGGATTCGGGTGTTGGCGCGGATCTGGCGGCGCTTCGCCGCACGGTGGAAGAGCTCGATCCGGGCCGGCAGGGCAAGCTTTCGGGCCCGCGCAAGATTCTCGGCATCATTCCGTTTGGCAACAAGCTGAAAAATTATTTCGACGGCTACACGTCCTCGCAAGGGCACATCAAGGCGATCCTCGACCGGCTGGCCTCGGGCAAGGACGAGCTGCTGATGGACAACGCCGCGATCGACGTGGAGCGCTCCAAGCTGTGGGAGGCGATGGGCAACCTCGAGCAGATGATCCATATCTCCAAGGTGCTCGATCAGAAGCTGGAGGATGCCGCGCTCGATCTCGATCACACCGATCCGGCCAAGGCCAAGGCGGTCCGCGAGAGCGCGCTGTTTTACACGCGGCAGCGCACGCAGGATCTGCTGACGCAGATGGCGGTAGCGGTGCAGGGCTATCTCGCGCTCGATCTGGTCAAGAAGAACAATGTCGAGCTGGTGAAAGGCGTTGACCGTGCCGGTACGACGACGGTCGCCGCGCTGCGCACCGCAGTAACCGTCGCGCAGGCGATGACCAACCAGCGGCTGGTGCTATCGCAGATCACCGCGCTCAACACGACAACCGCGAACATCATCGATTCGACCGGCAAGCTGCTGCGCGAGCAGACCGGCAAAATCCACGAGATGGCGGCCTCCTCCACGATCCCGCTGGAGACGCTGCAGCGCGCGTTCCAGAACATTTATGAGACGATGGATACGATCGATACGTTCAAGCTCAAGGCGCTCGATGCGATGAAGCAGACCGTGACCACGCTTTCGGGCGAGGTCGAGAAATCGAAGGGCTATATCGCGCGGGCCGAAGGCGCGGCGCAAGCGAAGCTGGGCGGGGCGGAAACCTCGCCGCTGCTGAGCCTGGAAGGCTGACGAGCAGATGGCGGATGGTGCCACAGACAGCAGCCGGATACTCGCGGAGGCGCGGACATCGCTCCAGCGCCAGCGCGAAGGCGGGCGGCGAGTGGGCGGACGCTCGATCGGCAAGCGTTCGGCGGAGCTGAAGCGGCTGCATCTGGCGCGCAAGGCGGCGCGCATTGCCTTTGCGGTGATGGCGATCCTGTTTGCCGCGCTGGTCGCGGGGCTGGTGATCGACGGGATCGGGTTTGCCGGGGTTGTCGTGACATTTCTGGCCATGGTCGCGGCGATCACGGCGTTCGGCATGTTCCCCCGGCTCAAGGTGCCCGAACTGGCCGCGCTCAATCGCGGCGACGTGCGCAGCATGGTCGCACGCACCGAGCTGTGGCTGGAAGCACAGCGGCCTGCGCTGCCCGCGCCGGCGGTGAACCTCATTGACCAGATCGGCGTGCAGCTCGACGGGCTGGGACTTCAGCTGGAAGGCGTAGATCCGGCGGAACCAGCGGTCTCCGAAGTGCGCAAGCTGGTGGGCGAGCACTTGCCCGGCATGGTCGAGAGCTATCGCCGCATTCCGGCAAACCTTCGGCGCGAGCAGCGCGAGGGGCGGAGCGCTGACCAGCAGCTGACCGACGGGCTCGGCAAGATCAGCGCGGAAATCGATGCGGTGACGCGGCAGCTGGCGGCGGGCGATCTCGATGCGCTGGCAGTGCGCGGGCGGTTTCTGGATTACAAGTATGGTGACGGGCTGGAGGGGGGGCTGCAACAGGCCACACCCCAGCTTCAGGCCCCGCAGGCAAAGCCCTGATGCGCGTTTCGATACCCCACACCCTCGGCAAGGACGAAGTGCGCCGCCGCATGCACGCGCGGCTGGGCGATGCCGAGGACAAGGCGAAGGGGCTGCTCGGCAGCCTTGCTTCGCTCGAAACCGAGTGGACCGGCGAGGACACGTTGGCGATCATGGTCAATGCGATGGGTTTTTCGATTCCCTGCACCGCCGCGATCGCGGAGGCCTCGCTCGATTTCGAGATCGAGATCCCGCCCGGCGTCGGCTTTGCGCGCGGCATGATCGAGAGCGCGATCCGCGAAAAGGGCGAGCGGCTGCTGGGTTAGTTTGGCGGCCTCAGGCGAGGCGCGCTTCCATCATGGCGATCAGCGCATCGAGCGATTCAAGGTTGTCGAGCGTTGGCGCGTCGATCAGAATTTCGATCTCGCCGCCCCGTTCGCGCAGCACGGCCGGCAGCGTGATGTGCTTGTGGGGCGTGTCATCCTTGTGCTGAAATACGGCTGGTATGGACAGGGCTTGCAGCCACTTTCGCCACTTCGGATCCATCCGCAGCGACCCGTACGTGATGGCGCACAAACTGCACGGATAGGTCGACGGTGACAGCGTCTTGTGCAGGGAATCGAGGACCATCTGCACCAGACCGCCATCGGCGTTGTAGATGAAGATCAGCCGCTCGATCGCAGGCGGGGCGGCGATCACCGCCTCGGGCTCGCTCACGCCGCCAGACTGTAAGGCTCGATCTCGCCTGCGAGGTACTGCTTCTTCGCCTTGGCGCGGCTCAGTTTGCCCGAGCTGGTGCGCGGCAGGGTGCGCGGCGGCACGAGTTCGATGACGCAGTTCATGCCAGTGATCGAGCGGACCTTGTCGCGGATCGCATCACGCAGCTTGAGCCGTTCGGCAGGATCGGTCACGCGGCAATGGACGAGCACCGCCGGAGTTTCCTCGCCGCTTTCGGTCTCGACCGAGAAGGCGGCGATATCGCCCTGGTGGAAGCCGGGCAACTGCTCAACCGCCCATTCGATATCCTGCGGCCAGTGATTCTTGCCGTTGATGATGATCATGTCCTTGGCGCGGCCGACGATGAACAGATAGCCCGCTTCGTTGAGGTAGCCCATGTCGCCGGTATCGAGCCAGCCGCCGACCATGCAGGCCTCGGTCGCCTCCGGGTCGCGGAAGTAGGAGTGCATGACCGAGGAGCCGCGGCACCACACCTTGCCGATGTGATGGTGGGCGAGGACTTCGCCGTGTTCGCCGCGCACTTCGATATCCATGCCGCGCACCGGCAGCCCGCAATTGACGATGGCGCGGTAGCGCGCCGGACGCGAGAGATCGCGCGGGGTGCCCGACAGGCGCTCTTCCTCGACCAGTTCGACGCGGATGCCCTCGCCCGGCGGCATCAGCGTGACCGCGAGCGTGGCTTCGGCAAGGCCGTAGCTGGGCAGGAAGGCGGAGGCCTTGAAGCCGGCATCGGCAAAGGCGTTGACGAAGCTTTGCATGACATCGGGGCGGATCATGTCAGCGCCATTGCCCGCAACGCGCCAGCGCGAGAGGTCGAACCGCTCGGCGACGCCGGTCTGGCTGGAAATGCGGCGGGCGCAGATGTCGTAGCCGAAGGTGGGCGAATAGGACAGCGACGTGCCCGGGTTGCGGCTGATCAAATCGAGCCACGCCAGCGGGCGGCGGGCGAAATCCTCGGTGCGCAAGTAATCGACTGAGACCTGGTTGGCGATCGGCGAGAGGAAACAGCCGACGAGGCCCATGTCGTGATACCACGGCAGCCAGCTCACCGCTCGGTCCCCGGGCTGGAATTCCATGCCGTGCGAGTGGCCGGCAAGATTGGCGAGCAGCGCGCGGTGAGTGACGGCGACACCGTGCGGGAAGCGGGTCGATCCGCTGGAATACTGGAGGTAGGAGATCGCGTCGGGATCAGGGGTGGGCAGCGGCGCATCCGAAATCGCGGCGGTATCGGCGAAGGCCTGCCACGTCATCCCCGGGCAACCGCAGCGCGTCGCGGCAGCGGCGCAGATGCTTTCCAGCTCATCGGGGTAAAGCAGCATCGCCGGATCGGAGCTGGTCACCTGCACGGCGAGCTGATCGATGTAGTTTTCCTTGCCACCAAAGCTGGTGGGCAGCGGCAGTGGCACTGGCCACGCGCCGGCATACATCGCGCCGCAGAACAGCGCGGCGAATTCGGCGCCGGTTTCGGCGATCAGCGCGATGCGCATCCCGGGCTGGATGCCTAACCCGATCAAGCGGCGCGCGGCCAGCAGCGCATCGGTGCGCAGTTCGGCATAAGGGTAGACGTGGGCGAGACGGCCGCGCGCATCGTGAAAATTGAGGCCGCAAGGGCCTTGGGCGGCGAAGTCCAGCGCTTCGCAGAAGGTGGTGAAATCGGCAAAGCGCCGGGGACGCCCATCGTCGTTCGGCGTCGGAATGAGCGCAGCCTGCGCAGTAGCCTGCTCGGCGGCGGCAGCCAGGACGGTCATGCGATACCCCATTATCATTCTGGGTTGATGGTCTGTGGTCACGCAGCAAAGTGCTGGAGGTTCCCATTTAGCCGGGACTGTGGCACGAATGTGGCATGTCGTTTAGCAGTTCCGGGCGCGCGCCCAATCGAGAGGGCGGCCGAGCGGGAAAAAGGCGGGAGCGCGCTGCGCCGGTGCCGCTCGATGCCCCGGCGCTGGAGGCGCTGGCCCTGACTTATGTTGCGCGGTTTGCCACAAGCAGCGGCAAGCTTTCGGACTATCTCAAGCGCAAGCTGCGCGAGCGCGGCTGGGCGGAAGAGGCCCCGGCCGACGTGCCCGCTGTTGTGAGTCGGCTGGCTGAGCGCGGCTATGTCAACGATGCGGGTTATGCGGCGGCGCAAGGCGAGGGGTTGCGGCGGCGCGGCTATGGCGCGCGGCGGATCGAGACGGCGCTGGATCACGCCGGGATCGCCCCGGCCTTGCGCGTGGCAGCGCGCGGCAGCGAGACCGAACTTCGCCACGCCGCGCTGGCCTTTGCGCGGCGCAAGCGGCTCTGGCCTTATAGCAGCGCGCGCTGTCTTGATCCTGCCACACGGCAAAAGCACACGGCGGCTTTCCTGCGCGCCGGGCATGGGCTTGACCATGTGCGCCGGGTGATGGATGCGCTGAGCCTTGAAGATGCGGAGGAATGGGCTGATGAATATGCCGACGACGATTTGGAGTAGGGCTGCCAGCCTCGCGCTGTTGATTGCTGCTGTCGGCTGCTCGCCGCTCGCCGCTGGGTCGTCCACCGCGCAGGCGCAGGCCAGTGCTTCCGCTCCGGCCAGCCTGCCGGTGCATCCGGTCTCCGGCCTCACGGTCGTGCCGCTCACTGTTACCGGCGCGACCGGGGTCCATGTGTTCAAGGTGGAAGTGGCCGCGACTTTCGGCGAGCAGGAGCGCGGTCTCATGTTCCGGAACGCGATGGGGGAAGACGAGGGGATGATCTTTCCGATGGACCCGCCCCGGCCGACCGCGTTCTGGATGAAGAACACGGTGATCCCGCTCGACATCATCTTTATCGGGGCGGACCACAAGGTGCTCAATGTGGCGGCCAATGCGGTGCCTTATGATATGCGGCCGCTGCCTTCGGTGGGCGCGGCGGCGGGCGTGCTTGAACTGATCGGCGGGCGCGCAGCAGCGCTTGGCATCAAACCCGGCGACACGGTGGCCTGGTAAGCAGGGTCCCCCAATCCGCACTTGCCGAAGCTGCCCTCCAGCGGCTAAGCGCGGCGGCTATGAGCTTCCTTGGCAAGATCTTCACCTGGTGGGACGGTGCCACCTTCGGCACCATGCTCGACAGTTCGCGCAACGGCGAAAAAGTCGGTCAGGACTTGCAGGGCAACACCTATTTTCGTGCAAAGCGGCCCTATCCCAAGGGGCACCCCTTTGCCGGACACGAACGCCGCTGGGTGATCTACAACGGCGCGAACGACGCCAGCCGCGTGCCCGCCGAATGGCACGGCTGGCTTCACGGCAACTTTAATGGCCTGCCCGAGAGCAACCTGCCGCCCGCGCGGATCTGGGAAGTGGATTTCACCCCGAACGAGACCGGCACGTCTGCCGCCTATCGCCCGCAAGGCGCGCTGGAGCGTGGCGGCAAGCGCGCGGCGGCGACGGGTGACTACGAAGCCTGGTCGCCCGAAGGCTGATGCGCCGCGCCGGATCGCTGGGCTGGGCCGGATCGCTGGGCTGGCTTGTGCCCGGGGTGGCTGCGCTGCTCACGCTGGGCGGCTGCGGCAGCAAGCAGGCCGAAGCCCCGCCGCCCAGCGAAGCGATGCAGACCGGCAGCCGCGCGGCTGCGCCATCCGGCGGGATCGTCGAGAGCGCCTATGGCACGCCGGTCAAGGACCGGGTGGCGACCTTGGGCTTCCTTAACAAGCGCAACAACATCACCCAGGCCGTGGTGCTGCGCAGCGGCGAATCGCGCCGCATCGGCAATGCCATCATCAAGCTCGCGACCTGCGAGCGCACCGCGCCGTGGGAAGACCCGCCCGAGACCGGTGCCTTCGTCCAGCTCTTTGTGGAAGAGCGCGCAACGACGCAGGAGAAGCTGGCGTGGCACAAGGTGTTTTCGGGCTGGCTGTTCAAGAGTGCGCCCTCGCTCAATGTGGTCGAGCACCCGGTCTATGATGTGTGGGTCAAGGACTGCGCGATGAAGTTCCCGGGCGAGGAGGAGAGCCCGGCTGCCGCCGCGTCGTCCAGCAGTGCCGCAAAGCCTGCGGGCAAGCCGCCGGTCGCAAAGCCTTCGCCAGCGCCTTCTGCGCCGCCGACAGAGGCCGCGCCGCCGGCCTGAGGTCGCAGCGCTGACTGCAGCCTATCAAGATACTGCGCCTGCGGGATTTCGATCGCGCCGAGCGAGGCAAGGTGCGGCGTAGTGAACTGGCAATCGAGCAGGTCCGCCCCTGACCGGCGCAGTGCGGCAACAAGCCAGGCGAGCGCTACTTTCGAGGCATCGCTGGCGCGGCTGAACATGCTTTCCCCGCAGAACACGCGGGCAAAGCCCACCCCGTAGAGCCCGCCGACCAGCACGTCTTGGCCATGGGGGCGGTCATCAGGTTGGCCATCAGGTCTGGCCTGCCACACCTCGACCGAATGGGCGTGGCCGTGGCGGTGAAGCGCACGGTAGCTTTCGCTGATGCGCTGGCTGATCCAGCTGTCCTCCGCTTCGGCGCGCGGTGCGGCGCAGGCATCGATCACGGCATCGAACGCCGCGTCGCAGGTGACGCGGAAACGCCCGCGACGCAGGGTGCGCGCGAGGCTGCGCGAGAGGTGGAAGCCGTCCAGCGGCAGGATCGCGCGCATCTTGGGTTCGACCCAATAGACTTCGGGATCATCGCGGCTGTCCGACATCGGGAAGATGCCGGCGCGGTAAGCCTGCAGCAGGAGCTCGGGCGGGATGATCGGGATTTCGGGGCGCAGCGCCATAGCCGGGAATCTTGAGTCGGCGGGGCTGCCCGCGTCAAGGCGGATCGCTGCAAAACTGGGTGACAGTGCGGCCAGACGAGCGGTTATGACCCTCGCATGACCTTGAACGTGGCATTGGCGCGCGCGCAAGGCTCACCATCGGCGGTGATCAGGGCCTGCGCGAAGCACAGACTTGCACCCAGCTTGATGACTTCCGGCTCGATCTGCAGCCATTGCCCGGTGCGGGCGACTCCGAGGTAGTCGATCGAAAGGTTGACGGTAACGAGGCCTGGATGACCTGATGTCTGGTCCACGAGCGTTTGCGCGCAGCTCAGGCCCATGGCGTTGTCCGCCAGCGCGACGATCAGCCCGCCATGGACGAAGCCCCGGCTATTGGTGTGTGCAGGGCCGGCGCGCAGGCCGATCATCACGGCCGCGCCGGTTCGCTGGCTGTAAAGCGGTTCCCACGGGTCAGTCAGCGGGCTTTGGCGGAAATGCGGGGCGAAGCCATGCGGCAGAGCAGGTTCGGTCATGGCGGCGGTCTTGCAGAAATCATGCGGCAGCGCAACGCACACGCGGCGCTTGTGGGCCGATCGCGGCGGCCGCGCGATCTCGGTTGCGCTGCGCGCGCCAACCCACTAAGAGCCCGCTTCCGGGCACAGGAGTGTAGCTCAGTTGGTAGAGCATCGGTCTCCAAAACCGAGGGCCGTGGGTTCGAGTCCCTCCACTCCTGCCAAGACCGACTAAGAGTTCGGTCAATAAAGCCGCTTTCGTATCACAAAGCGGAGTAGCCGGACCCTTTTAGGGTTGGCACGTGTTAGGGAGATCATCCTCCCAGACTGGAAACCCAGCACCATGACCATCAACGCTTACGGCGCGCACGCCGCAGATCGTCCGCTCGAACTGCTTGCCATCGAACGCCGCGCCGCGGGGCCAGACGATGTGGTGATCGATATCGCCTATTGCGGGGTGTGCCATTCGGACCTCCACACGGTGCGCAGCGAGTGGGGCGGCACGCGCTACCCCTGTGTGCCGGGGCACGAGATCGTTGGCACAGTGCGCGCGGTGGGCGGCGCGGTGACCCGGTTCGCGCCGGGCGATGTGGTGGGCGTCGGCTGCATGGTCGACAGCTGCCGAACCTGCGAGGCCTGCGAGGCGGGGCTGGAGCAGTATTGTGGGGGCGGCATGACCGGCACCTACAATTCGCCGATTGCAGACGCGCCGGGGCACACGCTGGGCGGCTATTCTGAGGCCATCGTGGTCAACCAGGATTTCGTGCTGGCGATCCGCCATCCGCGTGAGCAGCTGGCCGCGGTCGCGCCGCTGCTTTGCGCGGGGATCACCACCTGGTCGCCGCTGCGCCACTGGCAGGCGGGGCCAGGCCGCAAGGTCGGCGTGGTTGGCATCGGCGGGCTGGGGCATATGGGCATCAAGCTGGCGAGGGCGATGGGCGCGCATGTGACCGGCTTCACCACCAGCCCCGACAAGCGGCAGGCGATTCTCGATCTGGGCGCGCACGAAGTTGTCGTCTCGACCGACAAAGCGGCGATGAAGGCGGCACAGGGCAGCCTCGATCTCATCATCAACACCGTCTCGCACAGCCACAACCTCGATCCGTTTCTCGGCGCGCTGAAGCGCGACGGGACGATGGTGATGGTCGGCGTGCCCGAAGTGCCTCACCCCTCGCCTGCGGTGGTCCAGCTCATTGCCCGCCGCCGTTCGCTGGCCGGTTCGATGATCGGCGGGATCGCGGAGACGCAGGAGATGCTCGATTTCTGCGCCGAGCACGGCGTGGTCGCCGACATTGAATTGATTCGCATGGACGCTATCGAGGACGCCTATGCGCGCATGCTGAAGAGCGATGTGCGCTATCGCTTCGTGATCGATACGGCGACGCTTTCGGCCTGATCTGGCCAGGCTTTCCGGCCAAGGCCTTGCCAAGCCTTGGCCTTGGCCCTAAATAGCGGCTTCTTCCGACATCGGAAACTTCTCCCCGCCCCTCCCGGACCTGTCCGGGGCGGCGATGAAGCCTAGCCGGAAGCCGTGTGATGGCAGCTACGCCAAAGCAGACGCAGGATGGAACGGCAGGAACGAACGATGGCCAGGTTGAACCCCAATGAATTCATCAACCAGGTGCGTGCCGAAGCGCGCAAGGTGATCTGGCCGACCCGCGCAGAGACGACCTCCACGGCGATCTTCGTCGGCATCATGATGCTGCTGCTTGCGGTGTTCTTCCTCGGGATCGATTCGCTGTTCGGCATGACCGTGCGCTGGCTGCTTTCGCTCGCCTGACGGCTCCCCCCCCTGAGCGAAACTTGCTGACCAACCAAGACTGACAGATTGAGGACTGCCCCATGGCCCGCTGGTACATCATTCACGCCTATTCCGGCTTCGAGAACAAGGTGAAGGAAGCGATCCTTTCCGAAGCCGAGCGGATCGGGCTGGCCCAACTGGTCGAAGCGGTGGAAGTGCCGACCGAGACGATCACCGAAGTAAAGCGCGGCAAGAAGGTCCAAGTCGAGCGCAAGTTCATGCCCGGCTACGTGCTGGCCAAGCTGGCGATGAACGACGATATCTACCACTTGGTGAAGAACACCCCCAAGGTGACCGGGTTCCTCGGCAACAACAACAAGCCGCAGCCGATTTCGGACAAGGAAGCCGCACGCTATTTCGGCGCGCGCGATGCTGCCGCCGCCGAGCCGCGCAAGCAGGTTCTGGTAGACTACGAGATCGGCGATTCGGTCAAGGTCAACGCCGGTCCGTTCGCCTCGTTCAACGGCACGGTGGAAGAACTCGATTTCGAGAAGCAGCGCGTCAAGGTCGCCGTCTCGATCTTCGGCCGCGCCACGCCGGTGGAACTGGCCTTCGAGGAAGTCGAACTGGTCAAGTAAAGGGAGGTTTCGCGCGCTGCGCATACCCTCCTATCCGGCGGCGAGCCGGACCATAACGCCATGGGGAAGCGAGACGAATCGCACGGCCGGTGCGGCGCCGGAGTGCCGCAGGGAGGGGCGGGCGCAGCTTTGTAGCGAGCGTCCGGGGCGCAGCCATGCGGGCGTTCCCGGCTCGGTCCTGTGGGTTGCGGAAAGAGGCTTGGCGCTGCCGGACCGGGATTCGCGGGCGGCTGGGCAGTGCCTTTGCGGCTGA
>JBJXEK010000165.1:0-7083 GCA_046155055.1 Novosphingobium sp. | reverse complement strand
AGCAGCCCGGCTTAGAGTGCTGATCTGCTGGACTCTGCTCGCGCTGACGATGATTGCGGTCAACTTCAAGCTGATCGCGACCATGCGTTTCGGCGATCCCGACGATGCGCTGCGCCTACTGCAGGTGCGTGATTTGCTCGCCGGGCAATCGTGGTTCGATGTCCATCAGTATCGCATCGCCGCGCCCGAAGGGGTGCCGATGCACTGGTCGCGGCTGGTCGATATCCCCATTGCCGCCATGATTCTGCTGCTGCGCCCGCTGCTGGGCACGAGCGCGGCTGAACTGGTCACGGCTGTCGTTGTGCCACTGCTCACGCTGCTGTGCGCCATGGCCCTGATCGGCAGGCTGGCCCAGCGCCACTTCAACGACGAGGTGGTGGCGCTTTCGTGCCTGATGGTGGGCCTCGCGCCGGTGGTGCTTGGTCAGTTCACGCCGCTCAGGATCGATCATCACGGCTGGCAGATCGTTCTGGCGCTTACCGCGCTCGGAGGCCTTTATAGCAAGACCGCGCTTCGCGGCGGCATGGCTATCGGGCTGTCGCTGGCGGCGCTGCTGTCGATCTCGATAGAAGGCCTGCCGCTCACCGTGCTGTTCCTTGGCGTTTGCGCGCTGCGCGGCATGCGCGATCCCAAGACCCGGTTCGACTGGTTCTTTGCGGCAGCGGGCAGCCTCGCGCTTGGAAGCGTCGCAGTGTTTCTCGGCACGCGCGGCACTTACGATCTCCTGACGCACTGTGACGCCATTTCGCCGGTGCACCTCGGCTTGTTCGCGTGGGTTGCGGCTGGCGGGGCAGCGCTGCGCTTTGCGGCCCCCCGCTCGCTGCCGGGCCAAGTCGCCATGCTCGGGGCGATCGGGGCGGGGGCGGCGGCCATCATGTTCGGCGCGGCGCCGGAATGCCGGGGCGGCGCGTTCGTGATGCTCGATCCGCTGGTGAAGCGCTACTGGTATGCCTCGATCGATGAGGGCATGCCCTTCTGGCACACTGGCGCGCCCCTCGCAGCCGCCATCTTCGCGGGGCCGCTCGTCGGGCTCTACGGTGCATTTTGCCAGTGGCGCGAGGCATCGGACCAGCGCGCCCGGATGCTGTGGCTCGATCATATGCTGGTTCTCGCCGGGGCCTGGCTGATCGGCATCATGGTGGCGCGCGCGTCGGCAACCGCGCTGGTCTTTGCGGCTGTGCCTGCTGCAGCACTGATCATGCGCTGGGTCTATCGGCTGCGAACTGTGCCGATCTTCCCCCGCCTGGGCGGCTACGTTGTCCTCATCTCACTTGTCGCGCCGGGTCTGCCGGTGGTGCTCGTGATGGCGGCTGCAAGCCCCGCCCCGGCCAAGGCCTCGGGTCAATCCGCTTCGGGCAATTCGTCGGTCGGCGCGATCAACATGTCGAGCTGCCGCTACGATATCGCCGGCCGCGCACTCGATCGCCTGCCTGCTACCGATATCTTCGCACCGCTCGACATTGGGCCGGATCTGCTCGTGAATTCGCACCACCGGGTGGTTGCGACTGGCCATCACCGGGGCGCGGCAGGCATGCACGATGTAATCGCCGCGTTCATGGCCCCGCCTGAAGAGGCGCATGCCCTGATCCGCAAGCGCCACACCACGCTGATCGTGGTCTGTCCGGATATCTTCGAGCCTTCGGTCTATGCCGGCCGCGCGCCCCAAGGGCTGATGGCGCGGTTGATAAAAAACCGCCCGCCGGAATGGCTGCAGCGCGTCGATCTGGCACCAGGCTCGAACATCCGCTTCTGGCGAGTGCTCAACTAACCTTGCTCAATCCGCGTCGCGCAGCGTGACCCACACCGGCGCATGGTCACTGGCCTTTTCGCGCCCGCGATAGGCCTTGTCGACGCCAGCGCCGGTCAGCCGGTCCGCGAGTTCGGGCGAGAGCAGCGCGTGGTCGATGCGAAAGCCATGGTCGCGCGGCCAGGCGCCGGCCTGATAGTCCCAGAAGGTCCAGATACCCCCGCGCGGATGGTGCAGGTCGATAGCATCGGCCCAGCCATCATTGAGCAGGCGGCGATAGGCATCGCGCGACTCGGGCTGCATCAGCGCATCGTTCGCCATCGCGCGTGTGTCCCACACGTCCTTGTCTTCGGGGATCACGTTGAAATCGCCGATCACAAGAGCGGGCAATTCCTCCGCCGCGATCTGCGCCATGCGTTTGCGCAGCCGGTCCATCCAGCGCAGCTTGTAATCGAACTTGGGGCCAGGTTGCGGATTGCCGTTGGGCAAGTAGATGCACGCGACCCGCAGGCCCTGCACCTCCGCCTCAAGATAGCGCGAATGCTCGTCCTCCGGTTCGCCCGCAAGGCCGCGCTGGATTTCGATCGGCATGGCCCCGTCGGCGAGGATGGCGACGCCGTTGAAGCCCTTCTGGCCGTGCCAGATCGCGTGATAGCCGATCTTCTCGAACTCGGCGGCGGGAAAGCCGGCGTCTTCGGTCTTGATCTCCTGCAGGCAGGCGACCGAGGGTCGGGTTTCTTCGAGCCATTCGAGCAGACGAGGCAGCCGCGCCTTGATCCCGTTGATGTTGAACGACGCGACCTTGACGGTCACACCGAAAAGCTCGAACCGCAGCCGCAGCCCGACGCTGCCTGCGGGTTCGTGACCCGGAAGGCCGCGCCTCCGAGCGATTCGATGTATTCGACCGTTGCACCCGCGATCAGCTCAAGGCTCATTGCATCGACCAGCAGGCGGACGCCGTCGGTTTCACTCACCAGATCATCAGCTTCCGGCGCATCGCCCATTTCGAACTTGTACTGGAAGCCCGAACAGCCGCCGCCTTCGACCGCGAGGCGCAGCACGGCGGGGCGGTTCTGCTTTGCGGCGATCGCAGCCACGCGCGCTGCCGCGCTGGGGGCAAGGATAACGCCGGCGGCCGCAGCCGAGTCTTGGGTCAAGGTGCTCATGCATCCAAGATAGGGCGCTTGAGCCTCTTGCTCAAGTCATGCCGACTGAATGTACTCGCGCAGGGCTCCGGCCTCGGCTTCAATCCGGTCGATGCGGTACTTCACGAGGTCGCCGATCGAAACGAACCCGACCATCGTGCCGTCGTCGATCACTGGCAGATGACGGACGCGCCGCCGGGTCATGAGCCCCAGCGCCTCGAGCGCGGTGCTGGTCGGCGAGACCGAGATGACCGGCGCGGTCATCACATCGCGCACCTTCATCTCGAGCGCAGCGGCGCCATGGGTCTTGAGTGCGTAGAGTACGTCGCGTTCGGAAAAGATGCCGGCGACAGCATTTTCGGCATCTGTGACGGGCAAAGCACCGATGCGGCGCGTCGCCAGGGTTTCCACGGCGTCGGCCACCCGGTCGTCGGCATGGCAGTGCCACACCTCGCCGGAACGGCCAGCGATCAGCATTGCGATCGACATGGCATCCTCCTGTTTTTACGCTGGACGGTCGTTTGAACGCCGCCCGTGGGGCAATCATGCCACCAAAGGGCAAGGAGCGAAAGCAATTGCCACACGGGGGTTCCAAGGCGCATGGATCGGGACATGGCACAGCCCGTTCGCCCCTCTCCCCTCGATGATCCGGCCAATGCCGATTTCGCGTGGGCGCGCTATTTCCGGCTGATGCGCTGGATGGCGCTGTTCACGGCCTGCGTCGTGGCGGCATGTCTTGCCTATCTTCATGAAGTGGTCGGCGATGTGCCAATCCATCTCTATATTGCCGCTACGCTGGGGATCAGCCTGACGATGATGCTGATGGGCGCGCTTATGGGACTTGTTTTCCTCTCCAGTGGGACAGGGCACGACGAAGCGGTGGACACCGGCCTCGAACAGCATGTCGGGGACTGGTGGAAGTGAATTAGTCCGGCGGTGTGAGCCGATAGTCCTCCACGGGAACCCCGCCGATCACATGCTCCTGGATGATCCGTTCGAGCACTGGCGGGGTGCAGGAATGGTACCAGACCCCGTCGGGATAGACGAGCGCGACCGGGCCTGCCGCGCAGACTCGCAGACAGCCGACCTTGTTGCGCAGCACGCCCTGCGGTCCGCCCAGCTTAAGCTCGCCCAGCCTGCGCTTGAGAAAGTTCCAGGCTTCATCGCCCACTTCGCGCGGGGCGCACTTGTCCTTGTCCGGCCCCGCGCAGAGCAGGATATGGCGCTGCGGGGCAAACCCGCCGAGCCCCTCGACTGCAAGGCGTGCCAAGGCCAGGGGGGACGTAAGGGGATCGTCTACCGGATCAGCCACGGTTCCAGACTTTCGCGCAAAGCCGGGTCGATCGGCATGGGGCGCTCGCCGTCAGTGAACACGATGGTCACATGCGCTGTGGCGACCGGCCTCTCCGCCTGCAGCAGCAATTGCCGCAGACTCCAGCTGCTACGTCCGCCGGTCAGCGCGCCGACCCGGCATTCGAGGCCCTCGGGATAATAGGCCTGCGCAAGGTAATCGATGGTCACGTTGGCGACCATGAAACGCGCATCCTCGGCGTTGCGCGGGAAACCGACATTCGAGATGAAGCGCAGCCGCGCATCCTCGAACACTGCAGCCATCGCAACATTGTTGATATGCCCGTTGGGATCAAGATCGGCGAAGCGTGTGGTTACCGCGTTCACGAACGGATAGCGCGCGGGATCGAGCAGAGCGGGGTCAGGTCTTGCCATTCTGGCGGGCTAGCACGGAAAGAGGCGCTGCTCAGCCCTTCTTTCCGACGATCCGCGCGATTTCAGCTGCGACCAGCTTCTCGACCATGGGCGGCAGATTGCGATCGAGCCATTCGGCAAGCTGCGGGCGCAGCAGTTCGCGCACCAGGCCTTCAAGCGAGGTTTCGCCTGAGCGCACGATCTGCGGGGCTGCACCGGGCGCAGACATCATGGCCAGCGCAGCCAGTGATTCGCGCATCGAGGCGGTTGTCGTCTCGGGCAGGAGCGGCGCATTGTCCTCATCGTCCATGTGGGTGCGTCCCCCGCTGGTGTGTCCGCGTTCTTCGCTCAGGATCTGTGCGGCCACTTCGCTGAGATCAAGCACATCATGGCCGAGAGGGGCGGACCGGCTTTCGGAATAGGCCGCCGTGGAGGCCGATATGCGCTGCGGCACAGCGCTTTCGGCTATATTCTCGCGGCGGACGCGTTCCCGCGCCGCTTCTGCACGGTTATCGCGCGCTATCACCTTCTTGATCGATTCGAGGATTTCCTCGACCGATGGTTCTGAAGCCTGACGCATGCGATTCCCCAACCCCGTAAAACGAATCAGTGCGATCTCACCGAAATCCGTACTGCTATGGCACAGTCTGCGCAGAAATTGTTGCAGTTTGCGCAGGCGTGTCAACCGTTCGGGTGGACTTGGGGCTCTCCGCGCGATCGAACGACCAGTCCCACATGCGCCCGCGCACGCGCTGATAGTTGGCATCGGGATCGTAGAGCGCGGCGCCGTCAAACCCGAGATCGGCGGCCTGCGCCCGGCCCATGGCCGAAAGCAGATTGAACGCTGCGACATAGGCATTGCGCCGCGCCGCCACGAGCCCGACCTGCGCGCGCAGCAGTTCCTGCTCGGCATCGAGGATGTTGAGGATGGTGCGGTTGCCCACGGTGTTTTCCGCGCGCACGCCCTCAAGGCTGAGCGCGGCGGCATCGACAGCCGTCTGGTTGAGCGTGATCACGTCATTTGCGGCGCGCCACTGGGTAAAGGCCGAGCGGACGTTGGCGATGACCTGACGCTCGGCCGAGATTTCCTGCTCCTGGGCGGCGCTGGCGGTGGCCTGGGCCTGACGCTGCCGTGCTGCAGGAAGACCGCCCTGGAACAGCGGGATCGTGGCGCGCAGACCGGCTTGCGCAGTGGTCTGGCTCTGGACGAAATTGTTGCCACCCGCACCGCCGCCCAGCGAGTTGAAGTACGTGGAATACTCGCCCGAGGTATAGAGCGAGATCGTCGGCAGGCGTCCCGCGCCGGCGGCCTTGGCGTCAAACCCTGCCGCCTTGGCGCGCTCATGCGCGGCGATGAGATCGGGGTTGTTGTCGAGCGCCACCTGCACCGCCTCTTCGGGCGATGCGGGCAGCCCGGCGAGCGGCGGTGGCGGTTGCAGATCAACCGGGGCCAGCCCGACGACCTGAACATAGCGCTCGCGGCTTGCGACAAGCGTCGCTTCGGCGCTGCGCAAGTCGGCGCGGGCGAGCGCGAGGCGTGAATTGGACTGCGCGACGTCGGTACGGGTCACGTCGCCGATCTCGAATCGGTCGCTGGTCGCCTTGAGATTGACCTCTAGCACCTGAACGTTGTTTCGGTTGAGCCCGACGGTCGCCGTATCACGGATCACGTCCATGTAGGCTGCGACGACCTGGCTGAACATGCCTGCCTCCGTACCGCGCAAACCTGCCTGCCCCGCCTCGACGCGGATTTTGGCGGCGGCCAGCGAATTGCGCACCGAGCCGCCCGAGTAGATCGGCACGCTGAGCGAAGGATCGACCGTGAGCAGGCGCTTTGGCGCAATAAACGAGTTGGGCCCCTGCCTGAGGAACTCGGTGTAGGTCGCCGTGCCCGAAAGGCTGGGAAGGCCTGGCGCGCGCGCGATCGGCACGCCTTCATCGGTGGCGCGCTGGTTGGCCCGCGCGGCAGCAAGGTCCGGGTTGGTCGCATAAGCCGAAGCCAGCGCGCCCTGCAGATCATCGGCGCGGGCCACAGAGATGCAAGTCCCGGCAGTCGTCGTCATGGCCAGCGCCAACAGCGCCGGGCCAGCGGCAAACCTGCGTACGGAAGTGCGGATCATAAGGTTCAGAAGCTCCACTGCGGGCGCGCCGCGAAGGCGGCCAGCGGGGCAAAATCGGCTTCCGCCAGAACGGTGAGCACCAGTGCATCGCTCACCTTGCGGCCCAGCGCCAGCCGGGTCACGCCGCGCTCCACCACGCCGGTCACCAAACGGCCATCCGGGGTGAGCACGCCTGCCAATGCAGTCGGAACATCTTCGATCGCGCCGTCGATCAGAACCAGCGAATGCGCGCTGCTTGCGGACCAATCGCCGGTCGCGGCGCAAAGGGTCACTCTGTCGCAAAGATGCTCTGCCAGCGCGGCAAGATAGCCACCGGGCGCGCCGATCACGAGCACGGTGTCGTCCGCGATGGGCTGCGCGGCAGTGA
>JBJXEK010000164.1:0-11179 GCA_046155055.1 Novosphingobium sp. | reverse complement strand
CAGCAGCGGCGCAAAGGGATTGGCCTTCATCGCATAATGCAGCCCCAGTCGCCCGGGCAGCGCAGCCCGCAGCGCCGCAACGCGCGCGGTGATAAGGCCCGCGTCATAGACAAACAGCGGCGTCTGTCCGGCATCGGCCACCAGATCGCTGGCCTTGCGCCCCGCGATCGCAAGCTCGCCGTCGATGGCGGTAAATCCAGGCGGAATGGGGCCGAGCGGCTTCATGGCTCAGCCCTGTGGCACAGAGCCCGATAATTCTTGGTAAAGCCCTGTTCGATCAAGCTTGCCATTGGAGCTAAGCGGCATGACCTCACGCCAATGGATCGCTCGCGGCACCATGAAGTTCGGCAGCGCCTGCGCCAGCGCCGCAGACAAATCCGCCTGCGCCGCATCGCCCTTTGCCCGCACGACAAGGTGAATGGTCTGCCCCAGTGCCGGATCAGGCAGCCCGAGCGCCACCGCTTCGGCGACGAGGCCAGTGGCTATCGCCGCATCCTCGATCTCTTGCGGGCTCACCCGGTTGCCGCTGGTCTTGATCATGGCGTCGCGTCGTCCGGCAAAATACAGCAACCCTTCGGCATCACGCCGGACCCGGTCGCCCGACCAAACTGCCATGCCGCGCAGCTTCGAAAAGACCGGCGCTGGCTTGAACCGCTCGGCGGTCCGCTCTGCATCCTGCCAATAGCCCTGCGCCACCAGCGGCCCGGCATGGACCAGCTCGCCCTCCTCGTCCGCCGCCGCCTCACGCCCGTCGTCGGCTACCACCATGATCTCCGCGAAGGGGATCGCACTGCCCATCGACGTCGGGTGCGTATCGACCAGCGCTGGATCGAGGTAGGTCGAGCGGAACGCCTCGGTCAGTCCGTACATCGGAAACAGCCGGCCTTGCGGGAACCGCGCCCGCAGCCCCCGCACCAGCGGCTCGCTCAATGCGCCGCCGCTGTTGGTCAGGCGCTTCAGCCGCGCGGCGGTCCTCTCCGGCCAATCCAGCTCGGCCAGTTGCAGCCACAGCGGCGGCACTGCGGCGATGGTGGTGATGTCATGCCGCTCCACAGCCTTCATCACATCACGCGGCGTCAGATAGTCGAGCGGCACCACCGCGCCGCCCGCATGCCACGTGGAAAGCAGCTGGTTCTGCCCATAATCGAACGCGAGCGGCAGAACCGCCAACACGCGGTCCGCCTCAGTCACACCCAGATAATGCGCCACGCTCACCGCGCCGAGCCACATATTGGCGTGGCTTAACATTACGCCCTTGGGCCGCCCAGTCGAACCGCTGGTATAGAGTATCGCTGCCAAGTCACCCGGTGCACATTGCGATGGCCCCCGTGGCTCCAGCGCCTCCGCCGCTGCCCAAAACGCCGCCTCTTCGGTAACAACGGCACCGGCCAAATCGCACGGTTCCAGCGACTGCAACCGCGCTGGGTTCGCAATCAGCAGCCGCGCGCCGCTATCCGCCAGAATATGCGCAACCTGCGCGCGCTTGAGCAGCGGATTGACCGGCACATGCACCAATCCAGCGCGCACGGCCGCCAGCGGCATCAGGCAGGCCAGCTCGCTCTTGGGCAGCCATGTCGCCACACGCGCGCCCGCTTCGGGCACTTCGGCCGCCAGCAACGCGGCCACCTGTCCTATACGCTGATTTAACGCCTCATAGCTAAGCGTACGGTCCTTCAAGACCAACGCCGGGGCATCCCCGCGCCCCTTGAGGGCGAGATGGTCGAGCGGATGTACGGTCGGATCAGGGGCTGCGGTCACGCGGCTCTCTTGGAACGAAGGGCAGGAACGGGTCTTGGTTGCTACGGTCTATCACGCTGATCTTGCCGAAGCGCAAGCCGACCCGGTGCTCGCCGCGCTGCTCGGCCGTTCGCCGGCGAGCGCGCCATTCGACCGGCTGGACTGGCTCAAGCTGCTGGCCGAGACCTGCCTGCCAAGTGCAAAGTGCGTGATCGCCATCGCGCGCGAGGGCGATTGCGTCGCTGTCCTGCCGCTCTGCCGCACGGGCGAAGGCTTTACGCCGCTCGGCAACTGGTACAGTTTCTTCGTGCGCCCCGTTTGCAACGATCCCACCCGCGCACCCGCCCTGCTCGCTGCCCTCACCCGCAGCCTCGCCGCTGCAGGTGCCGCACGCCTCGCGCCCATGCCCGAACAGGAAGCCGAAGCGCTCGCCGCCGCATTCCGCCAATCCGGCTGGATCGGCACGATCGAACCTTGCGATACCAACCACATCCTCGAACTGAATGGCCGCGACTTCGACGCCTATTGGGCCGCGCGCCCGGGCGCCTTGCGAGAAACCGTACGGCGTAAAGGCGCGCGCGGCGTGGTCTCGGTCCGCATCGAAACCGCCTTCAGCCATGCCGACTGGGATGCCTACGAGACCATCTACGCCCACAGCTGGAAGCCCGAAGAAGGCAATCCCGCGTTCCTGCGCGCGTTTGCCATGGCCGAGGCCGAAGCCGGCGCGCTGCGAATGGGCATGGCCGAGATCGACGGCGCGCCCGTCGCCGCGCAATTCTGGACTGTCGAAGGCGGCACCGCCTGGATCCATAAGCTGGCCCACGACGAAGCCTCACGCAAACATTCGCCCGGCACTTTGCTCTCCGCCGCCCTGTTCCGCCATGTGATCGATGTAGACCGCGTCCACACTGTCGATTTCGGCACCGGCGACAATCCCTACAAGCGCGACTGGATGGAGGCGGCCCGCCCGCGCTACGCCCTCGCCTTCTACCGGCCAGCCGCGATCAGCCAGTGGCCGCAGCTCGCCAAGCTGGCAGCGCGCCGTGTGCTCCGGCCCCGCGCCGCCCTTGTTTCACCGCAACCGGCTGGTTAAGGCGCATGCCCAACAGCATTGAAAAGGTTCAATTTGTGACGCAACCCGTCGATTCCGACTCCGTACTGCGCAGCTTGCTTCGCGACGTGCTCGGTCTCAGTGCCGATCGCACCGCCAAACTCAGCGCCGACAGCGGCCTGTTCGGCGCACTGCCCGAGCTCGATTCGATGGCCGTCGCGGGCCTCCTCACCGAACTCGAGGACCGCTTTGCCATCGTGATCGAAGACGACGAGGTCGATGGCGACATGCTCGGCACCTATGGCGATCTTCTGGCCTTCGTGCGCGGCAAGCGCGGCGAGGCCTGAGCCTGCCATGCTGGCGACCTGGCCTTGTCCGAGACTGGACCCCGGCACCGCTGGAATGGTGGAGGAATTGGCCGTTGCCTGTGACCGGGATCGCGCCGCGCGCGTGTTGATCGTGCCGCCGTTGTTCGAGGAAATGAACCGCACGCGCCGCTTTCTTGTCGAAACCCAGCGCGCACTCGATGCAGCCGGGATTGACAGCTTCCTGCCCGATCTGCCGGGCTGCAACGAAAGCCAGCAAGCGTTTTCCGCCCAGAGCCTTCGCAGTTGGCGCGATGCGATGGCCGCCGCCGCACGCCACTTCCGCGCCACGCATGCATTGGCCCTGCGCGGTGGTACGCTGGTGTTTCCCCCCAGCCTGCCCGGCTGGGTGCTGGAGCCGGTCAAAGGCGCATCCATCCTGCGCCAATTGCTCCGCGCACGTGTCCTCGCCGCGCGCGAGGCGGGCCTCATGGAAGACAGCGCGCAGTTGCTCGAAGCCGGGCGCAACCAAGGGCTTGAACTGGCAGGGTACCAACTTGGCGCGGCGCTGGTGGCAGGGCTCGATGTCGCCATCCCGGAAGATGAAGGCCAGCGCGTCATCCACCAGTCCGAACTCGGTGGCGGCGCGCTGTGGCTGCGCAGCGAACCGGGCGAAGACCCTGGCCAATCCGCCGCCTTGGCGCGGATCATCGCCGGGGAAATCGCGGCATGATGCGCCGCCACCTCACTTTCCCCTGCGGACCGGATACACTCGTCGGCACGCTCGACCGGGCAAGCGCCATCGGCGCTACGGGCCTGCTCCTCGTCTCGGGTGGGCGCGAGATCCGCAGCGGCAGCTGGGGCGGACAGGCGCAGATCGCCGCGCGGCTTGCCGGAGCAGGCGTGCCGGTGTTCCGCTATGACCGGCGCGGGGTCGGCCAGAGCGAGGGCCATGATCCGGGCTTCCGGCACACGCGCGAGGATATCGCCGCCGCCCTCGCCGCCTTCCGTGCCGAAGTGCCGGGGCTGCGCAGGATCGTCGGCTTCGGTAATTGCGACGCTGCTGCTGCTCTGATGCTGCACGGCCCGGCGCTCGGGCTGGACGGCCTCGTCCTCGCCAATCCGTGGACGCTGGAGACAGACGAGGCCGAGGCCGCACCGCCCGCCGCGCTGCGCCAGCGGTATCTCGCCAAGCTCGCAAATCCGCGCGAAGTGCTTCGGCTGCTGACCGGCGGAGTCAATCTCGCCAAGCTGCTGCGGGGCCTTCGGCAAGCTGCTGCTACCCCGGTCAGGTCAGGACTGGTGGCCGAAATGTCCGATGGCCTCGTCCGCTTCACAGGCCCTGCCACGATCCTCCTCGCCACCGGGGACCGCACTGCGCAAATGTTTGAAGCGGTCTGGCCCGCTGACGACGCGCGTATCCAGCGCCGCGCCAGCGCGGGTCACAGCTTTGCCGGACAGGACGCACAAGACTGGCTGTTCGAGCGCCTGATCCAAGCCACGCGTTGAGGCGCAGCCCTATTCGGCCGCCACCTTCTGCGTTGCGGCAAAGGCATGCTCTGCCAGAAACCGCTCGGCATCAAGCGCCGCCATGCAGCCCGTGCCCGCCGCCGTCACCGCTTGGCGATAGATGTGATCCATTACGTCACCGCACGCGAACACGCCCGGGATCGCGGTCTTGGGCGTGCCCGGCTCGACAATGATGTAGCCATTCGCATCCAGCTCCAGCTTGCCGCGAAACAGCTCGGTCGCGGGCGCATGGCCGATCGCCACGAACGCACCATCGGTTGCGAGCGAGGAGGTCTCGCCCGTCACCGTATCGACCAGCTCGACCGCTTCGAGCGCCCCGCCCGGCGCGCCGGTGAAGCGCTCGACTGCCTTGTTCCACAGCACCGTGATGCGCGGATTGCTCATCAGCCGGTCCTGCAGGATTTTCTCGGCGCGCAGCGTGTCGCGGCGGTGGATCAGAGTCACGTCCGGCGAATGATTGGTCAGGTAGAGCGCCTCTTCCACCGCAGTGTTGCCGCCGCCGATCACCACGACCTTCTTGCCGCGATAGAAAAACCCGTCACAGGTCGCGCAGGCCGAAACGCCCTTGCCGCCCAGCTCCGCCTCACCCGGCACGCCCAGCCAGCGTGCCTGCGCGCCCGTGGCGATCACCAGCACGTCGCCTTCGTAGATGTCGCCGCTGTCGCCGATCGCGCGGAACGGCGGGCCTTCGAGGCTCACCTCGGTGATCGTGTCCCACATCATGCGCGTGCCGACATGCTCAGCCTGCGCCTGCATTTCCTGCATCAGCCACGGCCCCTGAATCACATCGCGATAGCCGGGATAGTTCTCCACATCGGTGGTGATTGTCAGCTGGCCGCCCGGCTGGAGGCCCTGCACAACAATCGGCTCCATGCCCGCACGCGCGCCGTAAATGGCAGCGGAATAGCCTGCGGGGCCCGAGCCGATGATGAGCATGCGTGTGGTGTGGGTCGTAGCCATGAAATCCTCCGGTGGGCGCTGGAAATAGGATGGCGCCGCCAGGAATACGAGTCTGCGCGGCGCTCTATTCCCGGATTTTGGTGGGAGAGTCCCCGAAAGGTAAGAGCAGCCCTTATTATTGCAAACCACTCTCATTAGCAGAGACCTGAGCGGGGGGGGGGACACCACCAAAGGCCAGTTCCGCCTGCTGCTAGAGCTGGAATTCTAGAGTTTTGATTCGAACACCGACCAGCCGGTGCGTGTGGCGAGCCGCTCCAGCGCCAGCGCGCCCAGCTGCGAATTGCCCTTGGCGTTGAGCCCCGGCGACCACACCGCAATCGTGGCCACGCCAGGCACAACCGCCAGAATGCCGCCGCCCACGCCGGATTTGCCGGGCAAGCCCACGCGAAAGGCAAATTCGCCCGAATTGTCATAGTGCCCGCACAGCATCATCAGCGCGTTGATCCGCCGCGCCCGCTGCGGCGTGACGATGCAGCGCCCCGTCACCGGATCGCGCCCGTCATGCGCCAGAAACCGCCCCGCTCGCGCCAGCTGGCGGCAGCTCATGCTCAGCGCGCACTGGTGAAAATAGACGCCCAGCGCCTGTTCCACCGCATGGTGCAGATTGCCGAACGCGCGCATATAGTTCGCCAACGCAAGGTTGCGAAAGCCAGTGGCCTGCTCAGCTGCCGCCACGGCCGCATCGATGGTGATCCGCTCGTCATCGGCCAGACCCCTCACGAATCGCAGAATACCGGCAATCGCCTCGGCCGGAGTGCCGCCCGCCAGCAGCACATCGGCCACCACGATCGCGCCCGCATTGATGAAGGGATTGCGCGGGATGCCCAGCTCGGTTTCCAGCTGCACGATCGAGTTGAACGCGCTGCCCGATGGCTCGCGCCCAACCCGCGCCCACAGCCCGTCGCCAATCCGCCCCAGCGCCAGCGTCAGCGAAAACACCTTGGAGACCGACTGGATCGAGAACGGCTCCTCCGCATCCCCGCCAAAGTATTCGGTGCCGTCTGCCAGAACGACCGCGATTCCGAAGCGGTCAGGCGAAACCGCGGCGAGCGGCGGAATGTAATCCGCCACCCGCCCGCGCTGGCTGGCGCCGCGCATCTCCTCGGCAATATCGCCAACGATCGCGGCCAAATGGCTCATAGGCCAGTCACTTCAGGTAGCGCTTGTACCAGTCCACGATGCGCTCCAACCGGTCGCGCTGGAAGCTGGGCCGCGCGATCCCGTGGTTCTCGTCGGGATAGCCCACCAGCCGCGTCGGCACGCCGGTCAGCTTGAGCGCCTGATAGAGCTGCTGCCCGCCGACCAGCGGCACGTTGTCATCGGCAATGCCGCCCATGAACAAGGTCGGCGTCTTGATTCGGTCGGCATGCATCAGCGGTTCGGAAAGGCGCATCCACAGCGCCGGGTCCTGCCACGGCGCGCCGACTTCCTGCGCATATTGCTGGATATACTGGTCCACCCCGAACAGGGCGAAGATATTGCCCTCACCCGCACCGCTGAACGCCGCCTTGAAGCGGCCATCCCGCACGATCAGGAAATCGGTGAGGATACCGCCATAGCTCCATCCGCCCACGCCCATGCACGCAGGGTCGGCAATGCCCTGCGCCGCCGCCCAATCGGTCGCGGCATGCAGGTCGAGCACGTCCTTGTTGCCCCAATCGGCCGCCAGCGCGGTGCCATAGGCATCGCCCCGCCCGGAACTGCCGCGATAGTTGACACCGAGCACCGCATAACCTTGCGCCGCGATCCACTGCCGCATGGTATCGATCTCGTGCGCGTCCTGTGCGGTCGGCCCGCCGTGAATGAACAGCACAGTGGGATAGCGCCGCCCTTCAACATAGCCCGCAGGAAGCGTGAGCATGCCGTGCACTTCGCTGCCATCGCTCGCCGTGGCGGAGAAATCGCGCACTGGCGACCAGGCAATGCCTGCGTTCAGCGCCCGATTATGCGCTGTCAGCGCGCGCAGGCTCTTGCCTTCCAGCGCATAGACTTCCGGCATCGTATCGTCGCCGCTGGCGATCACCACGCGCGGCGCTTTGGCATTCTGGCCGCCGCAGTGATCGAATACCGCCAAGCGGCCATCGCCAAGCCGCTGCAAAGCGCCTGTTGCCAGATCGATGACCGCCGGAATCTCATGTCGGTCCTCGGCCAGAATTGCGCCGACGCGCCCGCCGCCCAAGTCGATTGGCCGCTGCACATATGTGCCCACGGTTGAGGCCACCACCTTGGATTGCCCTGTCGCTATCACCGTCTCGGCAAGGCGCGGCTGGCTGTACTGGTTGATCTTGGGT
The DNA here is from genome assembly GCA_046155055.1 of Novosphingobium sp. Lineage (GTDB taxonomy): Bacteria > Pseudomonadota > Alphaproteobacteria > Sphingomonadales > Sphingomonadaceae > Novosphingobium. The sequence continues at coordinate 3,305 of JBJXEK010000164.1, read as the reverse complement.
GCTTCGCCTACCAGATGCGCGATCTTCGCGCCGTCTGCTGACCAGATCAGCGCCTGCCCCGCTGCCCCAGGCAGCTTTGCAACCACGCGCGGGGCCGCGCCTGCTTTCGCCTCGACCACGGTCAGCCACTGGGTCGCGGGCGCAGCCGGATCCATTGCATGATCGGCCAGAAAGGCCACGCTCTTGCCGTCGGGCGACCATTCGGCGGTCATAGCATCGAACGAATCCGAGGCGGTCAGCCGGGTTTCGGTGCGCGCAGCCACATCGAACAGCGCGAGGTGCGCATGAGCCTCGGCCGTGATGAAGCCCACGCCGTCCTGCTTGAACTTCACATCATCGACCACCACCGGAAGCGGCCGCTCCGCGTCATCCTTGGCAAGATCGTCCTTGGGCGGCTCCGGCGCCGCATCGGTGATGGTCAGCAGCAGGCGGCGCGAATCGGGAGACCAGCGGAACGCGGCGATATCGCCCTTCACGTCGGTCAGCTTCTGCGCTTCGCCCCCGCGCCGGTCGAGCAGCCAGATCTGCGCCTGCTTGTCCTTGCCGCGCTTCGAAAGGAACGCGATGGTCTTGCCGTCGGGGCTGAACGCGGGCGCGCTGGCGCTGTCCTCGGAGCCAGTCAGCTGTAGCGCGGCCGCACCGCCCAAGTCGGCGAGCCAGATCACCGAGCGGCGCTTGTCGGCCTTTATGTCTGCATGGCCTGCCACGTAGACGGCCTGCCGGCCATCGGGCGCGCAAGTCAGTTCAGACAGCGAACGCATCGCGAGAATGTCGTCAATCGTGACCGCGTGGCGCGCCGTGCTTGCAGCAGGTTCGTCTGCGGTGGCCAACGCCGGCAGCGCCAACACCCCCGCGATTGCCAGCAACGCCCCGCGCCGTACCTGCCTCTTACCCATCGATTGTCCCCCAGCCCATTGTGTTCGCAAGGAAAGACTAACCGCGTTGCTCGCGCGCGGCAATCGCCTCGCCCAAAAAGGGTGCGAGCATGCGCTCCGCAGATCACGGGGTTGCTGCGAGGCCAGGTTGGGTCCAGATTGGGCGTTGGAACGGGGGATCGGGGCATGGCCAGCGCATCGTATAACAAGATGGGGACGCCGCTATCGCGCAGCGCCGCGCAGGACAGCGATGCGAAGTTTTTTGTCTGGCTGGCGGGCGGCTGCGTTGCCATCGCGGTCGGCGGTTTCATGCCGACCTACTGGATGCAGGTCCCCGCCGGTACGGTCATCGGAACACCGTTAATGCACCTTCACGGGCTGCTGTACACGGCATGGACGCTCCTGCTGTTCGCGCAGTGCTGGCTGATCGAGCAGCGCAGATATCGCAATCATCGGGCCTGGGGGCTTGCCGGAATTGCTCTGGCAACGATGATGGTGGCCGTCGGCACCGCGCTTGGGCTTCGCGGTGTGGCGGAGAAAATTCCCGTCTACGGTGATAGCGCCCGGGCGTTTGCGATCGTTCCGCTCTATGCGATGGTGACCTTCCCGCTGGCGTTTGGACTTGCAATTGCCAACGTCAGGAACACCGAATGGCACCGCCGCCTGATGTTCGTGGCAACCGCGCCGCTGCTAGGCGCGGCTCTGGCCCGGGTATTCTTCACGATGTTTGTGGGCATGGGCCCTGGCATGCGCCCGGGGCTCGGTGCCCCGCTCCCGGTCAACGGAACGCTTGCCCCGGTGCTGCTGACGAACATCGTGATCGTGGCCGGCATGATCCACGATTGGCGCACGCGCGGCAAACCCCATCCGGCATGGACGATCGGGCTGATCGCATTGGTCAGCACCGAATTGCTGCGTACGCCTGTGGCGTCGAGCCAGGCCTGGCTTCACTTCGTTGATTGGCTGATGCACGCGTCCTGAAGACGTCGCTTATCCCGCGATAACCGCTTTCACCGCTGCAATCGCATCCGCCGCCTTGCTGCCATCAGGACCGCCGCCTTGCGCCATGTCGGGCCGCCCGCCGCCACCTTTGCCGCCGAGTGCCTCGACCCCGGCGCGCACCAGATCAACCGCGCTGACCCGGGCAACGAGATCGTTCGTCACCGCCGCAGCGATACTCGCCTTGCCATCGTTCACCGCGACAATCACTGCGACGCCCGAACCCAGGCGGGTCTTCGCCGCATCGAGCAGCGCGCGCAGGTCTTTGGGATCAAGTCCTTCAAGCACTTGCCCGGCAAACTTGACATCACCTATAAGCTCGTCCGCGCTTGCGGCTTTGGCTCCGCCGCCCCCGCCAAGTGCCAGCGCCTTCTTCGCCTCGGCCAGTTCACGCTCCAGCTTGCGCCGCTCGTCCAGCAGCGCGCCGACGCGGGCCTCTACATCATCCGGCGTCGTGCGCAGCAGGCCCGCCGCGCGCTTTAGCGCTTCCTCGCGGCCCACCAGCCAGGTCCGCGCGCCCTCGCCAGTCAGCGCCTCGATCCGCCGCACGCCGGAAGACACCGCCCCTTCGCTCACCACGCGCAACACGCCGATATCGCCGAGCGCGCGCACATGGGTGCCGCCGCACAGCTCGACCGAATAGGGCGCGTCGCTGCCATTGCCATTTGCTGTACCCATGCTCAGCACGCGCACTTCATCGCCGTACTTTTCGCCAAACAGCGCCATCGCGCCCGCCTCAATCGCGTCCTCGGGCGTCATCAACCGCGTGGTCACGGGCGCATTGGCGCGGATTTCGGCATTCACTTCGGCCTCGATCGCGGCGATATCGTCCGCCGTCAGCGCGGTGGGCTGGGAAAAGTCGAAGCGCAGCCGGTCGGCGGAAACCATCGAACCCTTCTGCGTGACATGCGCGCCCAGACGGTGGCGCAGCGCTGCGTGCAGCAAGTGCGTCGCTGAGTGGTTGGCGCGCGTCGCATCGCGCCGCACCACGTCGATCGCCAGCATGACCGGATCACCGACCTTGACCGAACCCGCCTCGACCGTGCCGATATGTGCGTGCAGCCGCCCGAGCGGCTTGGCGGTATCGCTCACCGCAATTCGCAGGCCCTCATTGGTGCTGATCGTGCCGGCATCGCCCATCTGGCCGCCGCTTTCGCCGTAAAACGGTGTCTGGTTGGTCAGCACGGTCACCGCCTCGCCCGCATGGGCCTCGGTCACTTCCTTGCCGTCGCGCACCAGCGCGACGACGACGCCCTCGCCAATATTCGCAGTGTAGCCAGTAAACTCGGTCGCACCATCGCGTTCGGCGATATCGAACCACACTTCGCTGTCGGAGCCGTCTGCCCCTTCATCCCGCCTACAGGAAGAAAATACTTTGAAGAAAGCCGGGACTCTCTCGGGCAAGATCGTCGTCGTTCCGGGATAGACCAC
>JBJXEK010000163.1:0-9819 GCA_046155055.1 Novosphingobium sp. | reverse complement strand
CCGCGCGGCATTGCACAAGCGCGGCCATGCAGGGCAAGCGCATCCTCCTGATCGTCGGCGGCGGCATTGCCGCCTACAAGTCGTGTGAGCTCGTCCGCCTGATCCGGCGCGAGGGCGGCGCAGTGACTTGCGTGCTGACCGCAGGGGCCGCGCATTTCGTCACGCCGATGACGCTCGCCGCGCTGAGCGAAAACCCGGTGCACACCACGCTGTGGGATCTCGATGCCGAGGCGAAGATGGGCCATATCCAGCTTTCGCGCAGCGCCGATCTCGTCGTGGTCTGTCCTGCGAGCGCCGATCTCATGGCGAAAATGGCCGCCGGAATCGCCGATGATCTGGCGACAACGCTGCTGCTCGCAACCGACAAGCCGGTCATGGCCGTGCCCGCGATGAACGTCCGGATGTGGCAGCATGCCGCGACCCGGCGCAATGTGGCCACCCTGCGCAGTGACGGTGTCGAGGTGCTGGAGCCCGATGAAGGTCCGATGGCCTGCGGCGAATTCGGCCCCGGTCGCCTGCCCGAGCCGACTGCCATTTTCGCGGCAATCATGGCGAAATTGGGCGGAGCTGCGAAACCCCTTGCCGGACGGCACGTGCTGGTGACCGCAGGCCCCACGCACGAGCCGATCGATCCGGTGCGCTATATCGCCAACCGTTCAAGCGGCCGGCAGGGCTTCGCGATTGCCGAAGCCGCCGCGCGCGCCGGGGCGCGGGTGACGCTGGTGGCAGGACCGGTCGCGCTGCCGACCCCTGCGGGTGTGACGCGCGTCGATGTCGAGACCGCGCGCGAGATGGCAGCGGCGGTTGATGCCGCACTGCCCGCCGATGCCGCGATCATGGTTGCGGCCGTGGCCGATTGGCGCGTGGCTGCAGAGGCTGGGCAGAAGCTCAAGAAGGACGGCTCGGGCGTGATCCCGCCGCTCGCTCTCACCGAGAACCCCGATATCCTTGCCCGCCTCGCCCGCGCCCCAGGTCGCCCGCGCCTGCTGGTGGGCTTTGCCGCCGAGACCGAGACCGTGATCGCGCACGCACAGGCCAAATTGGCCAGGAAAGGCGCGGACTGGATCGTGGCAAACGATGTGTCGGGAGATGTGATGGGCGGCGCGCTCAACACAGTGCATATCGTGCGCGCCTCTGGTGTCGAGAGCCTGCCCGAGATGCCCAAGCATGCGGTCGCCGCTGCGCTGGTCGAAAGGATTGCCGATGCACTCTCGTAATTCTTTGGCGCCTGACCCCGTGTCGGTTCTGGTCAAGCGCCTGCCCGGTAACGACGACCTGCCGCTGCCCGCTTATGCCACCAGCGGTGCGGCGGGTATGGATGTGGTCTCGGCGGAGGATGTGGATCTTGCTCCCGGCGCGCGCCATGCGGTCGCAACCGGCCTCGCCATGGCGATCCCCGAGGGTTTCGAGATCCAGGTGCGGCCGCGCTCGGGCCTTGCGCTCAAGCACGGCGTTACCGTGCCCAACACTCCCGGCACGATCGACAGCGACTATCGCGGCGAACTCAAGGTGATCATGATCAACCTCGGGGGCGAGACCTTCAGCGTGCGGCGCGGCGACCGCGTGGCGCAGCTGGTGCTCGCGCCGGTAACACGCGCGAGTTGGCTTGAGGTGGAAACGCTGGACGAAACCGCGCGCGGTGCGGGCGGCTTCGGCTCAACCGGGGGCCTTGCGGCGCTGCCCAGCTGAGCCGACCAGACAGCTTACTTCTTCTTTTCGGGCGCGATCGAGATGCGCACCGTCTCGCCGCTGCTCCCCGGGAAATTGGTGAACATCGCTTCCACCAGGTTGGGCACCAGATAAGGCAGGCGATTCGACGTCGAAGCGGCCTCGGCCTTGCCTTCAAACAGGCGCTTGCCATCGGCGCGGCGGTCGATCTTGAGGTCGATGCCGCTGGTGTAGACGGTCACCACATCGACATCGTTGTAGCCGCCGCCATACCCGCCGCCGCCGCCGAAGAAGAACGGATCGTAGAATCCGTAGCCCCAGCCGCGGCGGCCATAGAAGCCGGGACGGCCCCACGCGCCGTAGCCCGGGCCCCAGCCGGGACCGTACCAGCCGCCCCAGTAGGGATCGCTGAAGCCGGTCGTGCGCAGTTTGTCGCGGCCCTTGTCGACGCCGTAATCGAACTGCACGACCAGATCGGCGGTCTGCGCATTTCCGCCCGGCACGTAGCCGACCTTCTGCAACTGCGCCGCGACGAGGCTGGCATACTGCGCGAATTCGAGGCCGCCGGCGTTGCGAGGATTCTCGGCAACGATGGCGAAAGTCTGACCTGCCGGCGCCGGCAGCTCGGCCTGGAAGCGCGAGACATTGGCATTGAAGTTGGACGCGCAGGCGCTGAGCGCCATCAACAGAGGCGCCGCAAGAAGCGCGAAGCGGTTACGCATAGGCATCGAGGTCATAGTGAGCGACTCCTTGGTGCGGGCTCGGCGTCCCCTGTTACGCTAACCGTACCGCATTGGTAGCATGCCGCCTTGCTGCGCGGGAGGTGCTGAATGCGCGTTGAACAACAAGGGCAAATCACCGGGATTGCGCCACAATTCACGGGTTTTGCACAGGGCTGATGTAATTTGTTACAGGCTGTAAGACATACGGCAACAAACTACCCCCGCAGCAGGCCCAGCGCCTCGTAGGCCCGGGTCAGGGTCGGTGCCGCCAGCGCACGGGCCTTCACTGCGCCCGCTGCAAGGATCGCATCGAGCGCGGCGGCATCGGTGCGCAGTTCGCGGTAGCGCGCGGTGATCGGCGCGAGGCTTTCGACCAGCAGTTCGCCCAGCGCCGGCTTGAACGCGCCGAAGCCCTGGCCTTCGAACCGCGCGAGCACATCGGCGACGCGCACGCCCGCCATGGCAGCATAGATGCCCACCAGATTGGCCGCCTCGGGCCGCTCCTTCAGGCCGTCCGCTGTGCCCGGCAGCGGCTCGGGATCGGTCTTGGCCTTGCGCACCTTCTGCATGATCGCATCAGCGTCGTCGGTCAGGTTGATGCGGCTCATGTCCGAAGGATCGGACTTTGACATCTTGGCGCTGCCGTCGCGCAGGCTCATGATCCGGGCTGCTTCGGGCGGAATGGTCGGCTCGGGCAAGGTGAACACCGGCGCATCTTCTGTCGCAAAATCGTTGTTGAACTTTTGCGCGATGTCGCGCGCCAGTTCGAGGTGCTGCTTCTGATCCTCGCCCACCGGCACGTGGGTTGCCTGATAGAGCAGCACGTCCGCCGCCTGCAGCACCGGATAGGTGAACAGCGCGACGCTCGCGCCCTCACGGTTCTTGCCCGCCTTGTCCTTCCACTGCGTCATGCGGTTCAGCCAGCCCATCCGCGCCGTACCCGTCAGCAGCCATTGCAACTCGGCGTGCGCGGGCACCTGCGTCTGGTTGAACAGAATCGAACGCTCCGGGTTGATCCCGCAGGCAACGAGCGCTGCCACCATTTCGCGCGTGCCCGCCCTGAGCCCGGCAGGATCATGCGGCATCGAAATCGCATGGAGATCGGCGAGGAAATAGAGGCAATCGTGCCCCTGCGCAGTCCACTCGTTCTGCATCAGCACCCAATTCCGGATCGCGCCCGGGTAATTGCCAAGGTGGAGGTTGCCGGTGGGCTGGATGCCGGAGACGATACGCATGAGGAACTCGCTATTCTGGGGTCTTGCGCCTGCGCCGCAGGAGAAACTGCAGGTCATCCCGCGAGAACGCGCCGAGCAGGATGGCGCTGAGCCCATATACGAGCCCGCCCGCTGAAACCAGCACGGTGAGGGTTGCAAAGCGAACGAACCACGTGCCGTGCACATAAGGCATCAGCAGCCCCTGCCCTGCCCAGAGCACCGCGCCCATCGCCAGCGCCGCCAGCGCGAGGCGCGGCGCGCGGCGCTTCAGGCGCGCGTCCACGATGAAATGGCCGCGCGCAACGAGCGTACGGTAGAGCATCAACACATTGACCGTAGAGGCAATCGCGGTCGCCAGCGGCGGGCCGACATACTGCAACGGGAGGATCAGGAGCAGGTTGAGCCCGAGGTTCACCGCCATCGAGATCGTGGCATAGCGCACCGGTGTCACCGTATCCTGCCGCGCGTAGTATCCCGGCGTCAGCACCTTCACCAGAATATAGCTCGGCAGCCCGATCGAAAACGCGGCGAGCGCCTGCGCGGTGGCGTGGGTATCAGCCTGTGTGAATAGGCCATAGCCGAACAGCGCGGCGGCAATTGGCTCACCGCACAGGACAAGCGCGACCGTGGCAGGCAGCGTAAGCAACAAGGCCAGCTCCAGCCCGCGGTTCTGCGTTTCCATCGCGCCCACCTCGTCCCCGCCGCCGAGCTGGCGCGAGATCGTGGGGAGCAGCACGGTGCCGAGCCCAATGCCGATGAGGCCGAGCGGCAACTGGTTCAGCCGGTCGGCCATGTAGATATAGGTCACCGAGCCATGCGCGAGCAGTGAGGCGGCGAGCGCGGTCGAGACGACGAGGTTGATCTGTACCGCCCCTGCACCGGCGGCAGCCGGCCAGATCAGCGCCATCAGCCGCTTTACATCCGCATCGAGGCGCGGCAGCCGCAGCCGCAATCTGATCCCGGCCTTGCGGCAGGCCCAGACCAACCAGACGAGCTGCAGCGCGCCTGAAACCGACACCGCAATCGCCTGATTGCGCGCGGTGATCAGCGGATCAGGCGAATGAAACAGCAGCAGCGCGCCGATCAGCGTCACGTTGAGCAGGATCGGTGCGGCGGCGTTGACCCAGAACTTGTGCAGCGAATTAAGAATGCCCCCGCACAGCGAAACCAGACTGATCAGCATGAGATAGGGGATCGTCATGCGCGAAAGCGAGACGGCGAAGGCGAACTGCGAGGGACTTACGCCGTTGAACTGGCCGGACAACAGCAGTGTGACCGGCCACGCGAAGATCTCGAGCAGCACGGTCATTGCCACCAGAACGGGCAACAGGACCGCCAACGCGCGCTCGGCAAAATCGAGCCCATCGGGCAGGCCGCGCCCTTCGGGATCGCCCACCTTGCGGCCAAACATCGGGATGAACGCGGAGGCAAACGCGCCTTCCGCGAACAGCGCGCGGAACATGTTGGGCAGGCGGAAAGCGACGAGGAACGCGTCCGAGGCGAACCCGGCGCCGACATAGCGCGCGAACAGACTGTCGCGCACCAGCCCGAGCACGCGGCTGGCCAGCGTGAGCCCACCGATCGTGCCCGTGGCTTTTAACAGGTTCATGGCGCGTGCGTCATCGCGTTATGGCCGTAAAACCTGTCAGATCAGGCCTGCCCGACCGTACCGGCAGCCAGTTCCTCGTCCTGACGGGCCTGCAACTGGCCGAGGTAGAGGCCGTTGAAATCGATCGGTTCGAGAATCAGCGGCGGGTAGCCGGCATCGCGCACGGCATCGGCGATGATGCGGCGGGCGAACGGGAACACCAGGCGCGGGCCCTCGGCGAACAGGAACGGATGCGCCTGATCCTCGGTCACGTTGCGCATGCCGATCAGCGCGCAATACGCCAGTTCGACCGCGTAGGCGGTGCCCTGCGGGCTTCTGGCGGCGACGTTGATCTTCAGCTCGATCTCATGCACGTCAGGCCCAAGCGGGCGCGCACCGATGTTGAAATCGACTGAGATTTCAGGCGCGTCGGTCCACTGGAAGCTCTCCGGCGCGTTCGGGTTCTCAACCGAGAGATCCTTGATGTACTGGGAGATCAGGCCGATCGCCGGGCTGGTGTCCTCGCCATTGGTCAGCGGGCCGGAACCCTCCGGCGCATCGAGGTTTAGCGAGCTGATGATATCGCCTTCTTCGGCCATGATCGTGCTTTCGTGCGAATGGAATGGGGATGGATGGCGCGCCTAGCACCTGCGCCGGGACGGGGCAATCACACACGCAACGTGGTAACCAAGACCCGCCGCGCTGCGGGCATGACCAGTCGATACCGCAATCCTGCACCTAGAGGCAGACGAAAAAGCCTCACAGGGCGATGAACGGTGTGCCATCCACGCGTTGTTCATTTGTATTTCGTAACCACATGAGGCACGATAACCCCGAAGCTAAGGCTTGGCCTGCATGGCCCGACCGGCACTTCGTCAGATCAGGATGTGTGCGTGTGATTGTTGAAATTGTGATTCTCGCGATGATCGCAGCATTCCTTGGCCTGCGACTCTATGCCGTTCTCGGCCGCCGCCCCGAAGAAAACGAGGAGCCGCTGCGTCGCCGGGTTGAACAGCCCGATCCCGCCAGCGCACCGCGTGCAATTGCGCCCAAGCTGCAAGAAAAGGCCGCTGGAGCGCCGCGCGCACTGCCGTTGGCTGCCGACAGCAATCTCGATTCGCGTGCTGAAGGCGGAATTCGCGCCATTGTTGCGGCAGACCGCCGATTCGATGCCAGCCAGTTCGTGGCCGGCGCGCGCGGTGCCTACACCATGGTGCTCGAGGCGTTCTGGCGCGGCGACAAGGAAGAACTGGCGCAGCTGTGCGACGGGGATGTGGCAGCCGGGTTCGCCGAGGCGATCGACGTTCGCAGCGCCGCCGGTGAGGCCGTGACCGCACGCCTGATTCGCATCGAAGAAGCGCGCATTGTCGATGCAAGCTACAATGCACCCCGCGCTCGCGTGACCGTCAGCTTTGTCGCCGATGTGGCTTCGGTAACGCGCGATGCCAGTGGCGGTGTGATTGCCGGCTCGCTCGACGACGCGATCGAAACCCGCGATGTCTGGACCTTCTCGCGCGATCTCACCTCGCGCGATCCGGACTGGGTGGTCGACGAAACCGACGAAGGCTGACCGAATGGCGGCACGGGCGGATGATCCCGTGCGCATCCGCGCCGGAGCGCGCGACGCTTGGCCGGGCATGCTTTCAGTGCTCGCGCTTCTGCTGCTTTCGGGCTGCATCAGCCTCATCCCCCAAGGAGTGCCGCCGCCGCCGGTTCCCTTGATGGGGAGCAACGCCGCACTGGTCGGCACCCATCGCGGCCCACTCGCAGCGGGTCTCGGCTTTCGTGATGTCAATGCACGTGCCGCGCTCACCGCCTTTGCTACCAGTTGCCCGCGCCTGACCCGGCGCACCGATGCCACGGGTCTAACCCGGCCGGACGACTGGGCGCCGGCTTGCGCCGCGGCCGCCGGTTGGCCCCCGGAACAGGCCGCAGACTTCTTTGGCAATTACTTCGAGACAGCCACAGTCGCGCGCGGAGAAGCATTTGTTACCGGCTACTACGAGCCCGAGATTGCGGGCGTGCGCACCCGCCAGCCGGGCTTCGATGTGCCGGTCTACGCGCTTCCGCCCGATCTCGTCCGCGCCCGCCCGAGCGATGCTCCCGCGCTGCCCGGCGGCGGTCAGCCGCTGGGCCGCTATGACGAAACCGGTCGATTCGTGCCCTTTTTCGACCGGGCAGAAATCGAGAACGGCGCGCTCGCAGGCAAAGGGCTGGAGATCGCCTGGGTCGCGGACCGGGCGGAGTTGTTCTTCCTGCAGGTGCAGGGTTCGGGCCGGCTGCGCGCGCCAGACGGCTCGGTGACGCGGCTGGGCTACGGCGGGCAGAACGGCTACACCTACACCGGCATCGGCAGCGTGATGCGGGCACGCGGATTGATCGGAACCGGACCCGGGCAATATCCGGGCTCGATGCAGGGTATCCTGCGCTACCTCCACGAACACTCCGATGATGGCCGCGCGCTCATGCGGCAGAACCGCAGCTATGTGTTCTTCCGCGAAGCCACGGGCCCGGGCACCGTGGGCGCACTGGGCGTGCCGATCGCGCCGCGCACCACGCTCGCCGCCGATCCCGCCTTCGTGCCGCTCGGCGCGCCGGTGTGGCTGCAGATAGAAGGAGCACCCGATTTGAGCGGGCTTTGGGTCGCGCAGGATACGGGCGGCGCGATCAAGGGCGCAAATCGCTTTGACAGTTTCTGGGGCGCGGGCGAGCAGGCACGCAGCATCGCGGGCGGGATGAGCGCGCGGGGGCAGGCACTGATCCTGCTGCCCAAGGGCACGCTCGCCCGGTTGAACGGGCAATGAGGGCGCCGCCGCGCGGGCTGAGCCCTGAGGAGGCCGCCCTTTGGCGCCGGGTGGCCGCAACAGTGACCCCGCTGCATCCCAAACCCGTCGCTGCACCGGTTGCGATGGCACCGCCCGAGGCAATTCTGCCACCACCACAGCCGCCAAAACGCATCAAGGGCCGCGTCCCCCCGCCGCGTGTGGTGCACACCCCGGTGGCGGCACCTGTGCGCCCCCTGACCAGCAACGGCCTCGATTCCACGTGGGACCGCAAGCTGACGCGCGGCGCGATCGACCCTGACGTGACGATCGACCTCCACGGCATGACCTTGGGCATGGCGCACGACAGGCTCAACGACGGCATCGCGCAGGCCTTGGCGATTGGCGCGCGGGTCATTCTGTTGATCGCGGGCAAGCACCGCCCAGTGGCCGAGAACGACCAAAGGGGCGAGCGGCGCGGTGCGATCCGCGCCAAACTGCTCGACTGGCTGGCCGCAAGCCCCCACGCGGGCCGCATCGCCGCCGTCCGCGCTGCGCAGCCGCGCCACGGCGGCGACGGGGCGGTCTATATCGTGCTCAGGAAAGCGCGCTGAGGGCGATCCGCCGGTAGATCCGGGTCAGTACCCGGAGATCCTCCACTGCCACCGCCTCGTCGGTCTTGTGCATGGTCGCGTTGGTCAGGCCGAATTCGATCACCGGGCATAGCGCGCGGAGGAACCGCGCGTCGGAGGTGCCGCCGGTGGTCGAAAGCTCCGGCACCAGCCCGGTTTCCGCTTCGACCGCTGCGGAAACAAGCGCGGACTGTTCGCCGGGCAGTGTGATGAACGCTTCACCGTGCAGCGTTGCGCGCACATCTGTGCGATGCTTGGCGGCGATCTCCGTTACCCGGTCCACCAGCGCCCGCCCGGTGTGGTGATCGTTGTAGCGGATCGAAAGCCGCGCGCGTGCTTCGGCGGGGATCACGTTGGTCGCGGGATTGCCGACGGCCAAATCGGTAACTTCGAGGTTCGAGGCCTGAAACCAGTCGCTCCCCTCATCGAGTACGATCGCGTTGAGCTCTGCGAGCAGCGCGACCAGCCGGGGGATCGGATTGTCCGCCAGATGCGGATAGGCGACATGCCCCTGCGCGCCCTTCGCGGTGAGCCATACATTGACCGAGCCGCGCCGCCCGATCTTGACCATATCGCCCAGCCGGTGGACCGAGGTCGGTTCGCCCACGAGGCAAAAATCGGGCACTGCGTTCACCGCGCGGATATGCTCGATCAGCGGGACGGTGCCGTATTTGGCGGGGCCTTCCTCGTCGCCAGTGATAATGAAGCTCACGGTGCCGGCCTCGGCAGGGATGGCTTCCACAGCACAGACCATCGCCGCGATCGAGCCTTTCATGTCGACCGCACCGCGCCCATAAAGCAGGTCGCCCTTCTGCTCGGCGGCAAACGGCGCGCTGCTCCAGCCTTCTCCCGGGGGCACGACATCGAGATGCCCGGCAAACGCGAAGTGGCGCGAGCCCTGCGGCCCGTGGCGGATCGCGAAGAGGTTTTCGACCGGGCCTTCGGGCGGCTCTCCGGCCAGAAACCGGTGCACCGCAAACCCCAGCGGCGCGAGCATCGCCTCAAACACATCGAACACCGCGCCCGTGGCGGGGGTCACGCTCGGGGCTTCGATCAGCCGCGATGCGCGCTCTACAACATCATTGGAAAGTGCCATGCTCCGGCGTTAAACCAGCCGCGTTCAGGAAGAAAGCGCCCGCGATGCCCAAACTCGATCTTGAAGCCACCCCGCAGACCAACAAGACCGGCTACCCCGCCCCGTTCGATGCCCCCGTGGCAGGGCGCTGGTATCGC
>JBJXEK010000162.1:0-7206 GCA_046155055.1 Novosphingobium sp. | reverse complement strand
CACCCACGAGCGTACCCTGAATGGGTGGCCGGGCGGGGGAGCGGGCCGGTGCCGAATAACCTTCAACTATGCACCATCACCCCGCCATCGACCATGATGCCCTGGCCGGTGATGAAGCGCGCATCGTCTGTGGCAAGGAACACCATCACGTCGGCGACGTCCTCAGCCTCACCGATGCGCCCGAGCGCCGACCGGCCGGCATAATAGCCGCGTGCGCCAGTGTTTCCGTCGAACAGTGCCTTGGTCATGCCCGTAGCGATTGCACCGGGCTGGACGCAGTTGACTGTGATGCCCTGCGGCCCGAGCTCCATCGCGAGGGCGCGGGTCAGGCCGAGGATCGCATGTTTGGAAGTGGCGTAAGCCACCAGCCCGGCATCGCCATAGCGCGACATGATCGAGCCGACATTGACCACGCGTCCCGCACCAGAACGCGCCAGCATCGGCCGCAGCGCGCGGGTTAGCTTCATCGCTGCGGTGACGTTGATCGAAAGCGCACTGTTCCAATCCGCGTCAGTCATCTCGGCAAAGGGGCCCGCCGGGCAGACACCTGCGTTGTTGATCAGGATATCGCAACCGCCAAGCAGGCTTTCCGCCGCCCCGGCAATGGCAGCGAAGGACTCAGGGTCGGCAAGGTCCGCCAGCAGCGTGTGCGTGCCTACAAGCCCCTCGCCCACGCGGTCCACCGCCAGCACCAGGGCGCCCTCTGCCATAAGCCGCGCCGTCGCCGCCGCGCCCATGCCCGAGGCCGCGCCGGTCACCACCGCTGTGCGTCCCGCAAGATCGCGCCCGCGCGCAATCGTCATTCAGGCAAACTCGCGCTGAAATTCGAGCATGTCGAAATAATCCCGCCACTGCGCAATTTTGCCCTCGGCGTTGATCTCGAACGTGCCCGAGACGCGGATCGCGCGCCAGCGGCCGCCGATGAGGAACTTGTCGGTGCGCTCGGTGAGCACGACGTTGCCGTTCGCAGCGATATTGTGCGTGATCCACTCGGTGCCCTCGATCGGCGGGAACCCGGCCATGAGCGTCTGGCACCCGGCGATGCCCACGGCAGGTTCCATCGGGATGTTGTGCCACACCACATCCTCGGCCATCATGCCGAAGGCGGCGGGGGCATCGCCGCGGTTCCATGCCGCGATGAAGGCTTCAACGATTTCCTGAGGGTTCATGGGATGCTCCGGGCTTGCGCCGTCCAATCGAGCGCATTGGCAATCACGCGGCGGACAGCGGGGTTTTCATAAGTGTGGGGGCCATCGCCGAACTGGCAATAGACGATGGAAGCCGGACCGACCGCCTTAGTCCAAGCGATCAGATTGCTGCCCGGCGGGTGCGGCCAGTCCGCATTGTCGAACATCCGCCCGGCCACGGCATGCGCGGCGGAATAGAAGTTTTCGGCAATGAAGGCATGGCTGGAGCGGATCAGCGGAGTCACGTCAGCCTCGAACACTTCGCCAAGATAAAGCTCATCGTTCACCGGGAAGCTAGCGGGTACGCCTTCCAGCACCGGATGCTCCGCCACCCGCTGCGCCGTGTAGTCCACATCGTGGCGATAACCCGAATCGAGCTTTGCTTCCCCGCGCACCGTGCCCGGTTGATAGAGAAACCGCCCGCCGAGCCATTCGCTCCATTGCGGCCATTCCGCCCAGCCCGCGATCGCGTGGTGCATCATCACCGCCCCGCGCCCGCTGGCAAAACGCCGCTCCAAGGCCGCCTTGAAAGCCTCCGACGGAGCGCGGGTCATGACCGTCCCGTCAGCAAAGGTGTAGCCCGGCATGTCGTAGAACAGCAGAGCATCGGCCGCATCTGCTGCACCTGCGGCCACGCGCTCCTCGGCCTCAGGATGGATCAGATGCGTCACTTCCCACCCACCCGTTTCGGCCCCCAGCGAAGCCAGAAACGCAGCGAACGGCGCTTCCTCGTAGGGATGCCCGCCGCTGAGGACGAGGAGGCTGCGCGTGGCCATAATCAGCTGATCTTCAGGATCATCTTGCCATCGTTCGCGCCGCTGAACAGGCGCAGAAACGCGGGCAGGGCCTGATCGATGCCTTCGTCGACATGCTCGTCGAACACCAGCTTGCCCTCACTCGCCCAGCCCGCCATCGCGGCGATGCCTTCGCCGAAGCGCGGCACATAATCCGCCACCAGCAGCCCGGTGATCGAGGCGCGCTTTACGATGAGCTGCCACACATTGCGCGCGCCAGTCTTCTCGCCAGCGTTGTTGTACTCGCTGATCAGGCCGCAAAGGCCGATGCGTGCACGCATGGCGAGGTTGTTGAGCCCCGCATCGAGGATATCGCCGCCGACGTTTTCGAAGATCACGTTGACCCCGTTCGGCGCAGCAGCCGCAAGCTCGGCGGTAAGCTGATCGACGCTTTTGCCGCGATAGTCGATGGCGACATCGAAGCCGTAGCGCTCGACCAGCCGCGCGCACTTCTCTGGCCCGCCGGCGATGCCAATCACCTTGCTCGCACCCTTGAGCTTCGCGATCTGGCCAACAAGCGAGCCGACTGCACCAGCTGCGCCCGTCACCAGCACGACATCACCGGGCTCGGGCTTGCACACCTCAATGTAGCCGAAATAGGCGGTCATCCCCACCGCGCCGAGCACCGAGAGGAAGTTGGTGGGAGAAGGCACGATCGTGGGATCGATCGGCGCACTGAAGCCGCCGGCCATGGATACCGAATATTCCTCGATGGCATTGAGGCCGGAAACCCACTGCCCCACCGGAAAGCCGTCGGCCTTGCTCGCGGCCACTTCGCCCACCGTGGAGGCGCGCACTGCCGCGCCCAGCGGGATCGGCGGCATGTAGCTCTCGGCATCGTCCATCCAGCCGCGCATCGCCGGATCAAGCGAGGCATAGTGATTGCGGATCAGGAACTGGCCTTCGGCAAGCTCGGGCAGCGGCTCCGACACCAGGCTGAAATCTTCGGCCACGGGCACGCCATTGGGGCGGCGGACCAGCAGGAAACGGCGGTTTTCGGTCACGTGAAGGCTCCTCGAAGGGTTGGCGTGCGCCATTCTTCGGCGCTTCGCAGCAGACTAGACCCTAGACCCCAGTGCCGCCAACACGACTGTCATTTTGGCGAGCCGCAAACGGCATTTTAGCGAGCGGCAAAGGGCGCACTCCCCATTTTGGCAGGTGAAGGCGCAGGCGATCCCTCCCACAAGACTGTAGATGCGCCGCATTGCGCCTGACAGGACCTTCCGACTATGGCCGAACCGTTCTTCGATCACCCCTATCTCCAAGGCCATCACGCACCGATGGGTTTCGAGGCCGATGCGCCCGATCTGATCATCGAGGGCAAGATCCCCGAAGACCTTGCCGGCATCTTCTATCGTAACGGCCCCGATCCGCTCCACCCGCCGCGTGAGGGCGATTATCACTGGTTCGATGGCGACGGCATGGTCTTCGCGTTCGAGATCGCCGAAGGCCGTGTCTCGGTGCGCAACCGCTGGGTGAAGACCGAGAAGTTCCTCCTCGAAAAGGCGGCGGGCAAGCGACTTTTCGGCATCTTCGGCAATCCAATGACTTCAGACCCCAGCGTGCAGGGTAAGCGCTACAACACCGGCAACACCAACATCATCCTGCACGGCGGGCAGCTGCTCGCGCTGATGGAAGGCGCGCCGCCGGTTGCGCTCGATCCGCGCAGCCTCGAGACGCTGGGCGAGCAGCAATATGGCGGACTCGTTACCTCCTCGTTCTCGGCGCATCCCAAGATCGACTATGTCACGGGCGAGATGTTCAACACAGGTGCTGCCATCCACGGCATGATGGGCGCGGCCGAGATGCGCTATGATATCGTCCGGCAGGACGGGACAATCCGCAAGACCGAGATCATCCCGATGCCGCATTTCAGCATGATGCATACCTTCCTGCTGACCGAGAACTGGGTAATCTTCCCGTTCATCCCGATCGATACCGATCTGAAGCGCTTTGCTGCGGGCGGGCCGATGACCGCATGGGTCAACAACCGCCCGACCAAGCTCGCGATCATGCCGCGTGAGGGTACGGCGGCCGATGTGCAGTGGTTCGAGTACGAGCCGCGCCACATGTTCCACGAGCTCAACGTGTGGGAGGAGGACGGCAAGATCCTTGCCGATGTCGCCGCCGCCAATGGGACCGCGCTTTTCCCCGACGAGACCGGCAAGCGCAGGACCCATGCTGAAACGCCGCAAAACTTGCGCCGCTGGACCATCGACCCCAAGGCCAATACCGGCTGGATCAAGGAAGAGACGCTCAACGACCGTGACATCCAGTTCCCCCGCCCCGACGACCGGCTGATGACCCGCAAATCCCGCCAAAGCTTCGCCAACATCAATCTAAAATCGCGCGACGGGCGGATCGAGGGCATGGATGCGGTGCTGCGCTTCGATACCCAGACCGGCGAGGAAGACATTTGGCACTTCGGCGCAGGCGCGGCAGCAGGCGAGCTTGTCTTCGCCCCGCGCCTCGGCAGCACCGAAGAGGCCGACGGCTATGCCATGACCCTAGTCCACCCGGCGAACAGCGCCACGAGCGAACTGGCGATCTTTGTCGCGAAGGATATTGCGGCCGGCCCCATCGCTCGGGTGATCATCCCCTTCCGTGTACCGAGCGGGTTCCATTGCAACTTCTACGCAAGTGACAATCCGTTCTACACGCAGGCAATCAAGCACTAAGACGGAAAGCTTGGAGAGGGGGCAGCCTAGCCCTGCAAATCGCAGAGGCTAGAGCCCCAGGCGCTGCAGAACCAGTGGCAGCTGATCGTTGCCGAAGTACATGAACGCGCGGTCGATGAAGATGGTGGGTGAGCCGAACGCGCCGCGATCGATTGCGTCCTGCGTGTTGTGGCGCAGGCGTTGTTTGCAATCCTCTTGC
Source organism: Novosphingobium sp. (assembly GCA_046155055.1). Taxonomy (GTDB): domain Bacteria; phylum Pseudomonadota; class Alphaproteobacteria; order Sphingomonadales; family Sphingomonadaceae; genus Novosphingobium. Next base: position 2,348 of record JBJXEK010000162.1, on the reverse strand, counting down.
GATGCTGCCGTGCGCACCGCAGGCCCATCGAGCCCGCAAGCCGTGGCGATGTCTTCCAGCACATCAGGATCGTCGATATTGCGCGCGTCACCGAAATAGGCATCGAACGCCGCTTCGCTGAAACGGACCAGCGCAGCCTGATCCTGCTCCAGCGCGCAGCAAAAGCGCATGGCATTCACCGACTTGACCGGATGATGGGCTGAGGGAAAGTTCATTGCGACCCCGGCAAGTTCGGCCCATTCCTTCAGCCACACAAAACTGAGGCGGAACTTGGGATTGTCAGGGTTCTTGCGGCTCTCGTAGACGCTCTCGTTCACCGCATTGAACACGCCGCCGACCAGAAATGGCCTCCACGTGACGGCGATGTCCTTGCCCTCAACCGCTGCCCGAAAGTTTGCGAAGGCAATCCGCGTCCACGGCGAGGAGAGATCGAAGAAGAATTCGGCGGCTTTGCTCACGGTTCCTGCTCCTTGATGCCGAACAGGATTCGGCGCGTCTCCGCGCTGTCCTGCGGCCGCGTGTTGATCCGGTCGCTGCCAAGTTCGACGCCCCGTCGCAGTGCGGGCCGCTGCTTGAGCCGGTCATACCAGGCGCGCACGGCGAGAAAGTCGCTCAGCGGAATGTCCTGCGCCTTCCATGTCCGCACCCACGGCCAGCAGGCCATATCCGCAATCGAGTAGCTCTCCCCCGCCACAAACGGCGTGCTGGCCAGTTGCCGGTCGAGCACGCCGTAAAGCCTCAGCGCCTCGGCGCGATAGCGGTCGGTGGCATAGGCGATCCGCTCTGGCGCGTAGAGTTTGAAATGACCATGCTGGCCGAGCATCGGTCCAAGTCCGCCCACTTGCCAGAACAACCATTCCATCACCTGCTTGCGGCCCCGCAGATCGGCGGGGAGAAACTGCCCGGTCTTTTCCGCCAGATAGAGCAGGATCGCACCCGTCTCGAAAACGGAAACCGGCTCGCCGCCGCCCATGGGCGCATGGTCCACAATGGCCGGGATGCGGTTGTTGGGGCTCACGGCAAGGAAGTCCGGCGCGAACTGCTCGCCCTTGCCCAGATTGATCCACTGGACGCTATACGGCAGACCGCATTCCTCGAGCATGATCGAGATCTTCCAGCCATTGGGCGTGGGCGCAGTGAGCAATTCGATCATGGGGTCTTTGTCCTCTCCCTTCGCCAGCACATCCCTGATTTCAGGAATTGCGCTCCGGTGCAACCGGCGCTTGCGCGGCGCTCGGGACGAACCGCGTGCGATCGGGATTAAGCAGCGCCAGCAACTGGGCAGCGGCGCATTCGGCCATGAGACTGCCGCGATATAGGCTCTCACCCGTGACATCGGCTCTCACCCAGGAAGGGCTGCAGTGCCGCAGTTCCCCGACTGCTCCGCAAGCTGCAGCCCGGCGGGTTTGGCGTTCGCATCCTAGCACATTTGCGGGGACCGGTGCCGGTCCGGTTTTCTCACGCCGACGACGTGCTATGGGTCAAAAACGGACCGCGCGAGATGGTCCACGAGCGGAACCAGAGCATGTCTATCATCCCATCACACCCAGTCCCTTCGCATTTGGCCGCCTATGCCCATGACGGCAGCTGGGCCAACATGACCATCGGCGACTATGCGCGCCGCTGGGCGGAGACTGAGCCGGACCGGGTGGTGTTCCTGAACGATCCCGCCCAGCCGACGTACGCCAGCCTGCTCGCCGATGGGGAGGCCCTCACCCGCGCGCTGCTCGATCTCGGGCTCAAGCAAGGCGATGTGTTCAGCTTCCAGGTGCCCAACTGGGTCGAGGCGGCGGTGATCAATCTCGCGGCCAATCTGGGCGGCTTCGTGATCAATCCGATCGTGCCGATCTACCGCGATGCCGAAGTGATCCAGATGCTGAGCGACAGCCACAGCCGCGCATGGTTCGTGGCCGAAACGTTCCGCAACTACAACTTCGCGGAGATGGTCGACCGGGTGCGGCCGCATCTGCCCGAGCTTGACCACGTGATCTACGTCCGCCCGGTGGAGCGCGCACCCGACCTTGCCGATCTGATCGCGCATGGCGGCGGCCTCACCACGCCGCTGCCCAAAGTCGATCCCAATTCGCTGAAGCTGATCCTCTACACCTCGGGCACGACCGGGCGGCCCAAGGGCGTGCTCCATTCGCACAATACCTTGGACCGTGTGGCGCAATCGAGCTTTCGCAATTCGGGCATCCCGGGCGACGTCACGCTGATGCCTTCGCCGGTCACTCACATCAGCGGCTTCAGCGGCGGGCTGGAGAAGCCGTTCGCGGTCGGCTCGCGCACCGTGCTCATGGAGGTTTGGAAAGCCGCCGAGGCGGTGGACCTTATCGACCAATACGGGG
>JBJXEK010000161.1:0-3707 GCA_046155055.1 Novosphingobium sp. | reverse complement strand
CGTCTCAACGGATCGAAGGTCTGGACGACTTACGCCCACGAGTCCGACTATATGATCGCGCTGGTGCGTACGTCTGGAACCCCCGATGACCGGCAGAAAGGTCTGTCGCAGTTCCTGATCGACCTCTCCCTTCCCGGTGTGACGATCAAGCCGATCAAGCTCGGAACGGGCGAAAGCGACTTCAGCGAAGTGCATTTCGACAATGTCGCGCTTTCGGCCGATGCGCTGGTCGGCAAAGAGGGTAACGGCTGGGTGCAAGTGAATGCCGAGCTCGCCTTCGAGCGGAGCGGCCCCGAACGCATCTATTCGAGCCTTGTGCTGCTCGACCTCTGGGCCGCGTCGCTGGGCGAGGACGCCGACGAGGGCGATGTCGAGCTGCTGGGGCGGCTGCTCGCCCGCCTCGCACCGCTGCGGGCAATGTCGGTCGCGATTACAGGCAAGCTGTCTGCCGGCCAGTCGCCGCTGACCGAAGCCGCGCTGATCAAGGATCTCGGCACGGAACTCGAACAGGCCATTCCGGCAAGCATTGTCGATGCCGTGGGCAAGCGGCCGGACAGACCGCCAAGCGACGAACTCATGCGCACTTTGGCGTTCCTCCTGCAACTCAATCACGTGTTCTCGCTGCGCGGCGGCACACGGGAAATACTGCGCGGCATGATTGCCCGGGGGCTTGGTCTGCGATGAGTGAACTGGATGCTCTCCTGACCGAACCGTTCCGCCGGTTGCTCGCCGATATCGCGCCCGCCGAGACGGTGCGCGCGGCAGAGCGGATGCGCGGCGTTCCGCCGATGTGGCAGGATATCATCGCCTCCGGCTTTTTGGATGCGCTGGTGCCCGCAGAGATGGGTGGGGCCGGTTTGGCGCTGCAAGACGTGTTTCCACTGGTGGCGGCAACCGGCGAGCAGGCCCTGCCGGTCCCCTTTGCCGAGACAATGGTCGCGCGGGCGCTGCTGGCGGCAAGCGGCGTGGCGCTGCCCGGCGATGCCGTGGTGGTACTGGCTCCGCCGTCTGCTGTCATCCCGCTCGCCGCAGCAGCAACGCATGCGCTGGTGCAGAAGGGTGACATGATCGTGCTCGTCGCGCTGGATGATGTCGGCACCGACCCGTTTGGCGCGGGCGGGGGCATGGTCGCTGCAGATGCGCCCGAAGTCCTGTCGATCGCGGCCGGATCGGTCGATCTTTCCGTTTTTGCCGCCGGGTTGGTTGCCGCAAAGATGGCGGGCGCGATGGTTCGCCTGCTCGACATGTCGGTGCGCTATGCCAACGAGCGGGTGCAGTTCGGGCGCCCGCTCGGCAAGTTCCAGGCGATCCAGCAGCAGCTGGCGGTCATGGCGGAGCAGGCGGTTTCTGCGCAGGTGGCCGCGCGGATCGGCATGTCCGGAGCGCATTTCGATCCGATACGCGTGGCTATGGCCAAGGCCCGGGCAAGCGAGGCCTCGCATATTGTAGTCGCGATTGCGCATGCCGTGCACGGGGCAATCGGCGTGACCGAGGAATACGACTTGCAACTGCTGACCCGTCGCTTGAAGCAATGGCAGCTGGCCTTCGGATCGGAAAGCCACTGGGCTAGCCGGCTGGGTACGGCCCGGCTCGCCGCCTCCGTCCCGTCAAGCGCAGACTTCATCCGCCAGAGCCTTGCCGATGTGGGAGACCCAGTATGAGCAGCGAAACCGTTCCCCTGATGGCGCGCGGATTTTATTGGCAGGAATTGAAGATCGGCCCGATTGGCCGAACCTTGCGCCGTACGGTGACTGAGACCGATCTGGTCAATTTCATTTCGGTGACCGGGATGCTGGAGGCCATCTTCATTGATGCCGAATATCCCCATGCGGCTATACCGGGGCGGCTGGTGCCTGCCGCGCTGACCCAGTGCCTGATCGAGGGAATGCTGTTCCAGACGATCATCCAGGCAACCGGGCTGGCCTTGCTCGAGATCGCCACCAAGGCGCACGGACCAGTGCGCGTGGGCGATAGCATCTGGGCGACCGTCGAAACCCTGGAGGTCAAGCCAACATCGCGCGGCAATCGCGCGATCGTGACCTCGGACGTGAAGGTCTACAACCAGCTTGACGAACTGGTACTCGGCTACGTGGTCAAGCGCATGCTGGCCGGCCGCCCCGAAGACGTCGGGAGCTAGTAACGTGTTGGCCCGATCAGGACTGCGGGCTGAGGATGTAACCGACTAACTGACGGACGCGGCTCGATCGGCCCCGGGGAGAGAGGCATGGGTGAACTGGATTTCAGCGGAAAGACGGTGCTCGTCGTTGGCGGGTCAAGCGGTATCGGCAATGGGGTAGCTCAGGCCTTTCGCGCACATGGTGCCACAGTTTGCGTGTGGGGAACCCGGCCGCGCGAGGCCTATGATGCTGTGAATGGATCGGACCTGACCGGCCTCGGCTATGCGCAGGTGGACGTTTCCGACTTCGACGCGGTGGCGCAGGCGGAGCTGCCGTTCGATGCGCTTGATGTGCTGGTGACCTGCCAGGGCACGGTGGCCTATTCCCGCAAGGAGTTCGAGATGGAGACCTTCCGCAAGGTGGTCGATGTCAATCTCAACAGCGTCATGGCCTGCTGCATGAAAGTGGAAGCACTGCTGGCAGCCTCGAAAGGGGTCGCGGTGATATTCGGCTCGATTGCGGGCCTGCACAGCTCGATCGGGAATCCCGCCTATGCGTCATCGAAAGCCGGCACGCACATGCTGGTGCGCACGCTGGGCGAGACATGGGCGCGGCTGGGCATTCGCATCAATGGCATCGCGCCCGGTCTGGTGGAAACCAAGCTGACCCGGATCACCACCGACGTGCCGGAACGCCTTGAGGCACAGCTGAGGAAGATCCCAATGCGGCGCATCGGCACGCCCGATGACATGGCCGGACCGGCATTGTTCCTCGCCTCGGACCTGTCAGCTTACATGACCGGCCAGGTGCTGGTGGTCGACGGCGGGCGCCTGCTGCCGTAGCGGCAGCGCATCCGAGTGCAGGCCCAGACAAGAATGGGCCTCTCCTTGCCGGGCCGGTCTTCTGTAAAAGATTGGCGTGCGTGCAGGCCACGCTTTGTCTGGATCATCGATGACCAAATCCGTTGTGACGCTTGACGATAAATACACGCAAGATCACGGGCGGGTCTTCATGTCGGCGATCCAGGCACTGACCCGCCTGCCGCTCGATCAGGCCCGCCGCGATGCGGCGCGCGGCAAGCGGACGGCAGGCTTCAGTTCGGGCTATCGCGGGTCGCCGATCGGGAGCTACGACGCGGCGCTGTGGGCGGCTAAAAAGCTGCTCGATCAAAGCCACATCACCTTTCTCCCAGGGCTCAACGAGGAACTCGCGGCCACGGCCGTGCGTGGCACCCAGGAACTCGACTGGATGGGCAAGTCCGAGTTCGAGGGCGTCTTCGGCTTATGGTCTGGCAAGCATGTCGGCGCGGACCGCGGCATGGAGGCGCTGAAACTCGGCAATCTCGAGGGATCGTCCCCGAGCGGCGGCGTGCTGGTGGTCGCGGCCGATGATCACGGAGGCAAATCCTCGGCCAGCGCGCAAGGTTCCGAACATGCCCTGATTGCGGCGATTATTCCGATCCTTTATCCCGCCGACGCGGCAGAGATCATCGCGTTCGGTCTGCTGGGCTGGGAGATGTCACGGTACAGCGGGCTCTATGTGGCGCTGAAAACAGTCACCGATACGCTGGACTTCTCCTCGTCGGTCCTG
>JBJXEK010000160.1:0-3224 GCA_046155055.1 Novosphingobium sp. | reverse complement strand
TTGAAGGACTGGCGCGCTATCCGATCAGCGTGCGCTATCCGCGCGAGTTGCGCGACAGCGCCGACAAGATCGCGAACCTGCCGGTTCTGACGCCCTCAAGCCAGCAGATCACGCTGGGCACGGTCGCGGATGTCCGCATTTCGAACGGCCCGCCGATGCTGCGAAGCGAGAATGGCCGCCCAGCCACCTGGGTTTACGTGGATGCAAGAGGGCGAGCGCTGACAGACATTGTGCGCGACCTGCAACACGCCGTTGCCGAGCAGGTAAAGCTGCCGCCGGGCATCAGCATTGCCTACACCGGCCAGTTCGTGTTTCTCCAGCGCGCGACCGAACGGCTGAAGATCGTGATCCCCGCAACGCTGCTGATCATTTTTGCGCTGCTATACGCGACGTTCCGCCGCTGGGATGAAGCCGCGCTCATCATGGCGACGCTGCCGTTCGCGCTGACGGGCGGCGTCTGGATGCTCTATCTGCTGGGCTACAACCAATCGGTGGCATCCGGCGTTGGGTTCATCGCGCTGGCCGGGGTATCCGCCGAGTTCGGCGTCGTGATGCTGATCTATCTGAAACACGCGCTGGCTGACCGGCCACCGGATCCCAATTGGACCGAAGTGGCTGATGCGGTTCGCGAAGGCGCGCTGCTGCGTGTCAGGCCCAAGGCCATGACCGTCGCAGTGATCCTTGCGGGCCTGATTCCGATCCTCATCGGAACCGGCACCGGGTCCGAGGTGATGAGCCGGATCGCTGCCCCGATGGTTGGCGGGATGATCACCGCGCCGCTGCTCTCGATGCTCATCCTTCCGGCTGCCTATCTTCTGATGCGCCGTCCCAAACACCGCCTTTCCGTTCAACTCCCCAAAGGAGAACCAGAATGACCAGAACTGATGCGACCGTGGCCATCACCCTGCTTGCAGCTTCGCTGGTTGCCTGCAGCAAGCCTGCCGAAACGAGCCCCAAGCCCATGCCCGGCGTGTCGATGCCAGCGCAAGCAAAGGCCGGGCAAGCGACCGGCGTTGTCACTGCCATCGATACGGCCGCCGGCAAGATCACGCTCGATCACGGCCCGGTGGCAGAACTGCAGTGGCCAGCGATGAAAATGTCCTTCGGCGCGTCGGCACGTCAGCTGAACGGTATCGCCGTCGGCGATAAGGTGGCGTTCAAGTTCACGGTGACCGGAACGTCTGCCGAAATCAACGACATCAGCAAGCAATGAAACTGCCCTGAGCTCGACAGCAGCACCGCCAGACAATGGGCCGTAGCGTGGGCGATCATCGCGCTTTCGAGGCTGCGGCGCCAGAACAGCACGCGGCACAGCAAGCTTTGTTAGGGGCGCGTTTCCAGCGGGGCGAGGCCGAGCGAGTCCACGGCTGCTGTGCCCGGCATGAACAGCGCGAGACAAACCCTGTTCATGCCCCAGCCCTCGCCTCTGGTGTTCTACCGGTCCGCCGCGATCCGCCCCGTGTCACCCGGGGTCGCCGCTGCGAGCGTGCTTTCACCTGCGGCCTCTGCATCGGCCGTCCGCTCGGCATAGTAGCGCGCAAAATCGGCAATGGGGGGGAAGCGGCGGCAGAGGCATCGTCGCGGCCGTTTCTCGAACAAAAGGCAGCGAAGCTTCTTGGGACGTGTTACGGTCATAGTCACCAACCACTGATTGCCAACGCAGTGCCAGCAGGCAGGCAATGCTTGTCGGCACCGTACCCGGCACTACTATCCCTGCGCTTACAAGGAACTCTGGCCATTCCAGCCCTTATCTCCGCGCTTCCCTTTATCGGCCGGTTTCTGGCCCGCCCGCGCACCGTCGGGGCGATTGCTCCGTCCAGCGACAGGCTGGCACGCCTGATGGTCAAGGCGGCAGGCCCGGCGCTGGCCGGGCGGGTTCTCGAACTGGGCGCAGGGACGGGATCGTTTACAAGGGTGCTGCTGCGTTCAGGTGTTTCCCCCGAACACCTGACCGTCGTGGAGTTTGATCCGGTCTTTGCAGCCCGGCTGCGCCGCCGCTTTCCCGAGGTCGAGGTGCTTGAGGTCGATGCCTTTTCTCAACAGGCAATCGATACACTGGGGTCGTTCGATGCGGTCCTTTCCGGCTTGCCGCTGCTGAACTTCCCGCGGGAAAAGTCTGCCGGCCTCATTCGGGGTCTCCTGGCCAAAGCCTCGGCGGGCGCACCCTTCGTACAATTCACCTATGGACCGCGCGAGCCGGTGCCGCCGCCTGCCGGGGTCGCTACCACGCGGATCGGGCGGATCTGGCGCAACCTGCCGCCGGCAACCGTGTGGGCCTACCGGCTGCGCCCCTGAAAGTCCCCAATCGTCGGAGCCCGCCGCATGGCGTCTGGCCCGGCCCGCACCCGGCATGCCGGCTGCACAGCGAATAGTCGTAGTAGGTGGCGCTGCGCGACGGAGCGCGGATCGGCCAGAGCACGCTCCCCGCGCTGCTGCTGCCGCGGCCTTCCGCTGAGCCTATCCCCACAGTTCCGGCTTGTGCGGCTCTGCGACCACGCCGTTGACATAGGTAAAGCCGTGCGGATGATCTTCTGCCTGCAGCAGCGGCCCATCAAGATCAACGAAAGCGCAGCGCTGGGCCAGGACCATGCCCGGAGCCATGCAGAGCGACGAGCCTGCCATGCACCCGATCATCAGGCCAAAGCCTTGCGCCTGCGCCACATCCGCCAGCGTGAGGCCTGCGGTCAGCCCGCCACATTTATCGAGCTTGATGTTGATCAGCTGAAACCGGCCGCGCGCCTTTTCGAGGTCCTCTACCGAATCGATGAGCTCATCCGCGCAGAGAGGTATCGGCGGGATATAGCCATCGAGGCCCGGCTCGTCGCCAAGCTTGATCGGCTGTTCGAGCAAGGCGACGCCCAGTTCCTTGAGCTGGGGGCTCAGCGCCTTTACCATCTCGACAGTCCACGACTGGTTCGGATCGACGATCATTTTCGCCTTGGGCGCGCCCTTGCGGACATTGGCGATGCAGGTCAGCGGGTCGCCGGCATCGACTTTGACCTTGAGCACCGAGTATTCCGCGAACTTGCGCGCCGCTGTTTCATAGTCGGCCGGCGGACGGATGCCGATTGTGAAATCGACGTCGACCGGGTTGGCCTTGAGCCCTGCGGCGGTGAAGGGATTGATGCCGTCACGCTTGGCTTCCAGATCCCACAGCGCGGAATCGATCGCAAAGCGCGCGCCGCCGCCGGGCAGCAGATCGAGCAGGCTCTGCCGCGTGATCC
>JBJXEK010000159.1:0-2954 GCA_046155055.1 Novosphingobium sp. | reverse complement strand
CGTCGTGGTTGTGGACTTGCTGCGTCGGATCAAGAAAACCGCCGCTCGCCGTAGGGAAATAGGTGTAGTAGCTGCCTTGCAGGCTGTCATACGCGACCGAGTATTCCGAATAATCGCCCTTGTTCTCAACCCGGCGATCGAAATAGCCGCCCGCATAGGTCAGGTCCCAGTTGCCGAGTTTGCCCTGGATGGTGAGTGTGGCGAGCGCCCAGGCATCGCGATTGAGCGAGGGGCCAAAGTCGGTAACCTTGAGATCGCCGAAGCGCGGATCGAACAGGAACGAACCGTGCGTCTTCTGCGACTGGTAGACCACCGAGGGCTGGATGGTCCAGTTGTCGTCGAGGTCAACCTTGAGCGCGGCGCGTCCTCCGACCGTGTCGGTGGTGTTGACGTTGTCCTTGACGAACTTGGCGTTGTTGACCGTCACGTTGGTGGTGGGATCGTTGTCGCCCAGCGTGAAGGTTCGCGTGCCCGGAACGCTGTCGATGTAGCCGCCGTCGCGCTGGTAGAAGGCCATCAGGCGCAGCGCCGCGCGGTCGCTCAGCGGGAGGTTGACGAAGCCTTCCAGACTGCCGCCGCCGGAGCCCTTGCCCACCTTGTTGCCCGAAACGTCGATGCGGCCCGAAAAGCCCTTGCTGTCCGGCTTGTTGGGAATGATCCGCAGCGTGCCGGCGAGCGAGCTCGAGCCAAACAGCGTGCCTTGCGGACCCGACAGAGCCTCGACCCGCGCAATATCGTAAACATGAAGATCGACCGCACCAGCGATCGTGGTGACAGGCACTTCATCGAGATAAAGCGCCGCAGTGGGCTGCGAGCCGCCATGCAGACCGTCGCCGCCGCTGGTAATCCCGCGGAACGAAAGCTGCGCCTGGCCCGGACCGAACGACTGGAAACTGACGCTGGGAAGCACCTTGGCGTAATCGTCGAAACTCGCGATATTGAGCTGCTCGAGCTTCTGCGTGCCAAGTGCCTGGATTGAAATCGGCACGTTCTGCAGATTTTCGCTGCGCTTCTGGGCGGTGACGATAATGACATCGGACTCGGCTGCCGGGGCATCTGCTGCGCCTTTTGCCTCTGCCTGCGGCGCGCTTTGCGCCATGGCTACCGGTGCGGCCAGTGCCGTTGTCGCCAACATGATCGCCCGAGAGAAGCGGTTATACGCCTTCGTCATCTTAAAATCCCACCGTTTACGCCGTTATCGCTCAGGTTCGTGATCCGGCTTGCCGCAAAATTCAAGGTCGATCCTGCCTGCTGCGGAAAACCGCGCGCATGCGTGGCCAATTTACAACGATGTCATTGCCGCAGACGTTGCTTACCTCAGCGCCAGCTTGCGGGCGCATCCGGATAGGCCGTCAAAACATCGCCAAGCACCGCTTCCAGCGGGTCCAGCCATGGCGCGAAGGCCTTCCAGCCTTCGGTCCCCTCGCGGAAAATCGGTCGGCGAACCTGCTCGGAACTCGGCGTGCGCACCGCGCGCGCTGTCTCGTAAAACGTGAGGCATGCAGGCTCGAACGGCAGGCCGCACGCCGCCAGCAGCGCGTGCACTTCGGCTTCGGTGTCCTCCACCATGCGCTCGTAGATCACGCGGTGGACATAGCCCGGCAGCACGCGGTCGATATGCGCCATAAGGCGGACGTAATCGCTGTAATACGTCCCCACATCCTCGAGCGAATAGGTAAAGCCCTGCCCGCGCGCAAAATGCTGCTTGAAGTTCGAAAAGCAGCACGAGAGCGGATGGCGGCGGGCGTCGATGATTTTCGCATTCGGCAGGATCAACCGGATGAACGGCACGTGCAGCCAGTTGTTGGGAAGTTTGTCGATGAACAGTGGCCGCGCGGTGTGGCGTTGCACGCGCGTGCGTTCGAGATACTGCTCGCCCAGATCGCGCAGCCTTGCCGGATCGAGGTTCGCAAGGCTGGCGGGATAGTCCTCCACAGAGCGGGCCAGCAGCGCGATATCGGGCAGCTCGCTGGTGCCTTCAACTTGGCTGTGGCTCGAGAGAATCTGCTCGACCAGCGTCGATCCTGCGCGCGGCATGCCCAGCACGAAGATCGGATCGGGCGAAGGATACCCTGCCCCTTCAAACCGCGCGAACAGGTCCGGCGTGGCCAGGACAATCGTGTGATCGACCGACGCGGTGGTCTCTGCCGCCTTGTAGGGCAGGCGCTTTTTCCGCAGGGCGTTGCCAGCAGCATAGTGGGCGAACGCCGCCCCGGCCTCCCCACGGTCCTCGTGCGCCTTGCCCAGCGCGAAATCGAGATGCCAGCAGTCTTCGGGCAAAACTGCAGCGCTCGCCAGCGCCGTCTCCATCGCGGCGATATCCTCGTCGGAAAAGGTCACCGTCTTGAGATTGGCAAGGCTCCACCAGACCTCGCCCAGCCCCGGCTGGATGGCCAGCGCGCGGCGATAGGCGGCCACACCCTCGGCCAGATTGCCCACCGTTTTGAGCATATGGCCATAGCTCATCCACACTTTAGGTTGGTTCGGCGCGTCCTTCAGCACCTGCGCATAGAGCGCCAGCGCCTCGTCGAACTCGCCGATGCGGCCAAAGGCAGCGGCCTGCAAATTGGCGTTACTCGGGTTGTACGGGTCTTCCGCTGTCACGCGCGCCAGCTCCTCTAGCGCTTCGCTCGCGCGGTTGGTGCGGTAGAGCACGAGCGCAAGATTGGCGCGCGCGGGCGTAAAATCCGGGGCCAGTTCGATCGCGCGGCGCAGCAGGTTTTCCGCGTCGGTGTAGCGCCCGATGCGGCCTGCCAGTTCGGCAAACAGACGGATCGCACGGACATCGAACGGATTTTCCTTGAGCAAGGCGCGCAGCAGCGGCTCCGCCTCGTGGAGCAGATTGTCATTCATCGCGAGCGCGGCGCGCACGAGGCGGGGATCGTAGGTGGGAAGGCTGGCCATTGCGCCCCGCAACAAACACGGTGACGCAGCGCAATCAAGCGTTAGTCTGC
>JBJXEK010000158.1:0-2503 GCA_046155055.1 Novosphingobium sp. | reverse complement strand
CCGGCGCGCCCGCGCTGATCATCCAGCGGCCCAGTGTGGTGTTCGACAATGTGCTGTTCGGCTATGACAAGGACCGCACAATCCTGCACGGCCTTTCGTTCGAGGTTCCGGCGGGCAGCCGGGTCGCTATCGTCGGCCCCTCGGGCGCAGGCAAATCGACCATCGCGCGGCTGCTGTTCCGCTTTTATGATCCGTGGTCGGGCCGCATCCTGATCGACGGACAGGATATCGCCTGCGTGACGCAAACGAGCCTGCGCGCCGCGCTCGGCATCGTCCCGCAGGATTCGGTGCTGTTCAACGACACCATCGGATACAACATTGCGTATGGCCGCGAGGCCGCAACCGCCGAAGACGTCGCCAATGCCGTGCGCGGCGCGGCCATCACCGATCTGCTCTCGCGCCTGCCCAAGGGCCTCGACACCGAGGTCGGTGAACGCGGGCTCAAGCTGTCCGGCGGCGAGAAACAGCGCGTCGCCATCGCGCGCACCTTGGTCAAGAACCCGCCGATCGTGCTGTTTGACGAGGCGACCAGCGCGCTCGACACCCGCACCGAGCAGGACATCCTCTCGACGATGCGGAATGTGGCCGCCCAGCGCACCACGATCTCGATCGCGCACCGCCTTTCGACCATCGCCGATTCGGACCGCATCCTCGTGCTCGATCAGGGGCGGCTCGCCGAAAGCGGCAGCCACACCGAACTGCTGCGCCGGGATGGCCTCTATGCGGAAATGTGGAACCGGCAGGCCGCTGAAAGCGAAGAGATCAGCGAAGCGGCGGAGTAGGGCCTCAGCGCTTCACCACGTCCGCTTCATGCCACACCACCGCCTGCGCCGCTTTCATGCAGCCCGCCTCCTCGTCCCAGGTCATCGCAGGCGAGCCGTAGAGCCGCCAGCCCTCTGCCAAGGCTTCGGAAACGCGCTCGCAGAAAGCGCGGTCGTCCTTGCCGGTCAGCAGGCGGTAGATTGGGCGGTCTTCGGGGGTTGTGTACATGCCTGAACTATAGGGCAAGCGCGCGCGGCCTGCATCACCATTCCTTGCATTGCGCGCCGGTTCGTTCACGTTGCTCGTCGGGGAGCAAATCGATGACCGAACAAGCCATGCCTGCGCGAAAAGGCGAACTCTTCGGCCAGCCGAAAGGGCTCTGGGTTCTCGCCGGCACCGAACTGTGGGACCGCATGTCGTTCCACGGCATGGTCGCGATGCTGGTGCTCTACATGACTGGCGACTTGCTGCTCCATCCGGAGCGCGTCGCCACGATCATCGGCTTTGCGGCATTCCGCGCCCTCCTTGAAGGAATGGCTGGGCCGCTCAGCCCCCAGGCGCTCGCGCTCCAGACCTTCGGCCTTTACTATGCCTGCGTCACCGGCCTGCCGTTGCTCGGCGGCTGGATCGGCGACCGCGTCACGGGCCGCAAGCTTGCCGTCGGCGGCGGCGCGGCGCTGATGACCGCGGGCCATTTCGCGCTCGCGTTCGACCGCACATTCCTGATCGCGCTGGTCCTTCTGATGTGCGGTGCCGGCCTGCTCCGCGGCAATCTCTCGGCACAGATCAAATCGCTCTACGCCGATGGCGACCCGCGTGAGGTCAATGCCTTCCAGTACTATTACATGGGCATCAATTTCGGCGCGTTTCTCGCGCCGATCATCAGCGGTTCGGTGGCGGCAATCTGGGGCTGGCACGCCGGGTTCGCGGTGGCAGGCTTCGGCATGCTGATCGGGTTGTGCGTCTACCTCGGAGGCCAAGCCTGGCTTCCCGCCGAACAGCAGCAGCAGCGCATGGCAACCGGCAAGCGCCCCCCGCTCACCCCAGCCGAGCGGCAGCGCGTGCTCGGCCTGCTGCTCGTCTGGCCACTGGCCGTGGGATACTGGACCGCACAGGCGCAAATCTGGAATGTCTACAATGTCTGGCTTCGCGACAGCGTGGACTTGCAGGTCGGCGGCTTCACCGTTCCCGTGCCGTGGTTCCAGGCGCTTGACGGTCTCGCGCCGGGGCTGTTCATCCCGCTCGTTCTCTGGATCTGGGCGCAGCAAGCCAAACGCGGGCGCGAACCCGATGTGTTCATCAAGCTCGCCATCGGCAGCGTGATCTTCGGCCTCAGCGTGGCGCTACTCGCCGCCGGTCCCTTGCTCGCCAATGCCAAGGGCCGCGCGCCGGTGCTGCTGCCGCTGCTGTTCCACATAACCTCGAACTTCGGCGCCATGTATTATGCCCCGGTGATCCTCGGGCTCTTCGGTACGCGCGCGCCGCAATCGCTGCGCAGCACGCTGGTCGGGGTCTGCATGCTGGCAGTCGCCGCCGGCAGCCTCATCAGCGGCTGGATGGGCGGTCTGTACGAGAGCCTCACCCCCGCCCCGTTCTGGCTGCTCAACGCCGCGATCTGCACCGGCGCGGGGCTAGTGCTGTGGCTCGCCGCACCCGTGTTCCGCCGCTTACGCGCACCGATGGCGGAAACCGCGCCGCCATCAGCGACCAGCATGGACGGCGCGGAATTTGCCCACGCTTA
>JBJXEK010000157.1:0-4679 GCA_046155055.1 Novosphingobium sp. | reverse complement strand
CAAGGCTTGCCCCGGCTGTGCGAGCGCGGCACATACGGCGCAGATGACCGAGCACACCTCTTCGCCAGCCACCAAGCCCGCGCTTACACGCGAGGAGCGCCTCGTGCTGCGGCTGCGCGAAAACCTGCGCTTGCGCAAGGCGCAGGCCCGCGCGCTCGGCGCGGCATCAACCGACGAGCCACCGCAATCGTGAGCACCGCTCTTTCCAACGCGCCCCTTTCCAAAATAGCGGGCGGACGCTAGGTCCGCGCCCTCACAGACAAGCAGCAGCAGGACCCCGATGCCCCGCCTGATCCTTATCCGCCACGGCCAATCGCAATGGAACCTCGAAAACCGCTTCACCGGCTGGTGGGACGTGGATGTAACCGAGAAGGGCGCGGGCGAGGCCTTTGCTGCGGGTGAACTGCTCAAGGCCAAAGGCATGCTGCCAACGACCGCGTTCACCTCACTCCAGTCGCGCGCGATCAAGACTTTGCATCTGGCGTTGGAAGCGGCCGGGCGGCTGTGGGTGCCCGAGGACAAGGACTGGCGGCTCAACGAGCGGCACTATGGCGGGCTGACGGGGCTCGACAAGGCGGAGACGGCGGCGAAGCACGGCGAGGATCAAGTCAAGATCTGGCGGCGCAGCTTCGATATTCCGCCGCCGTCGCTGGAAGCGGGCAGCGAATTCGATCTGGCGAGCGATCCGCGTTATGCGGGGATTGCGATCCCTAACGCCGAAAGCTTGAAGGACACCATTGCGCGCGTGCTGCCATGCTGGGACGAGAAGATCGCCCCGGCGCTGCGCGGCGGACACACGGTGCTGGTTTCGGCGCACGGCAATTCGCTGCGCGCGCTGGTGAAGCACCTTTCGGGTATTACGGATGCCGATATCGCGAGCCTAGAAATCCCGACCGGGCAGCCGATTATCTATGAACTGGATGGCGACTTGGGCGAGATCGAGCACTACTACCTTTCGGAGCGCTGAGGCGCTTCGGATCGAGAGGGAATGCAAGGAATGGGTAAAGGCCCCAAGGTTGCTATCGTCATGGGGAGCCAGTCTGACTGGGAGACCATGCAGAACGGAGCGGCCGTGCTCGAAAAGCTGGGCGTGGCGCATGAATGCCGCATCGTTTCCGCGCATCGCACGCCCGACCGGATGACAGCGTTTGCCAAGGGCGCAGCGGCGGCGGGCATTCAGGTGATCATCGCTGGCGCGGGCGGCGCGGCGCATCTGCCGGGCATGATCGCGGCCATGACGCATCTGCCGGTGCTGGGCGTGCCCGTGCAGTCCAAGGCGCTGAAGGGCTTGGATAGCCTGCTGTCCATCGTGCAGATGCCCGGCGGCATTCCTGTAGGCACATTGGCGATTGGCGCAGCCGGGGCGACCAATGCGGCGCTGCTGGCGGCTTCGATCCTCGCGCTTTCCGACCCTGCCCTTGCCGAGCGACTGATCGAGTGGCGCGCGGCGCAGTCCGAGTCCGTCGGCGAGTTTCCGGTGTGAAGACATGATCCCGCCCGGCGAGACCATCGGCATTCTGGGCGGCGGCCAGCTCGGCCGGATGATCGCGCTTGCGGCGGCCTGTCTCGGCTATCGCTGCCATGTCTATGCGCCTGAGGCAGATTCGATTGCGGCCGATGTCTGCGCCGGATTCACGTGCGCCGGATGGGATGACGCTGCGGCGCTGGCGGCCTTTGCGGATGCTTGCGCGGTGGTGACGTACGAGTTCGAGAACGTGCCCGTGGGGCCGCTGGCGGCGCTGGGCGCTGTGCCGCTGCATCCCGCGATCAGGTCGCTCGAAGTGGCGCAGGACCGGGCGGCGGAGAAGCATTTTGTCGAGGAACTCGGCGGGCGGCCTGCGCCTTGGGCCGTGGTGGACGGCGCGGAGGATTTGGCTGCGGCCATTGCCAGGATCGGTACGCCCGGCATCCTGAAGACGCGACGCGATGGCTATGATGGCAAGGGCCAATGGCGCATCCGGAGTGCCGCGGATGCGGCGGAGCTGGAGCTTCCGGGCGTGCCGCTGGTCTACGAAGGCTTCGTGGAATTCGCTGCGGAATTCTCGGTCATCCTCGTGCGCGGGGCGGATGGCGACGTGCGCTTCTGGGATAGCGCCGAGAACGCGCACAAGGCAGGCATTCTCAGCCAGTCGGTCGTGCCGGCAGGAACGGCAGTGCGCGAGCAGGTCGAGGCGGCGCGGATGCTGGCGCGGCAAGTCGCCGATGCGCTGGGCCATGTCGGCGTGCTGACCCTGGAATTCTTCGCGACCGCCGAAGGCCCGGTGTTCAACGAGATGGCCCCGCGCGTCCACAATTCGGGCCACTGGACGATCGAGGGCGCGCTCACTTCGCAGTTCGAGAACCATGTGCGCGCGATCTGCGGGCTGCCGCTGGGCTCGACCGATCTTTGCGCAGCTGGCGTGGTGATGGACAACCTGATCGGCGACGAGGCGCATGACTGGCCCGCGATCCTGTCTGATCCGGCCAATCATCTGCACCTTTATGGCAAGGCGGCGGTTCGGCCGGGGCGCAAGATGGGCCATGTGACGCGGCTGGTTTTGTGATGGCCCGCGAGATCTTTTTGATCGTGGCGCGGGCCGATGATGGCTCGATTGGCGACAAGGGTGCCCTTCCGTGGCGCTTGCCCGCCGACCTCAAGCGCTTCAAAGCGCTGACCATGGGCAAGCCGATGATCATGGGGCGCAAGACGTTCACGTCGCTGCCGGGGCTGCTGCCCGGCCGCCGCCATATCGTGCTGACGCGCGACTTGGGCTGGGCCGCGCCGGGGGCGGAGCCGGTGACGGATGTGGCGGCTGCGTTGGAATTGGCGGGCGAGGGCGAGATCGCGGTGATTGGCGGGGCAGAGGTGCTTGCACAGTTAGAGCCTGTGGCACACCGCTTCGAGCTTACCGAAGTGCATGGGAAATATGCCGGAGATACGCGCATGCCCTATCCGGCTGACCCTTGGCGTGAGACGGCGCGCACGGCGCATGGCGCGGCGGATGGCTATCCGGCCTATGACTTCGTCACTTTGCGGCGGGACGCGGCCTGATGCGGCTCTATGCCAGCGAGTCCATGCCCGAGTCTTTGCGCGGAGCGGTGATCGCGCTGGGCAATTTCGACGGGTTTCATCTGGGCCATCAGGCCGTGGCGGGCGAGGCGGTGCGCTGGGCGCGCGCCGAGGGCCGGCCCGCGATCATCGCGACGTTCGATCCCCACCCGGTGCGCCATTTCAAGCCCGATGCATCCCCGTTCCGCCTGACCACGCTCGACCAGCGCGAGGCGCTGTTTACCGCAGCCGGGGCGGATGCGATGCTCGTGTTCGGGTTCGATGCTGCCATGGCGGCGATGCCTGCCGATGCTTTCGTGTGCGATCTGCTGTCGGAGCGGCTCGGCGCGGCGGCGGTGGTGACGGGCGAGGACTTTACCTTCGGCCGGGCGCGCGGCGGCAATGTGGGCGTGCTGGCGGATGTGGGCGCTAGTTGCGCTCTGGCGACGCGCGCGGTCGGGCCGGTGACTTTGGAGGGCGAGGTGGTTTCCTCAAGCCGCATTCGTGATGCGCTGATGGCGGGCGACCCCCAGACGGCGACGCGGCTGCTGACGCGGCCTTTCGCGATCCGCGGCCCGGTGCAGCATGGCGACAAGGTGGGGCGCACGATCAATTTCCCCACCGCCAATCTCGATATCGGCAGCTATCTGCGCCCGCGCTATGGCATCTATGCGGTGACCGGAAAGCTGCCCGATGGCCGTGTGCTGCAGGGCGCGGCCAACATCGGCATTCGCCCCACATTCGATCCGCCTAAGGAGCTGCTTGAGCCGTATTTCTTCGATTTTTCAGGCGATCTCTATGGGCAGGAGATCGAAGTGGCGTTCCACCATTTCCTGCGCGGCGAGGCGAAGTTCGATGGCCTTGATGCGCTGGTGGCGCAGATGGAGCGCGATTGCGCTGAAGCAAGGCGACTGCTGGCTCAGGCCGGGTAGGCGATCATCACGCTGAGGACGTAGCCGCCCCAGAAGGCGGTCGGCACCAGCAACCAAGGCGAGCGGGTATCGCGGCGGCGCAGCACCAGCATGACGGCCACGGCGGCGATCAGGGTGAGCACCGTGCCCCAGAACGCAGCTTGATTGCGTTGTAAGCCGCCGGTGTAGAACGGATAGGCGATGCACAGCGCGCCGAGCATATAGGGCGCCCACGAGCGCCAGCCGTGGTCTCCGCTCTGCTTCACATAGACCCACCGCGCCGCGCCCATCAGGCCGAGCAACACCGTCCAGATCAGGCCGACGATGGCGCCGGGCGGAATCATCGGCATCTGGCGGCTGCCATTGCCGTTGGGGGTGGCCCAGCCGACTGCGAACAGGAAGCCATTGATCGCGATGGTGGCGGTGAGCAACACGGCGACATTGGCAAACAGCCCGCCGCGCCCTTCCGCGTTGAGGAAGGCAGTCGTGAATGTCGAGGCGGCCATGGCGGGTTCCTTCGGGGTGCGCTCGCGGCATAGAGCATGGCGCGCAGGCCCGCGATGCAGAATTTGCAGGAAGCGGGCGCTAACGCTAAGGCCCGCCGATCATGACTGAAGCCCCAGACTACCGCTCGACCGTCTTCCTGCCGAAGACCGATTTCCCGATGAAGGCCGGCTTGCCGCAGAAGGAGCCGGGCATTCTCGCGCGCTGGCAGGACGAGAACCTGTATCGCGCAGTGC
>JBJXEK010000156.1:0-20301 GCA_046155055.1 Novosphingobium sp. | reverse complement strand
TGCTCGTTGGGCATGTCGAGCTTGACCCGGCCCAGCGAATTGGTCTCGCCCGGCTGCTGCACCACGGTGATCGTGCCGTCCGCCGCCTTGGTCGCGACATAGCCCTGCCGTCTGGCCGAAGCGGGGCTGGCGATCAGCCGCTTGCCCAGCCCTTCACCCACCACGATCGATTGCGGCACGGTCCAGGTTGGGTTGAAAACCACGTTCTTGACCTGCTCGGCGAGCTGCGGGGTGGCGGTCTTGCCCGGCTTGCCGACGATGGCGCGGTAGGTGCGGATGACCTTGTTGTTGACCGTGAGCCTGAGCTCCTGCTCGGGCACGTTGATGATGAGGTACTGCAGGCCCATGTCGCGCGCCAGCCAGCGCCAGCGGTCCATGTTGGCCTTGATCATCGCAATCTGTCGCGGATCCTTGGCCTTGGGCAACATATCGCGCAGGAGCGCATAGTCCGGATGCGTGGGCGTGAGCGAGGCGAGCACGCCCGGAATATCGTGCGTTTCCGTGGCCTGGGCGAGGAGCTGGGAATTGGGGTGCAGATCCTGATCGGGATCGACCGCGAACCACTGCACGCGCGCGGGCATTGGTGTGCGTCCGTCGCGCAGGTCTTCGGCTAGCCACACGAACAGGCGGCTGGCCAGCGTATCGAGATCGGCGCTTTCGCCCTTCGCCAGCATAGATGCGAGCTTGGCGGGCTCGTAGTCCGCCGGGCCAAGCCCCTCGCTGCCGATGCCCTTGATCTCGGCGAGCAGTGCCTGGGCATCCGGTATCGTCCAGTGTGCCAGCGGCGGAGGGGCGGGAATGGCAATGGGCTGCGGGACTGGCTGCGGTATCGGACTGGTCGCCGCTGCGCCGGTGGGGGCTGCTGTGGGCGTTGCAACTGGGACCGGCGCCTTGGGGGCCTGCGCTGCCGGCTTGATCGGCGCGGTCAGATCGACCGGTCCCTGCTGTGCGGCACTGGCCGGATCTGTCAGCGTGGCCGCCGCGAGCACGCCCGCGCCGAGCAAACCGCCGAGGCTGGTCCGATTGATCATGCGCATCGCTCTGGTCTTTCCTGTTCACCGCCCGGGCATCCGGCAATTTCCTGCCCGAAGCCGGCGCTGCAATCAAGCAAGCCGGCTGACTGGATGCTGAATCCGGCGTGGGTAATCGGTGGGGGATCGTGCACCTTTGCGCTTGGCGCTGCCCGTCGCTATGGGCGGGCGATGAAGCGCCATGCCACTCTGCTGCCGATCCTCGCCGCGTTGACGGGTCTGGCCTGCTTCGGCCTGATGGATGGCTTCATGAAGGCCGCCGCCTTGGCGCTGGGTGCCTATGCCACGATATTCTGGCGCAATCTGGTGGGCTCGCTGGTGATGCTGCCGATCTGGCTCGCGCGCGGCAACAAGGATGGCAGCCGGGGCCTGCCCGGCCGCGCCGCGATGCGCCTGCATTGCACGCGCGCGTCCGTCGCTGCCGTCATGTCGGTACTGTTTTTCTATGGCCTTGCCCGCACGCCGGTCGCCGAGGCCATGGCGCTGTCGTTCATCGCGCCGCTGCTCGCGCTCTATCTCGCCGCCGCCACGCTGGGCGAGGAGCTTTCTCCGCGTGCGGTTGGCGGATCGCTGATCGCGCTTGCCGGAGTCGGGGTGATCGCTTCGGGCAAGTTTGGCGGGCACGCCAATGCCGAGAGCATCAAGGGCCTTGCCGCGATTCTCGCCTCGGCCGTGCTCTATGCCTGGAATCTGGTGCTGCAGCGGCGCCAGTCGCAGCTCGCCAGCCCCGAGGAGATCGCCTTCTTCCAGACGTTCTTCGTCTTCTGTTTGCTGGGGCTGGGCGCATGGTGGTTCGCGCCGCCACCCGCGCCCCACATGTGGGGCTTTCTCGCGGCTTCGGCGGTGCTGTCCACCGGATCGCTGATGCTGCTCGGCTGGGCCTATGCCCGCGCCGAGGCGCAAGTGCTGGTGCCGCTGGAATATACCGCGTTCATCTGGGCCGCGCTGGTCGGCTGGGCCGGATTCTCCGAGCCGCTCACGCTGCGCACGCTGGCGGGGGTGGTGCTGATCGTCGCGGGCTGCCTTGTGGCTTTGCAGCGCCGCGACCCGCACATCGAACCTGCCTGAGCGGCCAGGGCCTTAGCGGCCAGGACCTGATCGGCCTCGCGCAATCAGCTCCCCAGCGTGACCTGTAGCGCATGGAAAGCTGCGCCGACCAGCACTGCAAACGACAGGGCTGCCACGATCAACTGCGCGGCGAAGGCGGATGAGCTCACCTCGGGATGCGCTGGACGCGCATCATAGGCCGGGTGCCGACGATGGGTGGGGGTGCGTTTGATCATGGATGAGGCCCTTTCCTTCGAGCCAGCAGCGCTGGAAGAATCAATATAAGACAGATTTGTTAAAAAGTAAGCCATATTGAAATATATTTGTAACTTATAGCCGATGGCGCGGCATCGCGGCGGGCTGCGCGGCTATGCATTCGATGCCGCCCGCAAGCCTTGACGCGGGGCTCGTCTCAGCGCATCGCGCAGGCGTCGTGCAGGCCATCCGGGGGGGCGGTTCCGGCGCGGCAAACGGCATCAGCAGAAGGAACTAGGCTCAGCCATGACCCAGGTCGGACAGGACTCGCTCGGATCGCGCAGCACGCTTAGCGTCGGCGGCAAGGATTACGCCTACTACGATCTAGCCAAGGCCGGGAACGTCTCGCGCCTGCCCTTTTCGATGAAGGTGCTCCTGGAAAACCTGCTGCGTTTCGAGGACGGCGGCTTCACCGTTTCAACAGACGATATCGAGGCGCTGGTGGCGTGGCAGCAGAACCCGGTGACGGGCCGCGAGATCCAGTACCGCCCGGCGCGCGTGCTGCTGCAGGATTTCACCGGCGTGCCTTGCGTGGTCGATCTGGCCGCGATGCGCGATGCCATTGCCAAGCTGGGCGGCGACACCAGCAAGATCAATCCGCAGGTGCCCGTCCACCTCGTGATCGATCACTCGGTCATGGTCGACGAGTTCGGCCACCCCAAGGCCTTCGAGCAGAACGTCGAGATCGAATATCACCGCAACGGTGAGCGCTATGACTTCCTCAAGTGGGGCTCAAAGTCGCTTGCGAACTTCAAGGCCGTGCCTCCGGGCACGGGCATATGCCATCAAGTCAACCTCGAGCACATCGCGCAGACGGTGTGGACGAGCGAAGGCGCAGACGGCGTGACGGTCGCCTATCCCGACACCTGCGTCGGCACCGACAGCCACACCACAATGATCAACGGCCTCGGCGTGCTCGGCTGGGGTGTCGGCGGGATCGAGGCCGAGGCTGCGATGCTTGGCCAGCCGGTTTCGATGCTGATTCCCGAAGTTGTTGGCTTCAAGTTCACTGGCGAGCTCAAGGAAGGCGTGACCGCCACCGATCTCGTGCTCACCTGCACGGCCATGCTCCGCATGCACGGCGTGGTCGGCCGTTTCGTTGAATACTACGGCCCGGGCCTCGCCTCGCTGACCCTGGCGGACCGCGCCACGCTGGCCAACATGGCACCCGAATACGGCGCGACCTGCGGCTTCTTCGGCATCGACGAAAAAACGCTCGACTACATGCGCCTGACCGGCCGCGAAGAAGACCAGATCGCGCTGACCGAAGCCTATGCCAAGCGCCAGGGCTTCTGGATCGACCCGGCCGTGGAGCCGGTGTTCACCTCGACGCTGGAGCTGGATCTTGCGACCGTCGTGCCGAGCCTTGCCGGACCTAAGCGCCCGCAGGACCGCGTTTCGCTCTCCGACGTGGATGACGTATTCAACGCAGACCTCGCCAACACTTACAAGAAGGTGCAGCAGCGCGTTCCGGTGGAAGGCATGGACTTCGATATCGGCGACGGCGATGTGACCATTGCCGCGATCACCAGCTGCACCAACACCTCGAACCCCGGGGTGATGGTGGCGGCAGGGCTCGTTGCCAAGAAGGCCAACGAGCTGGGGCTGAAGCCCAAGCCCTGGGTCAAGACCAGCCTTGCGCCGGGATCGCAAGTCGTGACCGACTATTTCGTCCGGGCCGGGCTGCAGGAGCATCTCGATGCCATCGGTTTCAACCTCGTTGGCTATGGCTGCACCACCTGCATCGGCAATTCTGGCCCGCTGGCCGAACCGATCAGCAAGGCGATCAACGACAATGGCCTTGTCGCTGCAGCCGTGATCTCGGGCAACCGCAACTTCGAGGGCCGCGTATCGCCCGACGTGCGCGCAAACTTCCTCGCCAGCCCGCCGCTGGTTGTCGCCTACGCGCTCAAGGGCACGGTGATCGAGGACTTCATCACCACGCCAATCGGCGTTGCGAGCACTGGGGCAAGAGCCGGCCAAGACGTATACCTGAAGGATATCTGGCCCTCAAACGCCGAGGTCTATTCGACCATGGCCGGATGCATGGACCGCGCGATGTTCCAGGCGCGCTATGCCGACGTTTACAAGGGCGACGAGCACTGGCAGGCAATCAACGTTACCGGCAGCGAGACCTACAGCTGGCGCGCGGGTTCGACCTATGTCGCCAACCCGCCGTACTTCGAGGGCATGACCATGACCCCGCCGCCGGTGAGCGACATCATCGAGGCGAAGCCGTTGGCGATTCTCGGCGATTCGATCACCACCGACCACATCTCGCCGGCCGGATCGATCAAAGCCGACAGCCCGGCGGGCAAGTGGCTGATGGAGCACCAGGTCGCCAAGGCGGACTTCAACTCCTACGGCGCGCGCCGCGGCCATCACGATGTGATGATGCGCGGCACGTTTGCGAATATCCGCATCAAGAACGAGATGGTGCCCGGGATCGAAGGCGGCATGAGCCGCTATGGCACTGAGGTCGGCGCGATCTACGACGTGGCAATGCAGCATAAGGCGGACGGCACACCGCTGGTGGTGATCGCGGGCAAGGAATATGGCACCGGCTCCAGCCGCGACTGGGCGGCCAAGGGCACCAACCTGCTCGGCGTGCGCGCGGTCATCGTCGAGAGCTTCGAGCGCATTCACCGCTCGAACCTGGTCGGCATGGGCGTGCTGCCGCTGCAGTTCACCGAGGGCCAGACGCGCCAGACACTCGGCCTGACGGGCGACGAGGCCTTCACCGTGCGCGGCGTTGCGGGGCTCCAGCCGAGGCAGGATGTCGTGGTGGACGTGACGCGCGCCGATGGCTCGCAGTTCAGCTTCACGGCGCTGTGCCGTATCGATACCGCCAACGAGCTTGAGTATTACCTCAACGGCGGCATCCTCCAGTATGTGCTGCGCAATCTGGCCGCCTAAGCGGTTTTCGCAGCAACGCCGGAATCAGAAAGGGCGGCTCCCCCCGGGGGCCGCCCTTTCCATGTGCCCGCGCGTGGCGGGGAGTTGGTTGACCGGATCAGGCAGTCGGCCAGGCCGCCAGATCAGACTGCTGCCGCAGCCGGACCTTTGCGCCGCCGCGCGACGAGACCCGCAGCGGCTGCGCCGAACAGCAGCACCATCGAAGGTTCGGGCACGTCAGTACCGCCGGTGGTGCCGCCCGTGGTCGTGGTCGTGCTGCTGCCGTTCGAGGACGAGGAGGTCGAGCTGCTGGTGCTGCTCGAGGTCGACGAGGAGGTCGAGGAGGACGATGAGGTCGACGACGACGTCGATGAACTGGTCGAGACGTTGCCCGAACTGGTCGAGGTCGATGAGCTGGTCGAGACGTTACCCGACGAGGTCGAGACGTTACCGGAGCTTGTCGAAACATTGCCCGAAGAAGTGCTGACGTTGCCCGACGAGGTCGAGGTGCTGCTGCTTACCGCGCCCGAGCTGGTTGAGACGTTGCCGCTGGATGTCGAGGTCGAGATGTTGCCGCTCGAGGTGGAGGTCGAACCGCCCGAAGTCGACGTGGAGCCACCCGAGGTCGACGTAGAACCGCCGGAAGTGGAGCTGCCGCCGCCCGAAGTCGAGCCGCCTGAGGTCGAGGTGGAGCCGGTGCTGGTTGAAGAGACCACCACGCTGCCGCCGCCGCCGCTGCTGCCGCCAAAAAACCCGCCGAAGAACCCGCCGCCGAAACCGCCAATGCCCCCGCCGCCGATCACCACCGGCACGCCGCCACCCCCGCCGCCGCCCATCTGCTGGGGCGGCATGGGGGGCATATAGGGCACCGGCACCATCGCCATCTGCTGCGGTGCCTGGCACGACTTGGTAATGGTCGTCTTGACTACGCGGCGCATGCGTTGCACCGGGCGGATCACTTTCGCATAATGGCGCACTTTAACCGGCTTGACCTTGATCGGCTTGATGTGGTGCATTTCCGCTGCCGAAGGTGCTTCGGAAACGTGCACTGCACCACCGCCCAACACGGCCCCGCCCGCTGCGCAGGCCGCCAGTTTTGCCAAAGCCATCCGAACCGACATGATCGTTGCTCTCTGTTTTCCCCGGATCCGGCATCTATCCCCGCAAAGGTGGACAAACCCTCTCCTGACAGATGGAACAACGCAGATCGCACCCGCTGCGGCAATGCCGTTAACCGCAATTTGGGCCATGCAGGACGCTCGGAATGGGCCAAATCGGAGGTCAGGACCAAGTCTGTCCCAAACTGGAACCGAATTGCGCGGGACCGTTACTGGAACGGCGTTAACCTTGGCTAGTCCTCGCCTTCGGCAAACAGGTCCGGCAGGTCTGCAGAATCCGCATTCCGGGGCGGAGCGAGCCCCAAGTGCCGCCAGCCCTGATCATTTAGGCAGCGCCCGCGCGCGGTGCGCGCCACCAGGCCAAGCTGGATGAGATAGGGCTCGATCACGTCCTCGATCGTGTCGCGCGGTTCGGAGAGGCCCGCTGCAAGCGTTTCCACGCCCACCGGCCCGCCCTTGTAGATACCGGCGATCATCGAGAGGTAGCGCCGGTCCTGCAGATCGAGCCCGAGCGAATCGACCTCGAGCCGGGTCAGCGCACTATCGGCCACTTCGCGTGTGATCACCGCCGCTCCCGCCACTTGCGCAAAATCGCGCACGCGGCGCAGCAGCCGGCCCGCGACGCGCGGGGTACCGCGCGCGCGCCGCGCGATCTCCTGCGCGCCGCCGGCATCGAGCCCGACACCCAGCAGCCCGGCCCCGCGCGTGACGACGCGCTCCAGCTCTGCCACCGAATAGAACTGCAGCCGCACCGGAATGCCGAACCGGTCGCGCAATGGCGTGGTGAGCAGCCCCGCACGCGTGGTTGCGCCGATCAGTGTGAAGGCGGGCAAGTCTATACGCACCGAGCGTGCGGAAGGCCCCTCGCCGATAATAAGGTCGAGCGCGCGGTCCTCCATCGCCGGATAGAGTACCTCTTCCACGACCGGATTGAGCCGGTGGATCTCGTCGATGAACAGCACATCGCCGCTCTCGAGATTGGTAAGCAGCGCCGCAAGATCGCCCGCCTTCGCGATCACCGGACCGGAGGTGGCGCGAAAGTTCACCCCCAGTTCGCGCGCGATGATCGCCGCCAGCGTGGTCTTGCCGAGCCCGGGCGGGCCGAAGAACAGCACATGATCCATCGCCTCCCCGCGCTGCTTCGCGCTTTCGATGAATACGCGCAGGTTATCGCGCGCCGCCTCCTGCCCGACGAATTCGGCGAGGGTTTTGGGGCGCAGCGCGGCGTCCGGGTCTTCCGGCTGGCGCTGGGTGGTGAGGATGGGGTTGTCGGTCATCACCCCGCCGCCCGCTTCAGCGCCACGCGCACCAGCTCATTGAGCCCGGCATCATCGCCCAGTTCCTTCACCGCAGCCGCCACTGCCATGCTGGCGACGGCAGGCTTGAAGCCGAGGTTTTGCAGTGCCGAGATGGCATCCGCGCTCACCGATCCGGCAGGCGCTGCGCCTAGGCCCTCGATCGGCGGGGTGCCGGGGCCAGTGGCAATCGGGACGATGCCGCCCGCCTTGTCCTTGAGTTCGTTGACGATGCGGCTGGCGAGTTTGGGGCCGACGCCTTGGGCGCGGGCGACCATCGCCGCGTCGCCGCCGGCGCAGGCGCGCTGAATTTCTTCCGCCGACAGCGCCGAAAGAATCGCGAGCGCCACTTTGCTGCCCACGCCTTGCACAGCGGTGAGCAGGCGGAACCAGCCGCGTTCGCCCGCGCTGGCAAAGCCGATCAGGCGCTGGTCGTTCTCGGAGACTTGCAGTTCGGTATGGATCACCACCCGATCGCCGCGAATGCCAAGCTGGGTCAGCGTCTTGGCCGAGCAGTGGACGAGGTAGCCGACGCCGCCCACGTCGATGATCGCCCAGTCGGGGCCGAAATCGTCGAGTAGGCCGGTGAGCTTTGCGATCATGGTTTGTTCTTTATGGCAGCGAACTTCGGGGTTCGCCAGTGCTTATCCCAGAAACGTGCTGAGAACCGCTGGATGGAAGCTGCCGCCAAGGAAGCCGTTAAGCCCCATGAACAGCCCGAACACGCCAAACAGCCATGCCGCATAGAGCAGCATCGCGCTTTCTGCCAAAGCCGCAACGGCTGCGAGCGAGATCGCGGTGGAGATCGCCGCGTCGCCTGCGTCGAACTGGTCGTCGTGCACATTGAGCGCGTCGTAAAGGTCGCCCTGGGCTTTCGCCGCCTTGGCCAGGTCGGGGGCTTCGGTCTTGTACTTGGCGATGTCCTTGTCGAGCCCGGCACTCGCGGCATCGGCCCGGCCGGGCGCGGCGAGAGTGGCGAGCTGCAAGCGCGTCGCTTCGGCGAGGTGTAGCTTGGTCTTGGTCGCCTGATACTCGTTCCACGTGTCGATTGAGGCGGCCTGCGCGGCCTGCATCGCCTGCACGATGTTGCCGTCCTTGATATTGCACAGGCCCGTGAACACAGAGAGGATCACGACGGTGATGGCGATCAGGCGGTTGAGCCGCTTGTCTTTCGCTTCGGCGCTGACTTCGATTTCCATGGGTGCAGCTTCACCAAAGCACGCGGCCAGTCAAATGACGGTTCGGTAAGGTTTAGCGCCAGAACTTAACGATGGCTGCCCAGCATATTGGCGTGAGTAATCGCCACGGCCAGTGCATCGGCCGCGTCCTCGCCCGCCAGCACCACGCCGGGCAGCAGCACCTTGAGCATGGCTTGCACTTGCGCTTTTTCTGCGCCGCCGGTGCCGACCAGCGCCTTCTTGATCACCTTGGTGGGATACTCTGCGACCGGTAGTCCCGCGCGCGCCACAGCCAGCATCGCCACCCCGCGCGCCTGCCCCAGCTTGAGCGTCGACTGCGGGTTCACGTTGACGAACACTTCCTCGACCGCGCCCGCATCGGGACGGTGCTGCGCGATCACGGCGGCGAGGCCTGTGTCGAGCTCGACCAGCCGCTCGGCCATACTGGCCTTGGCATTGGTGCGGATCTGGCCGTTGGCGATGTGGGAGAGGCGGCTGCCCGCTTTGGCGACCACGCCCCAGCCGGTGCAAGTGAGGCCCGGGTCGATGCCCAGAATAATCACAAGCGCCTGATCACGTCAGAGTTTCAGCCCGAAGCGCGGGCCGATCTGCATCATCGCGAGGTAAAGCGCCACGGTCAGCGCGCAGCCCGCGATCAGGGCAATCCAGAACGACACGCCGCTGCGCAGCAAGGCTGGGATCAGCAGAAACATTGGCAGTGAGGGCAGCACATACCAGAAGGTCGCCTCGGCATGGATCGCCATGTTTTCGGCATCGGGCCGCGCGCGCCACAGCAGGATCATGCCGAGCACAGAGACCAGCGGCAGCGACGCGACGAGCGCGCCGACGGTGGGCAACTTGCGCCCGATCTCCGAAATCAGCGCGATCAGCAGGCCCGAAAGCATCGCCTTGATCGCCAAGGGTATCATGGGCGGAAGGCGATCAACCCAGCTGCTCCATCACCTCGTCGGGGATGTCGTAATTGCCCCAGACGGTCTGCACGTCGTCATCTTCATCCAGCACGTCGATCAGCTTGAGCAGCGTGGCGGCGGTTTCGGCATCGACCGTGGTCTTGAGGCCCGGCTTCCACGCGAGCTTAACGCCCTCGGCTTCGCCCAGCACTTTTTCCAGCTCGCGCGCGACGGGGTGGAGCGCCTCGATCGCCACCCAGATCTGATGGCTGCCGGGGTTCTCGTCGCCGTCGCCCATATCGCTCTCGACATCATCGGCACCGGCTTCGATCGCGGCTTCGAGCACGGTGTCCTCGTCGCCCGCCTTGCCGGGATATTCGATCAGGCCGAGCCGCTCGAACCCGTGGCTCACTGCGCCAGAAGCGCCCAGATTGCCGCCGTTCTTGGCAAAAGCGGTGCGCACATTGGTGGCGGTGCGGTTGCGGTTGTCGGTCAAGGCCTCGACGATCAACGCGACGCCGCCCGGGCCATAGCCCTCATAGCGCACTTCCTCGTAATTGCCTTCATCGCCCTTGCTCGCCTTGTCGACTGCGCGCTGGATATTGTCCTTGGGCATCGACTGGGCTTTCGCGGCGTTAATCGCGGCGCGCAGGCGCGGGTTCATGTCCGGATCGGGCATGCCCATCTTGGCCGCGACGGTGATTTCGCGGCTGAGCTTGGAAAACATCGCCGAGCGCTTTTTGTCCTGCGCGCCCTTGCGGTGCATGATGTTTTTGAATTTGGAATGGCCTGCCATGGTCTGCTGCTTAGCGCTTTCGGATGGATTGCACGGATAATTCAGCCGCCGCGTTAGCCGAGACGCGCGCGCGCGGCAATCATCGGTTGTCGGCCATCGCCTGTCGGCCTTCGGTTGTTGGCGCCTACTCTTGGTGCCTGCTGCCCTGAGCCGGATCGCCGCGCGCACACGCGGTTTTAACCCGCGGCAGGGCAGAGCGAGGCATGACTGCTTTGCTTCGCGATTTTGCCGCCTATCTGGCCCGTCCCCGGCTCGTCACGCCGAGCGGCCTTGGCGCGCCGGGGGCATGGCGCACCTTGCTGGCCTTGCTGGGGTTCCATCTTGCCGTGCTGCTGGGCGTGCTCGCGCCGTTGCTGCAGCTTTGGCAATCGGCGATGGGCCTGCCCGCGCCCGAGGCGTTCGGTGCGGTTTCCAAGGGCTGGCTTGTGCCGATGGTGGTGTTGATCGCGCCGCTGGCCGAAGAATGCGCGTTCCGCAGCTGGCTGACCGGGCGGCCGCGCACGCTCTGGCTAATGGCTTGCGGGCTGGTCACCGGCGTGTTTCTCGCCATGGTCAATTTCCACGTAGCCGAGGTTCCGGCAAGCTTCGCCGTGCTCGCCATGGGCCTCGTGGCACCGGGCGGCTGGTGGCTGCTGCGCCGACGCGGCGCGCCGCGCTGGTTCGGAGCGGCGTTTCCGGGCCTCTTCGTGTTCTCGATCGTAGTTTTCGGCCTCTCGCACCTCAGCAACTACCCGCGAATCTCCTTGGCTCTACTGCCGATGATCCTTCCGCAGATCTGGGCCGGGATCGTGCTGAGCTACGCCCGCATGCGGATCGGCCTGGCCGCCTCGATGCTGATCCACGGGGCCGCGAATGCCGCCGCGATCAGCCTGGCGCTGCTGGCTCATTAGAGCGTTTTCCAAACAGGTGGAATCACCTGATGACTGGCGAAAACGCGGTAAAACAAAATCCTAGAGCAACCGAGCCGATGCAATCGGTTCGGACTTTGCTCTAGGTCCTGACCCTAGAGCAGGCGCTGCCACCAGCCCACATCGCTCCATCGGCCCATTTTCCAGCCGACCTCGCGGTAGATGCCGAGCGGTGTGAAGCCGCAGGCTTCATGAAGCGCGATGCTGGCCGGATTGGGCAGCGCGATTCCGGCAAAGGCCGCGTGCAGACCTTGCGCTTTGAGCAGGCCCAGCAGCTGATTGTAAAGCGCGCGGCCCACGCCTGATCGGGCGCAGCCACTGCCGACATAGATCGCAACATCGCACGACGAGGTATAGGCTGCGCGTTCGCGGTGCGGGCTGCCATAGGCGTAACCGATCACCGCTCCGCCGCGCTCGGCGACCAGCCATACGTGGCTTGCGCCGTAGCGGGCGATGCGCGCCGCCATTTCGGCAGCATCGGGCGGCTCGAGCTCGAAGCTCACCCAGCTTTCGGCGACAAACGGGCGGTAGATCGCGGCGCAGGCCGCAGCATCGTCGGCCCGCGCCGGGCGGATGGTCAAACGACCGGACATGGCGGAGTCCCTATGGCAGTCGCGAACCGGGTCAAGCCCCCTGGCACCGAGCTATTCGAGGCCGAGCGCGTTCTTGTAGGTATCGAGAATCGCTTCCATCTCGCGCCGGTCGTCGGGCGCCAGTTTGCGCAGACGGACAATCTGGCGCATGATATTGGGATCATAGCCGGTCGATTTGGCTTCGCCGTAGACGTCCTTGATATCGTCGGCGATGCCCTTCTTTTCTTCCTCGAGGCGTTCGATGCGCTCGATCAGCAGGCGCAGGCGGTCGTCGGCGGAATCGGCCATTTTCAGTTACTCCGGTGGATCAGTGATGGCCCCGTTAGGGCGTGCTGGCCGATTCGCGCAAAACCTTGCCTGTGGAAATGTCTGGCAAAGCTGTCACTCGTCCGCCCGGCCCTTGAAGCCTTGCGCGATCACATACCATTCGGACGAATCCTTGCGGCTGGCAGGCGGCTTGGCATGCTTCACCGTGGTGAAATTGCGCTTCAGGATTGCAAGCAGCGCGGTGTCCGTGCCGCCGGCAAAGACCTTGCCGACGAATGCGCCGCCCTGTTCCAGCGTCTGGATCGCAAAATCGGTCGCAGTTTCGACCAGGCCCATTGTGCGCAAGTGGTCGGTCGCCTTGTGGCCCACGGTGTTGGCCGCCATGTCCGACAGCACGAGATCGGGTGCGCCGCCCAGCGCCTCGGTGAGGGCTGCGGGGGCCGCATCGGCCATGAAGTCCATCTCGAAGATGGTCACGCCTTCGATCGGTTCGGTCGGCAGGAGGTCGATGCCGACAATGCGCGCCTTTGGCGCCTGCTTGCGCACGACTTGTGCCCAGCCTCCGGGCGCGATGCCGAGATCGACCACGCGTTCGACGCCGCGCAGCAGGGTGAATCGGGTGTCGAGTTCAATCAGCTTGAACGCGGCGCGGCTGCGCCAGCCTTCCGCCTTGGCCTGCTTGACATAAGGGTCGTTAAGCTGGCGCGCGAGCCAGCGGTTGGATGAGGCGGTGCGCCCCTTGGCGGTCTTGACCCGCTCGCCCGGGTCGCGCCCGCTGCGGCTCACAGGTTCGGTCCTTTGGAGTCGTCGCCGCGCCGTTCGCCGAGCCCGCCGGCGGCCATGAGGCTGCGCAGGATGCCCTCGCGGATACCGCGATCCGCTATGCCAAGCCGCTCGGCCGGCCAGACATCGAAGATCGATTCGAGGATCGCACAGCCCGCGACGACGAGATCGGCGCGCTCGCGCCCGATGCAGGGCACCGCGATGCGCTCGGTGGGGGAAATATGCGCCAGCCGCTGGCTGATGGCGCGCATTGAGGAAGTGGGCACGATCAGCCCGTCGACTGCGCTGCGATCATACTGCGGCAGGCCAAGGTGCAGACTGGCGAGGGTGGTGACGGTGCCGCTGGTGCCGAGCAGGCGCAGACCGGCACCCGCCGCCGCTGCCACGCGCGCGCCGGCGACGCGTTCGCAAAACCCCGCAAAGCCTTCGGTGATCCGCGCGCACATCTCCGCATAAGCTGCGGCGCGCGCCTCTGCGGTCAGTTCGATCGGGCCGATGCTTTCAGTGAGCGAGACCACGCCCCACGGCACGGATTGCCAATCGAGGATGCGCGGAACCGCTGCGCTGGTATCGACCAGCACCATCTCGGTCGAGCCGCCGCCGATGTCGAAGATCATCGCCGGGCCTTCACCGGGCTCAAGCAGGATATGGCAGCCGAGCACGGCCAGCCGCGCCTCTTCCTCGGCGGTGATGATGTTAAGGCAGATGCCGGTTTCGCGGTGGACGCGTTCGATGAAGTCCGCGCCGTTGGTCGCACGGCGGCAGGCTTCGGTGGCGACCGAGCGTGCGAGGTGGACGTTGCGCTTGCGCAGCTTGTCCGCGCAGATGTGCAGCGCGCCCAGCGCCCGGTCCATCGCCGCATCCGAGAGGCGCCCCGATTGCGCCAGACCCTCGCCCAGCCGTACGACGCGGCTGAACGCATCAATCACCATAAAGTGATCGCCCGAAGGCCGCGCGATCAGCAGGCGGCAGTTGTTGGTGCCCAGATCGATCGCGGCATAGGCCTGACGGTGGAACGGCGGAGACTTCTGCCACGGCTGCGTCCGGGGCACGTCGGCCAGATCCGCATGCCCGGCAGGAGGGGCAACTGACGGGGTGAGACACGGTTCAACCCAAGCGGGATCACCGCCGGTGGTATCGACTGCAGGCAAGCCGGTGGTAACCGCATTGGCAACACCGGCATGGGCAATGGTTCGTGCGCCGAAGAGCGCATCTCCGGTCAGGCCTGCTTCTGCGCCGACGCGGGCGGGATTGCGCGATGCTGAAGCCTTGGCGCGGGCCGAGGACTTGTGCCCTCTCCGCTTGCCCGGCCGCGCCTTGCGCTTCTGCGTCGGCGGATCGACTTCCGCCATGGCTACCAATCGCTTATGTTTTCCCGCCAGGATAATGCCTGGCAGGTACTTGACACACACCCTAGCGTTCCTGCGGGCGCGGGGCAAGCGGGGCGGGTCAGACGGTCCCCGGGTCACCTTGACTCAAGGCAATGCCACGCCTAAAGGCGCGCCTCCATTGCCCCGTCGTCTAATGGTAAGACACCGGATTCTGATTCCGTTTATCGAGGTTCGAGTCCTCGCGGGGCATCCAGTTTTACTTATA
The DNA here is from genome assembly GCA_046155055.1 of Novosphingobium sp. GTDB lineage: Bacteria > Pseudomonadota > Alphaproteobacteria > Sphingomonadales > Sphingomonadaceae > Novosphingobium. The sequence goes on along the minus strand of JBJXEK010000156.1, from coordinate 5,628 downwards.
AAAATCAATCGCTTGAGTTCACTTTCGAGCTCTCGTTAGACTGGTTGCCAGAACCCTTGATTACCGCGCCTTTCGCTGGATCTTCATGGGGCCTAGGCCCGTCCATGCAACATGGATGCGACATGGCATGGCGTCGCCGCAATCAGTCGTGCAACCCGGCCTCTAAGCCATAGAGCCCACGTTTACGCTGCCGGTGCGTGTGTGCGCTCTCACGCGCCCAGTGCCTCGCAACTGGATCGTCGGCATACACCCAACAGTTCGTATTGACGGTTTGCTGCTCGCCGGCGGTTCGCATCAAGTCTATGAGGGTTACCCGTGCCGGCACCGTAGTAATTAGCGCGACAGACAATTGACATGCTCCTGACCGCCGCAGGGTGGGTATTGCAGGATAGAGACGCCTTTTGATCGCACAGCCTCTCTTGGCGATGCAGAGCGCGAGTTCCTCCGTCACATCTGGTTACTGCAACTTTCGGCTTTTAGTTGATGGAAAGGCGGCTGGTTTTATCAAGGTCAAGCCTGCCGGGATCACCCTCAGCGGCGTCGCAGAGCAATCGGACAGATACATCGTGGCCGAGCCTGCGCATGTTGAACGCTGGGATGGCGTTCTTTTCTATGGCTTCGAGAGCACTCGCTGAAAACCATCCGCGCTCTTTGATCCAGTTAGCCGCCGGCGCGGGCCAGACCTTCACCGCCGGTTCGTTCTCCTTTCGCCCCATCAAGAAGTTCCACAACTTCCATCCTCCGGGTGCGTCAACCGCTTCACTCATATAAGCGCCGGCCATTGCTGCGAGGCGTGAAACAAGCGCATCGATCAGCCATGATACATGATGACTGGCGGTAGCCGCAAATCGGCGCATGGGTCATGATCAATGCAGGTTGGCCTTGCGCGAACGGCAAGGCACCTGAAATCGTAGCGTTTTGTCAAGAAAAGCAAGGACCCGTGGCCAGGACTCCCGGCGCGCATCAATGACGCCGGGTGCGGTTCCTCCGCCAAAGTTGGCATCGGCCTCAGCATCTTCGGCCGACAGCGGACCGAGGGTAAAATGGCCGCCATCGGGATAGTCGAGCGTGGATACCGGGTATCGGAAGCTATGCGCAGCCAGCCGCTGTTCGATGGCGGCTGCCATTGTCTTGGAAGGCCAGACCGCATCGCGGTCGCTGGCAAGCATCAGGATCGGGCCATGGATTTTCCACACCGGGATGATCGCGGCTGTATTCCCTGAGGCCAACTGCCGACTGGCCGCATAAAGCGAGGCGAGTGTCTTGCAATCTGGGCATACTGAAAATGATGCATAAGGCAGGGGTTTGGCGGCGAAAGTCCAGGATGAAGCCACGCTGCCAGCAACGCGGTCGATGCCTTGCCAGATCATGTCGCTTGGAGAGCCAGCCACCACAGCCCTGATCCGGCGGTCGTGGCTCGCGACGAGGAGAGCAGCTTCGGCCCCCTTGGAGAAGCCGATAATCGCGATCCGATGATGATCGACATGCGGGTCAGATGCCAGACGGTCGATTCCCGCGCGGAAGCGTTCCAAGGGAATCATCTGCAACTGGGCGGGAAGACCCGGTGCATTAAAATAAGCTTGAGACACTGCAACATAGCCGTGTTTGGCAAGCATTTTTGCCAGCGCATCAGCCCAGTCACGCCCTCCTTCCGCGCCGCCAAGGACGAGAATGCCCGGCGCGGCCTTTTCATTGGCTGTGGGAAAATAGATATTCGGTTCGCCGGGCACATATCCTGTGCCTGAATTCTGGCTGCTCTGGGCTGACGCGGCACCTGCCATGAGCAAGCCAAGCAGCAAAAGGGACCGCAAAAACATCGTCACTCCCTCGGCTTTTGGGATGCTAATACATTTCAACGACCATCGAGGGGCCGCGCGATAGTTAAGCCATGTTGCCTGCGGAGGCGACCATGAGCCAACGCACTGCAATCACGCTGGATTGCTGGCTGCCATGAACTTGCTTCGAAACTGCGCCAGTTCGCCCTGATCAATGTCGGAAACTGCCCAGAATTCCAGTCCGGCGGAAGTCCACCATATCAGATTGTAGGTAGCCTTGCGCAGGCTGCCGCTGGCTTGAATAGAGTGCTGTGATGCGGGTCGGACAAAGACATTGATGCTGTGCAATCGGCGTCGATAAACAAGTACCGCCACACTTTGCTGCTCGATCACGTCGAGCCGCCCCCCCACGAGCGGGAAGCCTTCGCTGGCGAGATCCACGACGGGGGGCGAGAAGCTGATCCGCCCGTTGAACCAGGGTTTGACGACATGGCGGTTGGATGTGAGCACGTCGGTCAGGTGGGCGGCTTGGAGAGACCGTATATGACTATCAACCAGGGCGCTGGGCAAATCTAGCTCAGTCAACTGCGGTATCGAAAGGACCAATGCAAGGCTGGCTGCCATGGCGCCTAGTGCCCCTCCCCCGGCCCATGCCCGCCATTGCGTGGCTGAATACGCCCCGGAGCGTGGTTGTCCGACGGTTTGGGCAATAATCCTGTCACGCAAGGCATCCGGCGCTTTTGACCGCAGACCGGGATCGCTCATCAAGGCGCGCAAGCTTCCCATGCAATCAAGCGCCTGTTGGCAGCCGGGGCAAGTGCGCAGATGGCCTTCAAGGTTCGCAGCTGTCAGCGCATCCAGCTCGCCGTCGAAAAGTGCGCAAAGGGCCAATTCCTTGTCGGGACAGGCAGTCATCGGCTCAATGTCCCTTTCTCAACAGGCTTGCCGTTCAGCAGCAGCACAGCCAACATACCGCGGGCACGGGCCAGCCGAGACATGACAGTGCCGATTGGAGCAGCTGTTGCCTCGGCGATCTCGCGATAGGACAAGTCTTCAAGTTCTCGCAGCACCAACGTCTCACGAAACGGTTCGGGCAAGGCCGAGATGGCGGCGCGCAATTGTGCGATGTCGTTTCCGCGCTCAAGCTGCGTTAGCGGGGTTTCTTCATCAACCGGTTCAAAATCATCGCAATCACCGCCTCGATGACGCTGATTGGTTCGCGCCCAATCGTGAAAGCAATTGCGCACGATCGCAAACAACCAGGCCTTCGCATTCCCATGGCACGCATCGATTGACCGGAATGCTTTTAAAAATGCCTCCTGCACAATGTCTTCTGCAACCGTCGCATCGCGCGAAAGATACCGGGCATAGTTGTAGGCAGCATCGAGATGCGGCAAGGCCAGCTGGCGAAAGCGGATCGAGGTATCTTCCCCAAGGCTTCCCGCCGGTTCAAAGCGCCGCGCCCGACCGAACACCAGCCTGGGCCATCCAAAGGATTGGTTTACCACCAAAGGCGCTCCGCGTTCCGCCAAATAATCAGCGTTGCTGCCCAAGATAGGCGATTAAGTCGGCGCGGTCCTTGGGCTTGGCAACCGAGAAATACATCTTGGCGCCGGGCACGAGTTTTTGGGGATTGGTCAGCCATCGGTCTAGATTCTGCGGCGTCCATACGATGCCGGAACTGCGGACGGCGGGTGAATAGACATAGCCGGGCACTGCCCCGGCGCGACGTCCGACCACGCTGCGGTGCTTGGGGCCAATGTCGTTCTCGTCTAGCGAATGACACCCCATGCAGCTTTGATAAAGCAGCATGCCTGCCGCGGCATCCCCATGCAATGCAGCCGGGGGGGGAGCGACCTTCAGGGCTCGGAGAGCCGCGGCAGAAGCTTGGGGCCGTGCGGCCCAAGCTGGGTGTATCGACAAGGCCGCGGTGGCAGCCAATGACATGGCCGCGCTGGCCAAAAACAGTCTGGCAAATCGAACCATAGCGTCAGGTTCCCTGCGCCAGCGCCGTATCGACTATCGCGATTGGCCCCGGGCTCTGGCTGACGCTGACAGTTGTCAGGCCGATGTGAGCGCGCAGCTGCTCGGCCGGCACGAATAGCGGCCCCGGTCCGGGCCCAACGCCCGGTGCGGGTTGCGGATAGGCGGTCGATCGGGCGGAGTGGAAACGGACGTGCCCTTCCACCTTCTGCTGAATCTGGTGAATGTGGCCGTTGAGCGCGGTGACCGAACCGAACCGGCGCAGCATCGTGAGTGCCTCCGCCGCATCTGCCGTGCCCCAGCCCCAATCGGGGTAAAGCGCCCAGAGCGGGAAGTGGGAAAGCACGACGATCGGGGTTGAAGCCGAAAGATGGGCCAGATCACGGCGCAGCCAGGTGAGCTGCTCTGCGCCCAAGGTGCCCATGCCTTTGTCACCCAACTGGACGACGTTGACGAGCGCGACGAAATGGACGCCATTGGTGTCAAAGCTATACCAGCCATTGCCCTGCGATCCTTGTCCGAAATGTTCAAGGAACGGGCGAGGATCGGTGCCATCGAGGATGTCGTGCTCGCCCGGCACGAAATAGATCGGCAGATTAAGTTCTGACAGCAGCCCCTTGGCGGTATCGAACTGCTCAGGCTTGGCGAGATGGCTGATGTCACCGGTGTGAACGATGAGATCAGGCTGATGTGGCAACGCTTTCACCCGTGCGATGGTTTCGCGCAAGGTCACGAGCGGATCGGGGTTGGCGGCCTTGGAAAAGCCGACGTGTGTGTCGCTGATTTGCAGGAAGCTGAACGGCTTGACCGTTGATCCTGCAGCGATACCACTTGCGGCGCGGTGCAGCGGCCTGGCAAACGCGGTTCCCCCCTGCAAGGCGAACAGCGCACCTGTACCGGCCCAGCCCATGCATTGCAGCATGCCACGCCGGTTGACGCCGTCGCGCGTCGGGGTCACGTTTTCTGCCAATGCTTTGTCCTTCAATGGTGGCCGTTTGGATGGAGAGACTCCAGTTCGCCGGGATTTATTCCCGCACGACGAAGTTTTTCAGCCTCGGTGCGCTGCGGCGCAACTGAGCGTCAGGTGCAAGCCTGGACAATCATCGCATCGTGATCCGCTGACGGATGGATGCGAGTTCTGCAGTATTGTCGAAAATGACTTGGCCTTGGCGTAAGCCGACCCCGAGCCGTGTGAACAGTGTTGCAAGGTCGGTGTGCTCGGGCCGGCCCGCAAAGCGGTCGTACAATTTCGTCAGCGCGTTGGTTCCGGTTGCCCGATCGCAACATTCGACAAACCGTTCCGGCGTCCAGTCATCCGCAATGCCGCCGCTGGCACCGCTGACCCGCCGCATGGCATCCCGCAGCGTATGGCGGCCATCGCTCTGGAGCAGGATTTCAACTTCGGCCAACAGCCAGAAGGTCGCGCCGCCCCAATATAACCGGTCATGCACCGAGGTTCCGTCCATACCGCCATCGGCAGCGCTGGGTTCGCCGCTGGGCATTCCGTCGATGGCCTGCCGCCAGACTTCGGAAACCGGCAGTTGCCCCGCCGAAGCGCGCGCAACTGGTTCGAGCCAAGTGGCGTTGCCCTCCTGCATCCACAGCGAACGCCTCGGAAGATCGGGCAATGCGGCATGAAACATCTCGTGCACAAGCACCCAATCCCGCGCAAAAGCACTGTGATCGGCCGAACGGCCCACGCGTATTCGGGTGGCTGCACCGCCGTACCCGAACGTAGTGGCGTGTCCGACAGTATCGCTGTCCTCGGCGATAACGAGCAAGCCATAGTCCGTTACTGGAAACCTACCGAAATACCCGGTCAGTGCGGTAACGCTGGTGCGGATCCAGGACAGCACCAGAGGCCGGCTCA
>JBJXEK010000155.1:0-2811 GCA_046155055.1 Novosphingobium sp. | reverse complement strand
CGGATCGACGCGGCAGGCCTGCCTGACCAGCGCGGACGCTTCCGTATGGCGGCGCTGGGATCGCGTCAGTTGATCGATGCGGGCTATCAGGCGGTGGGCTTCGATCACTTCGCGTTGCCCGGCGATGGCCTCGCCCGCGCAGCGCTGAACGGCACGCTGCGGCGCAATTTCCAGGGCTTTACCGACGACGCTTCGTCCGTGCTGCTGGGGCTGGGTGCTTCTGCCATCAGCGAATTGCCGGGCCTCATGGTGCAGAACGAAAAGAACCCGGGCCGCTACCGCATGCTGATCGGTGCGGACTGCCTCGCCGGCCGCAAGGGACTGGTGACAGGTGCGGAGGACGCGCGCCGCGCCGCTCTGATTGAGGCGCTGCTATGCCGGGGTGCGGCCATGATCGACAGCGATCTGATGGGCGGCGCACGCGGGGCGCTGGAGCCGTTCGCCAAAGCCGGGCTGGTCAGCTTCGAGAACGGCTGGCTGCGGCTGGAACGCGGCAGCACCCCTTATGCGCGCGCGATTGCCGCGGTGTTCGACGCCTATCGCACCCCGGAGCGGAGCTTCAGTTCGGCGATCTGAGTGTGGCCTTTGACGCAGATGGCGGAAGAATAGCTATGCGCATCGGGGTTTAGCGGCTGCATCGCGGGGCGGGGCACGCTAGGCTTGGTCTCCTGATCCGAACGTAAGCGAGATGCAATGAAACCCATCGAAGCCATCATGCGCACCGCACCGGTGATACCGGTGCTGGTGATCGAGGATGCCAGCTATGCCGTGCCGATCGCGCGCGCGCTGGTGGCTGGCGGGCTGCGCGTGCTTGAGGTGACGCTGCGCACGCCCGCTGCGCTCGACGTGATCCGCGCGATGCGCAGCGTGGAGGGTGCGATTGTCGGTGCGGGCACAGTGACCGATCCCGAGACGCTCAAGGCTTCGATCGATGCGGGGGCGGAATTCATCGTCTCTCCCGGCCTTACCGAGCGGCTGGGCAGCGCGGCGGTCTCGGCGGGCATTCCCTATCTGCCGGGCATTGCGAACGCGGGCGATATCATGCGCGGGCTCGATCTGGGGCTCGCGCATTTCAAGTTCTTCCCGGCATCGACTTCAGGCGGCCTTCCGGCGCTGAAGGCCCTTGCCGCGCCGTTCCATCAATGCCAGTTTTGTCCGACGGGAGGGATCACGCTGGATAGCGCTCCGGAATGGCTCGGGTTCGGGCCTGTGCTCTGTGTTGGCGGCAGCTGGGTGGTGGGTAAGGGCGCGCCCGATGCGCTGGCGATCGAGGCAGCGGCGCGCGCAGCAGCGGCGCTTGCGAACGGGTGACACGCAAGACGAGGAAGGCCAAGCCCATGAAGACGGTCGACGCATTGAGGGACCGCTTGCGGGAGTTGCACAAGCAAACGGCCGAGACCCCGCTGTTCAACCCGGTGTTCCAGCTGAGCCATGATCTTTCGCGCGAGCTTGAAAGCGGCGCGCTCGATCTGGGCGCGATCGAGGGCCTGGTCGCGGCGCTGGAGTGCGAGGGATTGCAGGCCCGTGCGGCGCGGCTGCGCTTGCTTGTCGCGCCAACAACGCCCGAGGACAACCTCTCTCGCATCGCCGCGCTGCTGAACGAGGAAGATGGGTTCGCCGAGTTCCGCAAACGCTGGGAGCGACCGCAGCTCCACGCCGTGTTCACCGCGCACCCGACATTCTTGCTGAGCCCGGCCGATGCCGATGCGGTGGCCGAGGCCGCGCTGGCAGACGATCCGATGGCTGCAACGGTCTGTCAGGTGCCGCAAGCAGGTCCGCCGGTGACCCTGGTTTATGAGCATCAGGAAGCGCTGGCCGCTATCGAACGCGCAGGGTGCGCGCGCGACCGGATCAACGCGGTGCTGCTTGGCCATGCACGGGCGCGCTGGCCGGGGCGCTGGCTTGATTTCCGCCCGCTGCCGTTCCGCTTCGCCAGCTGGGTCGGCTATGACATGGACGGGCGAACCGACATTTCGTGGTCCACGTCCATCGCTTTCCGGCTGGAGGAGAAGGCGCGGGCGCTGACGGGCTATGCCGCGCAGCTGGAAGCGGCGGTGCCAGGGCACACGCTGCTGGGCACACTGCGCGGCGCTGCGGCGCATGCGGGCGAGATGGCGGACGTGTTCAGTGGGCTTTCGAGCGAGCCTGAAGCTCTGGTAGCGGCGGCCAACCGGCTGACCGCAGACGATCCCGACAAGCTGCTGTCGCTGCAGCCGCTGATCACCGCGCTGGAAGCCGAAGCGCGCGCGGCGGACGGCGATGCGGCGATTGCACTGGCTGTGCTGGCAGGCGCGATGCGCGCCGACGGGCTTGGCATGGGCTGGATCCACTTCCGCGTGAACTCGTCGCAGCTGCTCAATGCGCTGCGGCGGCGGATCGATCCCGAAGGTACGCTCGATCTCGCCAGCAAGGGCGCGCTTTCGCGGCTGCGCGAGCTGCTTGCCGAAGTGAAGCCGCTGCGGGTGAACTTCGCCGCGCTGGCGATCGAGACCTCGACCGCGATGCGCCAGTTCCTGGTGATGGCGCAGATCCTGCACCACATCGATGCCGATGCGCCGATCCGAATGCTGATTGCCGAGTGCGAGCAACCGCAGACGGTGCTTGCCGCGCTCTATTTCGCGCGGCTGTTCGGGATCGAGGACAAGGTCGACGTCTCGCCGCTGTTCGAAACCGAAGCTGCGCTCGAGCATGGCGGGCGCTTTCTCGAAGCGCTGCTCGCGGAGGAATCCTACCGCAGCTATGCACGGGTGCGTGGGCGCGTTGCAATCCAGACGGGCTTTTCCGATGCCGGGCGCTTTATGGGCCAGATCC
>JBJXEK010000154.1:0-17940 GCA_046155055.1 Novosphingobium sp. | reverse complement strand
GTACGCTCGTGGGTGGCCGGGCGGGGGAGCGGGCCGGTGCCGATTCTGCTTCGGCTGGGCCGAAGCAGTAAGGACACTTCAACCTAGCACTTTCGCGCGTGGCACGGCGCATTTGTCAGTGCCACATCGAAGCTGAAATGAGTGGGGTTTGCGATGAATGAAATGACCAGCGCCATGAGTCTGCTCGATCCGCAGGTGATGCAGGATCCGTTCCCGCTCTACCAGTGGGCGCATGCCAATTCGCCGGTGATCGACTTGCCTGAGACGGGCATGAAAGTCGTGATGAGCTACGACATGTGCTCGGAAGCTGCTGGGCGGGTCGAGGACTTTTCCAACGATTTCAGCTCGGTTCTTTCCGGGGCCCTGTCAGAGGATCCCGAAGTCGGCGGCATTCTGGCGGAAGGCTGGCCGCAGATCAACACACTGCTGACCGCCGATCCGCCGGTCCACACACGCTTTCGCAAGCTGGTCAATCTCGCTTTCTCGATGCCGCGCGTAAATGCGCTCGAAACCGGCATCCGCGACAAGGTCAATACGCTGATCGACGGCTTCGCCGCCAGAGCTGAAGACGGGCGCGGCGAGTGCGATTTCGTGACCGAGTTCAGCGTCGGGCTGCCAGTGCAGGTCATCTGCGAACAGCTGGGCTTCGCGCCCGGCGAGCGTGAAAACGTCAAGCGCTGGTCTGATGCCTTCGCTGACCGGCTCGGCCACATGATCCCGCGTGAGCGCGAGATCGAGTGCGCGCACGAGATCGTCGACTTCCAGCGTCAGCTCAAGGTCAAGATCGACGCGCGCCGCGCCGCGCCGACCGATGATCTGCTGTCCGATGTCGTCAATGCCCGGCTCGATGGTGAGACGCCGCTCGATGACGCCGAAATCCTGTCGATCGCGCAGCAGTTGATGGTGGCGGGCAACGAGACGACGACGCATGCGCTCGCGGGAGGCATCGTCCACCTCGCGCGCAATCCCGATCAGCAGGACAAAGTCCGCGCCAATCCCGCATTGGTGGGCAACATGGTCGAGGAAGTGCTCCGGCTCGATACGCCGACCGCCGGGATGTGGCGCGTCGTGATGCGCGATTGCGAGCTGGGCGGCCACAGCTTCAAGGCCGGGTCTATGATCATGCTGCGCTATGCCGCCGCGAACCGCGATCCCGCCAAGTATCCGGACCCCGATGCCTTCGATGTCGCGCGCACCAACGCGCGCACGCACCTCGCTTTCGGCAAGGGTATCCACATGTGCGTGGGCAACATGCTGAGCCGCAAGGAAATGACCGTGGCCTTCACCCAGCTGCTCGCGCGGCTGGATGATATCCGGATCAAGGACGGGGCCGAGCTGACGGTTTCGCCCAATCTGCTGCTGCGCGGGTTCGTTTCGGTGCCCATTACCTACAAGAAAGTTGCCGCGTGAATTTCGACCTCGACGAGAACCAGGAGCTGTTCAAGGCAGCGGTCGAGCGGTTCTGCGGTTCGACCGACATTGCCGCGCGCCTCGCCTCGCGCATGCAGCCGGGCGGACTCAACCGCGCGCGCTGGCAGGAGCTGGCGGACCTGGGCCTGATCGGTCTTGCCGCCCGCGAGGAAGACGGCGGTATGGGCGGCTCGCTACTCGACCTTGCCGTCGTGGCGCAGGCGCTGGGCTACGGCCAGGCGGCCGAGCCGTGGCTGGAATGCGGCTTCCTCCCCGCGCGGCTGACGGCGGGCACCGAGCATGGCGCGGCGGTTATCGGCGGCGAAACGATTGCCGCGTTCGCCTTTGCCGAACCCGGCCGCCGCTATATGCTGGAAGCGCAGGGCGTCAAGGTCAGGGACGGGCGGATTTCGGGCACCAAGCAATTCGTGCTGGGCGGCGCTGCGGCTGATCTGTTCATCGTAACCGCCGAGATGGACGGTGCGACCCGGCTGTTCGTTGTTCCTGCAAACGCAGAAGGCGTCGATCTCAGGCCCTATCCGGTGGCCGATGGCGGCGTGGCGGTCATGCTCACGCTGCGCGATGTGCCTGTGGGCGAACCGCTTCCTGCCGATCTTGGCGCCGCAATCGATGCCGCGCGGCTGATGGCTGCGGCTGAAATTGCGGGCCTCGCGCACAGGCTGTTTGACGACACGCTGGCCTACATCAAGACCCGCGAGCAGTTCGACCAACCGATCGGGCGGTTCCAGGTGATCCAGCACCGCATGGTCGATGCCTATGCCAAAGTCGAAGGCATCCAGTCGGCAATCTACCGCGCGGTGCTTCAGCCCGCCGCGCCGATGGCGGCGATCAAGGCCTATGTCGCCGAGCAGGCAATCTGGGTGGCACACCAGGCCGTGCAGCTGCATGGCGGGATGGGGATGAGTGACGATCTCGGCGTCGGTCACGGCCTGAAGCGAATCGTTCTGCTGTCGAAACTGTTCGGAGACCCTGCGGGGGATATCCTCGATTACGCCAGGGCCGCGTGATGGCGCGCGGTGCTGCAAGCCTATTGGAGCGCTTTCAATGACCCAGCGGATCGATGCCCATTTCGTGGCCGCCGGCAAATACCACGATATCGATTTCGCGCGGCTCGAAGTGCTCAAGCTGCTCGCCGAACACCCGCATATCCGCACCACCGTGGCGATGGACTATTCGAATGTAGAGCGGATCGCGGCGTGCAAGTTCCTCGTGACCTACACTTGCGACATGTTGCCGACGCCGGAGGAGACCGAGGCGATCAAGGCGTTCCTCGCGAACGGCGGGCGGTGGCTGGCGCTGCATGGCACCAATTCGATCCTGCGTTTCGTCGAAGGCGGGGTCGATTGCCCTGAGGAGCGCGATGACGTGATGGAAATCCTCGGCACGCAGTTCAAGGCGCACCCGCCGATCGGGTCGTTCCGCGTCGAAGTCACCGACCGCGAGCATCCGCTGACCAAGGGCCTCGAAGATTTTGACGTGATCGACGAGCTCTACATCAGCAAGCAGACCGCGCCGATCAAGATCCTGATGCAGACGCGCTTCGACGGCGAGGCGACCGGCTTCATCGAATCGCAGTATTCGGATGTCGTGGTGCCGATCCTTTATCTGCGCGATCACGGGAAGGGCGGTGTGCTGTACAACATGCTCGGTCACTGCCGGAGCCATTTCGATGTCATCGAGCTCCTGCCCTTTTGGACACATCCAGAGCGTTGCAGTTGGAACTATCCCGTCTACTACGAAACGCTGCGTCGCGGCATTCGCTGGGCCATGAGTGAGATCGCATAATGGACATGGATTTCTCCCCCGAGGATCTCGCCTTTCGCGCAGAAGTGCGCGCGTTCCTCGATACCAAGCTCAACGCCCGCCTGCGCGAAGGTGCGGCCAACACCCCCAGCGTGTTCACCGAACCGGACATTACGCGCGAATGGCAGTCAATCCTCAATGAGCAGGGCTGGCTCGCCACCGCGTGGCCGGTCGAGGATGGCGGCCCGGGCTTCAGCCCCACGCAGAAGTACATCTTCGAGAAGGAGTGCGCGATTGCCGGCGCTCCGTCGCTGCCGATCCTTGGCCTGCGCCTCGTCGGCCCGGTGATCTGCCACTTCGGCACGCCCGAGCAGAAGGCCCGCTTCCTCCCCCGGATCCTCTCGGGCGAGGACTACTGGTGCCAGGGCTATTCGGAGCCAGGGGCTGGTTCGGACCTCGCCGCGGTCAAGACCCGCGCGCACCGTGAGGGCGACAAGTACATCGTCAACGGCTCCAAGATCTGGACGACCCACGCGCATCACGCCAACTGGATCTTCGCGCTTGTGCGCACCGATGCGGAAGTGAAGAAGCAGCGCGGGATCAGCTTTTTGCTCGTGCCGATGGAACAGCCGGGCGTCACTGTCGCGCCGATCGTGACCATGGCGAACGACCATGAGGTCAACGCCACGTTCTTCGACAACGCCGAGACGGGCGTCGAAAACCTGATCGGCGAGGAAGGGCAGGGCTGGACGATCGCCAAGTTCCTGCTCGAGAACGAGCGCGGCGGCTCCTGTGCCGCACCCGCACTTCTCGCCAAGCTCGACCGGATCGAACGCTGGGCGCGCGAGGAAGCCTCGGGCACCAACGGCAGCATGATCCACGATCCAAACATCGCGCAGCGCCTTGCCCGCCTGCGGCTGGAGGCGCAGGCGTTCGAAGTAACCGAGCTGCGCATCCTCGCCGAAGTTGCCAAGGGCCGCGCACCAGGGCCGCAGACCTCGCTTGTCAAGTTGACGAGTTCGAACCTGCGGCAGAGTATCGACGAGCTCGCGGTGGACCTGTTCGGCTACGACGGCTTGCAACTGCCGACCACGCGTCCGCTTTATGGCAACGAGGCGCCTGAACCCATCAGTAGCCGTGCTGCGCAGCTCGCAATGCCGGCCTACCTGAACGGGCGGGCCTACACGATCTTTGGCGGCTCGGACGAAGTGCAGAAAACCATCATTGCAAAACAGGTTTTGGGGCTCTGACGTCTGAGGCGTGCCGGTGCCGCCTAAGACACAAAAAGACGCATAGCGGATTAGTCTTCCGCTACGGCACGCTTCAGGTTAGCATGCGAATCAGGCTTAGCACCGGAGCAACCGGAAGCGGGCGGAGGATGCAGCATGGAGTGGGCGAACAGCACCTTTGAGCAGGTGACGATTCGGGCTGTTGAGGATGTGCGGCCGGCGGCGGTGGCCATTCGCGACGTGGCCTTGAAACTCGATCTCAGGATCGCGGTCTGTCCCGACATTGCGTCGAAGGAACAGATGCTCGACGCCGATGGCAAGATCATCAATGCCGATATCTTCGGCTGGACTGCAGATGGCGAGCGCTGGTGGGAAAACGGCACGCTGGCGCTGTCCTCGCCCTTTCCCCGCGCCAGCCGCTACGAGAGCGAGCCGTTCTGGTGCAGCGCGCACGGGGCCTTCACCGTTGCACGCAACAACTATCTGGAGGACCTGAACTTTTCGGAGTTCCACAAGTTCAGCAAGGCCCGCGCGATGATCGTCGTGCCCTCGCATCTCTCGTTCGGACAGATCGCTGCGGCCAGCTTTGTGCCGGCCGACAAGACGATTGATGACCTTTCTGCGGTGTTTGCCGAGCACGGCGATTTCCTCGGCGCGCTGACCCGCCGCTTTGTCGCCAGCTATGTCAGCACGATGCGCACGCAGCAGTGGATCCCGAGCGATTGTCGCCTCTCAAAGCGTGAAGTCGAGTGTCTGCGCTGGGCCGCGATCGGCAAGACGGACAAGGAAATCAGTCTGATCCTCGCGCTCAGCCACGCCACAGTACGCTATCACATCCAGCGCGCGGGTGAGAAGCTGAACGCGGTGAACCGCAGCCAGTCCGTGTTCAAGGCCGGACAGCTCGGGTACCTCGGGGCGGCGGCCTAAACCGGCCCGATCCTGCTCAAACCCCCATCATCCCCGCGGTGCTTGCGCCGTCGATGCTGTATTCCGATCCCGAGATGAAAGTGGCCTCGTCGGAGGCTAGGAACGCCACAAGTGCGGCGACTTCCTCGACTTGCGCCATGCGTCCTAGCGGGGCCATGCCCTCAAACTGCGCACGCGCGGCAACCGCATCGCCTGAGCGTTCGATGACTGTGCGGATCATGTCGGTTTCCACCACACCCGGATGAATCGAGTTCACCCGGATTTGCGTCTTCGCGTTCGCGCAGTGGAGCGCGGAGGACTTGGTCAGCGCGATCAGGGCACCCTTGGTGGTGGAATAGGCGACGAAATTGCCCATCGGGCGATAGGCGTTCATCGAGGAATTGACGATAATCGAGCCTTTCGGCCCATCGGGGTTGGCGCGCATTGCACCAATCGCGTGCTGGATCGTGAGCATCACGCCCGTCAGGTTCACACCTAGGATGCGCTGCCAGGCCTCATCGGTGATCGCCTCTACGTTGCTGTCGCCGCCTTCGATCCCGGCATTGGCAAAGGCAACGTCGAGCCGGCCATGCTGCGCAGCAATATGCGTCATGACCACATCCCAGCCCGCCGCATCCTCGACCCGCTGCGGCAGGAATGTCGCCCCGGTCTCGGCGCTGAGCGCAGCTGCGGCAGCCGCATTCGATCCGGTGAAGACAACCGCCGCGCCCTCGGCTGCAAGTCGCCGGACAGTGCCCGCCCCGATGCCCGAGGTGCCCCCGGTGATCAGTGCCACTTTGCCCGCAAACCGTTCGTACATTGCCTATCTCCTGCGCTTCAGGCTGCAATGATAGGGCCGGGGGCTGCCGGAGCCACTGGCAATTTTGATCTGCCGGTTCAGCGCTGCCAAATGCGCTTTTCGCCTGCCAGTGCGATCCGGCCCGCCGTGCCGACTGGTTCGACAGTTCCGTCCATAAGGAAAGCGAGCATGGCCGCATCGGCAACATCGATGTGGCACAGCGTGCGCTTGCCCTCCGGCGTGCGCGCCACCACCACCCCGCTGCTGGGCTTGCCGTCGCGGTTGTGGAACACGGTGTAGCTTTCGATCACCGCCTCGCCGCAATAGTCCTTGTCGAGCTCGGGGATGGGTTCGCGCGCGGCATCCGCTTCTGCCTGATAGTCGAAGTTCTGCGGGAACTGCGCGGCGGCGACCGGCTCGGAGGAGAGCACGATGCAGTGGTTGTCGGTGGCATAGCCGCCATTGGCGAAGAGGAAGCCGTTCCGGCCTTCTTTGCGCAGCAGCTCGACCATCGAGACGACCGCATGGCTCATGTAATTTGCGATCGGGCCGCCGCCGAAAGTGAGCCCGCCGAACACGGTCATGGGCTTGTCCAGCGGCCAGCCGAGCGTGCGCCGCGCCATCTTGGGCACGCAAGGAAAGCAGCTGTAAAGTTCTACAGCATCGAAATCGCTGCCCTGCAGCTTGTTCAGGTCCAGCGTGCGGCGGATCGCGGTATCCATGCTGGAAGAGCGGTCGTAGCGGTCGCGGCGCAGGATGCTCGCGTCCTCCTTGGCCGCCGCGCCCATGCCGACATAGATGATCCGATCTTCGGCAATGCCGCGCCGGCGCGCCTCAGCCAGGCTGGTGACGATGAAACCCGCGCCTTGGTTGACCGACGAATTGGCGACGGTGAGCTTGGTGTAGGGGAAGGCCAACGGGCGGTTGGCCGGGCCTGGCGTCAGGATTTCCTCTGCCGAAACCACCTTCCGGATCCACGCGCCCTCATTGGCGGCCGCAATCTCGCTGAAGCGCGACCAGATCGCGCCGCTTTCAGTCTGCGCTTCCGCGAAGGTCTGGCCATAAGCTGCACGGCCGGCGTTCTCGTAAATCGGATAGACATCGACCGGCGCAGACAGGCCATGAAGCTGCGCATAACTTGGATCTCGCCGGGTCGAGGCGGCGCGTACCGCGTTGTAGCTTTTGTCTTCGCCTTTACCCCCGTTCTGGGCGGCGCGTGCAGCGAGGCCCGCGGCCGTGCGCAGCGCTTCTGCGCCGACCACTGCAGCCAGCGTCACTTCGCCGCTGCCAATCCGGTTCGCCGCCTCATTGAGAAGCCGGATCGGCGTGTCGCCATGCGGCGCTTCGGACTGGTAGTTTACCTTCGGGCTTGCCCCGATCGCGGTGGCAAGGCCCTCGCACAAGTTCCCGAGATGGCGGAAGCTGATCTGGTCGACGATGGCAAGGCTGTCGAGTTTGGTGAGAATATCGCCGCCCGCGTCCGCTTCGGCAATGCGCAGCGCAGCGGCCATCAGCCCCGGCGGATCAAGCCCGAGCTCGGGGCTTTCGGGCCGATCATTGATCTGGCCCACGCCGATGATGACGGGAATGCGTTCCGGATCGTGCATGGTTCTGGTCCCTCTCACGGCTCGCCGCGTTGCCGCGCGCCGTATCACGCGGCTACTCGCGGCGGCATTCGGCGTCCAGATGCCGTGTCGCGTCACATGAGGGCGGCTGGTAAATTAAACAGGTCCTTCGTCGCCCCTGAAATGGGATGGACGATGCTTGTGCATCCTGCGCAGGATGGGTTGAGGGAGGATCGGATGCTATGACCTATCATACGATCACGGTCGAAAAGCGAGGGCCGACCGATTGGCTGACGCTGAACCGCCCCGATGTGTTCAATGCTATCTCGCTCGAGATGGTCGATGAGCTGACTGCCTATTTCGGCGCCCTTTACAACGACCGTGAAACGCGCGTTGTGGTCATGCGCGGGGCAGGCCGTGCGTTTTGCGCCGGGCTTGATATCAAGGACCGGATGGCGGCGGACAACTCGGTGGACCCGTTCGGCGGCGGCTTCGGATTCCAGGGCTATCTGGCCGATGTCTATGTGAAGATGCGCCGCTGCCCGCAGCCGATTGTGGCGCTGGTGCACGGACCGGCTTGCGGCGGCGGCTTTGCCTTCGCGCTCGCGGCCGATATCCGCATTGCGGGTGAAAGCGCGCGGATGAATGCGGCTTTCATCAAGCTGGGCCTCTCCTCCTGCGACATGGGGGTAAGCTATTTTCTGCCGCGCCTCGTGGGCGGTTCGGTCGCCTCTGAGTTGATGCTGACGGGCCGGTTCATCCATGCGCCGCGCGCGCTGGCGACCGGGCTGGTCAGCGAGGTCGTGCCCGATGACCAGTTGGAGGCGGCGGCGCAGCCCTATGTCGACGATCTGCTGGCCGCCTCGCCGCGCGGGCTGCGCATGACCAAGGAGGGGCTGGCACTCGCGATCGATGCGCCCAGTCTCGAGGCGGCAATGGCGATCGAGAACCGCAACCAGCTGATGACCGCCGCAAGCCCGAATTTCGCCGAAGGGATGCGCGCCTTTCTTGAAAAGCGCGCCCCGAACTATCGCCCAGATTGAGAACGGACCGACCGATGGCCCATACCAAGTACCCGCTGATGTTCTCGCCGCTCACCATCCGGGGGCAACGGATCAAGAACCGGATCATCATGGGTTCGATGCATTCGGGCCTGGAGGACGTGCCCAATGCGGCCGAGCGGCTCTCCGCCTACTTTGTCGAGCGCGTGAAAGGCGGGGTCGGCATGATCATCACTGGCGGCATCACCCCGCACCCCAGCGGCGGGCGCGGTGCTAAGCTCAGCGAGCCGAGCGAAGTGCCGATGCACCGCGAAGTGACCGACGCGGTGCATGCCGCCGACGCTGAGGTGAAGATCTGCATGCAGATCCTGCATTCAGGTCCGATGGCCAATGTGCGCGAGGCGGTCGGCCCCTCACCGGTGAAATCGCGCCTTGCCAAGCATGCGCCTATCGAACTGGACGATGCGGGGATCGAGGAGCAGATCGCGGCTTTTGCCAATTGCGCCGCACTGGCGGTCGAGGCGGGCTATGACGGGGTCGAGATCATCGGCTCGGCCGGCTATCTGATTTCCACCTTCCTTGTCGAAAAGACCAACCAGCGCACCGACCGGTGGGGCGGCACATGGGAAAACCGCATGCGCTTTCCGGTCGAGATCGTGCGCCGCGCGCGCGAAGCGCTGGGACCAGACAAGATGCTGATCTTCCGCATTTCCGCGATGGATATGCTCGAAGGCGGGCTGGCGTGGGAGGAAGTAACCAGCCTCGCCAAGGCGCTCGAAGCGAATGGCGCGGACGTGATCAGCACCCACTTCTGCTGGCACGAAAGCCAGGTGCCGACCATCGCCACAATGGTGCCGCGCGCCGCCTTCGCGCACGTGACCGGCCGCCTGCGCGAGGCAGTCTCCATCCCGCTCATCACCAGCAACCGCATTAACATGCCGCATGTAGCCGAAGAGGTGCTGGCGCGCGGGGACGCAGACCTGATCTCGATGGCGCGGCCGATGCTGGCGGATGCGGAACTGGTCAACAAGGCCAGGGACGGCCGCGAGGACGAGATCAACACCTGCATCGCCTGCAATCAGGCCTGCCTTGACCATACATTCACGGGCCAGCTGACCAGTTGTCTTGTCAATGCCCGTGCCTGCCGCGAGACCGAGATCACGGTGCAGCCAACAGAGGCCGCTCGGCGAATCGCGGTGGTGGGTGCGG
Source organism: Novosphingobium sp. (assembly GCA_046155055.1). Taxonomy (GTDB): domain Bacteria; phylum Pseudomonadota; class Alphaproteobacteria; order Sphingomonadales; family Sphingomonadaceae; genus Novosphingobium. The sequence continues at coordinate 8,057 of JBJXEK010000154.1, read as the reverse complement.
GGCCTGCCGGCCTGGCCTTCGCGACGATTGCGGCGGGGCGCGGGCACAAGGTCACGCTCTACGATGCGGGACACGAGATTGGCGGGCAGTTCAATCTGGCGCGCAAGATCCCCGGCAAGGAGGAGTTCGACGAGACACTGCGCTACTTCGGGCGGATGATCGAAGTGCATGGGATCGATCTGAAGCTTGGCACGCGTATCGATGCGGACGCCCTGGCGGCGGGCGGGTTTGACGAGATCGTGATCGCCACGGGAATCACGCCGCGTGTGCCTGTGTTGGAGGGGATCGATCGGGCCAATGTGGTGAGCTACGTCGATGTGATCACCGGCAAGGCCAAGGTCGGCCAGCGCGTGGCGATCATGGGGGCCGGAGGTATCGGCTTTGATGTAGCCGAGTTGATCACGCATGCAGGCACCCCCGGTTCGCTCGACATTGATGTTTTCGCCAAGGAATGGGGCATCGATTTCAAGAACCATCCGCGCGGCGGGGTCACCGGCGTGGTGCCCGAGGTCGCATCCAGCGGGCGCGAGGTCTGGCTGCTCCAGCGCAAGACGAGCGCGGTGGGCAAGGGGCTCGGCCGCACGACCGGCTGGACCCACCGGCTGACGCTGCAGCGGCGCGGTGTGCAGATGCTGGGCGGCGTGGAGTATGACCGGATCGACGACCAGGGCCTGCACCTCCGCATCGAGGGCGAGCCTCGGGTACTGCCGGTGGACACGGTGATCGTCTGCGCCGGGCAGGAACCGGCGCGCGGGCTGTATGACGAACTGATCGAGCGGGGCCTCAACGCCCAGCTGATCGGGGGGGCGTTCGAAGCATCGGAGCTCGATGCCAAGCGCGCGATCAAGCAAGCGACTGAGCTGGCTGTGGCGGTGTGATGCCTACTGGCTGCGGCCGCGCGCCTGCACGGCGAGGCGCCGTGCCTCGACATCCTCGGGCGTGACTGCCGAATTGGCGGCGGTGGAAACGCGCTGCTCAATCGCGAGACCTTCGCCGAAAGTCGCAGCATAGCCTTCGTCGATCAGCGCCTTATAGGCCTTGAGCATGGCGGGATCGATCGAGGCCATGTCGCGCGCCATCTTTTGAGCGGCAGGCAGCAGGTCTTCGGGCGTGGTGACGCGGTTGACGAGGCCCCAGGCTTCGGCCGTCGCAGCGTCGAGGAAGTTGCCGGTGAACGACAGCTCCTTCGCGCGGCTGATCCCGATCATGCGCGACAGCTTCTGCGACAGGCCCCAACCGGGAAAGATGCCGACGCGCGCATGGGTATCGGCAAAACGCGCGTTGGTGGAAGCGATGAGCACATCGCAGGCAAGCGCGACTTCGAAGCCGCCGGTGATGGCCACGCCGTTGATCGCGCCGATCACCGGCTTACGGCAGACTTCGATCGCCTTGACCGGGTTCTCGTCCGCGCCTTGCGCATTGGCTGCGCCGAGCGCGCCGACCTCTGAGCCCAGTTCCTTGAGATCGAGCCCGGCGGTGAAGGCGCGTGTGCCTGCGCCCGTCAGCACCACCGCACGCACCGCGTCGTCGGCATCAAGCGCGGTCATCACTTCGAACAGCCGCGCGCGCAGCGCCTTGGACAGCGCGTTCATCGCTTCCGGCCGGTTGAGCGTGACGGTGGCGACGCCTTCGCTGATTTCCACGACGATGAGGTCGCTCATGCCTATGGTCCTTCTTCCGGTTTCCGCGCAGCTTGCACTCATTCCGGTTCTGGGTTCAAGCTGGCGAAAAGATCCATGAAATCGCGTGCGGCGTTTTGCTCGCCGGCGTCCTTGAACGCGACATCGAGATCGGGGGCGCAGCCTAGAATATGCATCAGCGCCCACATTGCAAAGCGCCGGCCAGTATCCTTCTCGAGCCCGAAATCGACTGCAAGGCGTTCCTTGCCCGCAGCCAGTTCGGCCGGGCTCAGCGATTCCAGATCGTCCGAGCCGAAATAGCGGCGCATCTGGTCGTCAAAGCCCATCAAAATGCCTTTCGCCAAAACAAGAGCGGCGCACAAGGTCTCCCCCGCGCGCCGCCCCCGTACAGTTCAAACAAAGGGTCACTCAAACAGGATCAGCCGTTGAGCTTGTCCTTGACCGACTTTGCCGCCGCGAAGGTCAGCTTGCGCGAAGCTGCGATCTGGATGGTGGCGCCGGTCGAGGGGTTGCGGCCTTCACGAGCCGGGCTTTCCTTGATCTTGAACTTCCCGAATGCGCTCAGCGAGACTTCTTCGCCGCGAGCAGCCGCATCGGCAATCGCCGCGAACACGGTGTCGACCATCTTCTTGGCTTCAGCCTTGGTCAGGCCAGCGCTGGCGGCAACGGCGTCGGCGAGTTCAGCAGTATTCATGATCTGGGGTCTCCATCGGTTGGACGCGCCGGTTAGCTTGGACCGCAGGCCGCGTCCAGCCTTCGTGCAGCATTTCACCCGTATATTCGGGCCTTCCTGGACGGAACATGGCGCTGGTCAGGTCGATCTGGCCTGCCGGGCGACAATTTGCTGCTGCACCGCCGCCGCTCCAGGCTGCCGGTCACCACGGCAAGGTCCGCTTCCCATCGGGTTGCGCTCTCGCTTGCGGTCATGTCGGCGGCTCCACTGTCAGTCTCTGGTTTGGCACGAGATCAGCGACTTTCAGACCGGAGTCGCGTTTGGCCTCGTGTATAGCTGGTGGGCGAGCTGGTCTTTGGCACGAGCGCCAAGGATGACAACGACATCGCGATCTACGACAAGACCAGCGGCAATCTCTGGATCGATTATGATGCCAACGGGCCTGACGCCAAAGTGCTCCTGGTGACGTTGGCGCCCGGCATCGATCAGGCAGCAAGCGACATCATCCTGATCACCGAGGGCGATTTCAACCGGCAGATTAGCGGCGTGGAACAGTCGCTGCTGGTCCAGGGTCAGGATGCGGCTTGGCAGCGCGCCGCGTGCTGCTAAGCTTCCTCCGGGTTTGCAGGGGGAAATATCATGAAGATGCGCGCGGCGATTCTGGCGGGGCTTTTGCTCTCAGGGCATTTGGCGGGCGCAGGTGCGGGCGTGGCATGGGCCGCGCCGGCCAAGGAGCCGGTCTACGACGAACGACCGACCAAGCTGGAGCAGCCGACCGCTTACCGCGACTACGAACGGCGCGCGGTGGATATCCCGATGCGCGACGGGGTGAAGCTGCACACGGTTATCATGCTGCCCAAAGGCACGCTGAGGGCCAATGGAGGCGCCGCCATGCTGCTGACGCGCACGCCGTACAACGCCGAGGAAATGACCAGCCAGCATGGCTCGGGCTCGATGGCGAGCGCAATCGATGGCTATGACAGCGCGCCCGATGTGGTCATGGCGGGCGGCTATATCCGCGTGGTGCAGGATGTGCGCGGCAAGTACGGGTCCGAAGGCACCTATGTGATGAATCGGCCCTTCGTTGGCACGTCACTCAACCCCACGAAGACCGATCACGCGACCGATACCTATGACACGATCGACTGGCTGGTGAAGCACGTGCCCGAAAGCAACGGGCGCGTGGGCATTCTGGGCATCAGCTATGATGGCTTCACCGCGCTCGCGGGCCTCGTGAATCCGCATCCGGCGCTGAAAGTGGCGGTGCCGATGAACCCGATGGTCGATGGCTGGCGCGGCGACGACTGGTTTCACAACGGTGCGTTCCGCCAGATCGGGCTGAGCTACATGTGGGAGCAGGTTGGTACTAAGGACAATTCCAGCAAGTATGAAGTGACCGAAGCGGACGCCTATACGCACTACATGAAATATGGCTCGGCGGGCGCGCTCGCCACGGTGCACGGGCTTGATCAGAACGGCTTCTGGCAGAAGGTGAAGGCGCATCAGGCGTGGGATAGCTTCTGGCAGGAACAGGCGATGGACAAGGTGCTCGCCAAGGCGCCGCTTAAGGTCCCCACTCTGCTGGTCCACTCGCTGTGGGATCAGGAGGATATCTACGGCGCGCAGGCAGTGTGGAAGGCTTTGCAGCCGCAGGACAAGACCGGGCTGCTCTACATGACGATGGGGCCGTGGTTCCATGGGCAGGAGATCGACCGCGCCGACACGCTAGGGCCGATCCGCTGGGATGCGGATACGGCCAAATGGTGGCGCGCCGAAGTGCTCGCGCCGTTCCTCGCGCATTTCCTGTATGACACGCCGATGGATGTGGCGCGGGTGACTGCATTCCAGAGCGGCACCAACAAGTGGCAGCGCCTGCCCGGCTGGCCGGCCGCACCGGCCGCGAAGAAGCTCTATCTGCAGGCGGGGGAGACTTTGGGCTTCGAGTCTTCACCTACCGAAGGCACGGTCGATTATGTCTCCGATCCGGCCAAACCCGTGACCTATTACCCGCGGCCCAACCAGCAGGAGGGCTATGACGGCAACCCCTGGCCGACCTGGCTGACGGGCGACCAGCGCCCGGTTTCAGGCCGCCCGGACGTGCTGGCCTTTACCGGCCCGGTGCTGACCAAGGCGGTGACCATCGCCGGCGCGCCGGTGGTGCATCTGACGGCGTCCACCAGCGGGACCGACAGCGACTGGGTGGTCAAGCTGATCGACGTGTACCCCGACGAAGTACCGGGCGACCGCGCGATGGGCGGATACCAGCTCGCCGTGGGCATGGACATCTTCCGCGGCCGCTTCCGCGAGACGCTGAGCGAGGCGCGGCCGCTCAAGGCCAACACGCCGCTGGAGTACACGTTCGAGCTGCCCCATGCGAACCACGTGTTCCTGCCCGGCCACCGGATCATGGTGCAAGTGCAATCAAGCTGGTTCCCGCTCTACGACCGCAACCCGCAGACGTTCGTGCCTTCGATCATCGATGCCAAGCCGGGGGACTATGTCAAGGCCACGCAGAAGGTAAGCGTGGGCGGTGCAAGCGGGAGCTATATCGCGCTGCCGGGGGTGGAGTGAGGTTCAGCCGGCCTGGCACTGGCTTTCGAGGGCGGCCCAGTCGGCGGGTTTGAGCGGGCCGCGCCAGAGCGTGCAGAGCGCGCCGTTTGCGCTGTATGCGAGCGCGAAGGGCACGCCTCGCGCGGCCGCGCCGTGGCGGCTTACCAGAAGGCGGGCGGCGCTTACGGGCAGGCGTTCGATCGCCCGGGCGAGCGGCGCGGTCAGGGGAGGCTCGCGGTCGGTCCATCCCAGCGCGATCCGCGCGGGGGCGGCGGCGGCGGCAAGCGCGCCCAGTTCGGGCAGTTCGGCGCGGCAGGGCGCGCACCAGTGCGCGCCGACCAGCACGACGCGCGCGATGCGGGCGCGGGCAGGCTCGGGCGGTGCCTCAGCGAGCGCCGGGGATGCTGCGGAAATGGCGGCACTTATCGCCAGACAGAGGATGCGCAGGGTCGCCATGCTTGATAGGATACGGCGGGTTACCCGGCTTGAACAGGCCCGATAACGGAAAGGACGATCATGAACCTACGGCAGAGCCGGATCGGACAAGCGGTATGGGCGGCGGCATTAGTGACGTCGGGGCTTGCGCCGGGATGTGCTTATGCCGGGCCTGCGCCGGCGGCCCAGACGCCGTCAGCGGCCACCCCGTCGCTGCAAGGCTCTTTCAATGCCGCGACCGAGCTGGCCGATAGCGGCCAGTGCGACAAGGCTTTGCCGCTGTTTGCAGCGCTGGCGGTCGATCCGCGGGTCAAGCCCGGCTCGCTGCCCGCTGCGGCCATTGCCGTGCGCCGGGGGCGCTGCCTGCTGCGCGCCGATACCGAGGCGCAAGGGCTGGCGTTGATCCTGTCAGGACTGCCGACGTTGGAGGCGGCGGGCGCGTCGTTTGCCGACGAAGTGGCAATCACGCAGCTGGTGATGGGCCAGATTGCCTTCCGCAATTACGACCGCGACACGGCGGTGGGCTGGTACACGCGGGCGATCGCTGCCGCCAGCGATCGCGGCACGCGTCTGCAGTCCATGATGCGGCTGGCGCAGGCGCATCTGTTTGATGGCGACGGGGCTGCGATCACCGTGGTCGACAAGGCTTTGGCTGAGATCACGGGGACCAGCCGCGACGACAAGCAAGCCCGCGCCAACTTCCTGGCCGTGCGCGGTCGCGCGCTGATGAATCTTGGCCGGGACAAGGAAGCCGCCGACGATCTGCGGCGCGCGCTGGCTCTGTCCGGCGGGTTGACGAACACCATTTCGCTCAGCGACGCGGCGCTGCGGGCAGACCTGGCGCAGGCGATGTTGCTGATCGGCGACCGTGACAAGGCGCGCGAGTATTTGGCCTACACCGGAGCCGGGCGGATCAGCGACTCCCCGTTTGCCACGGCAAGCTTCATGGGCGTGCCGCGATGCACCGATGAGCCGGGGTTGCGGCCCGAGGATTCGGCGGTGGTCGAATTCGCGATCGGGGATGACGGAGAGGTTGTGTCTGCGCAGACGGTCTATAGTCGGGGCTCGTTTGCGGCGGCGACAGCCTTTGCGCGGGAGGTGCGGGACTGGGCGTGGAAGCCGGAGGAGCTTGCCAAGCTGCCGGTGTTCTACCGCAGGCTCACCCGGGTCGAGCTGCATTGCTCCACGGCCCGCGACGGGGCCGGCGGGGTGCTGACGCCGCTGCTCGACCGCTTTACAGCATGGGCGGAACCGATTGCCGAGCTGGGCGCAGCGGACAAGCAGGCACCGATCATTTTGGGTGATGCTGTACCGCCGAGCGAGGCCAATTCGGCGCAGGTTTTCCGCAAAGTGGCGGTCAAACGGCTGCACGCGCTGGGCGCAGAGCGCGCAGCCAGCGGCGACAAGCGGACCGCCGGTGCCGCGCTGGGGTTGGCTGCGATTTATGGTCAGGCGGCAATGGGGGGCGGCCCGCTGCAGGACAATGCCAAGGCCACCGCGCTGCTGGGTGAGGCTGATCCGCAAGGGGCAGATCGGGGCATAGCAGCCGCGATCGCCGCGCTACGCGCCATTGCGGCGCTCGACTTGCGCGATATCAAGAAATCGTCACTCAAGGTGGACAAGAAGTTGGCCGAAGCCCGGCTGCGGGCAGCCCTTACCGACCCGTTGATCGCGGCCGACCCGCTGGCGCAGAATACGGTGCGGGCGTTCCTAGGCACGTTCTGGCAGGAGGGAGCCACCGTGCCCGATCAGGTTGCGCTGCTCCGCGAGGTCGCAGACGACACCCGGCTGGAAGAAGGCCATCCGCTGCGCCAGATCGCGCTGCTGCGGCTGGCCAGCCTGGCGGCGGCGGCGAAGCAATATCAGGAGGCGCAGGCGCTGTTCACCCGCACCGGGCTGACCGAGCAGCAATGCGCGCTGATCGGCGATATTCCGCGGCTGAAGTCAACCGGTTCGGACAGCTCCGACTACCCGCAGGAAGCGCAGCGCATGGGCTTCGAGGGGTGGGTCAAGGTGGAGTATGATATCGATGCGGCAGGGCGCACGGCCAACCAGCGCGCGCTGATCGCTTATCCGCCGTTCGTGTTCGTCGATGCGGCCAAGAACCTGATGCGCGGGGTCCGCTATGATCCGACGTACCGCCCGTCAGGCCAACTGGCCTGCAGCGCAACCAAAAATACAATCAAGTTCAGCATTCCGTAGGGCGACCGCGAAGCTTGGCTTGCAGGGATGGCGGCAGGTCCGCAAGACGCAGCGCATTGGCGGCCATTGCGTCGGTCCATTCCGGGTTTTCAGGATCGGGCTGACTGGCCTTATCGATGCTGTTCATACCGCCTCACGTCCCGCGCAGTTTCTTGTGGACGCCCAGATCGAACACTTCGTTGGGGCCGCTCTGGATTCCCGCCTTCGCGGGAATGACGAAGTTTTTGGCCAGGTTCGCGACAGAGTTTGGGGATGCAAGGGCAGTGGCCCTTGCCCGCCGGAGGCTCTTTTTCTGACGCCTTTTACCCCTCCGTCAGCGCTCCCGCGCTGCCACCTCCCCATTTGTGCTGCGCAAAAATGGGGAGGGTTTGGGAGACTTACTTCTTCGTGCGCAGCTTGCGGTGCGCGCCGAGGTCCAGCACTTCACTCGGCGGGCCGTCGTTTTCCAGCAGGCCGAGGCGGCGGGCGACTTCTTGATACGCTTCTTCCTCACCGCCGAGATCGCGGCGGAAGCGGTCCTTGTCGAGTTTTTCGCCGGTGGTCATGTCCCACAGGCG
>JBJXEK010000153.1:0-5747 GCA_046155055.1 Novosphingobium sp. | reverse complement strand
GCGACCCGGCTGCCCGCCGGAACCTCGAACGAAAGGCCGTGCAGGATTGTGCGGTCCTTGTCATAGCCGAACAGCACATTGTCGAACACCACACTGGGCCGCTGGATGATCAGCGCGGGCGCGCCGGGGATATCGGCGACTTCGACTTCGGTATCGATCAGGCGGAACATCTCGGCCATGTCGATCAGCCCCTGGCGGATCGTGCGATAGACCATGCCGAGCATGTCGAGCGGGCGGAACAGCTGGGTGAGATAGGTCTGTACGAAGACGAGCTGGCCTGCGGTGTACCAGCCCTTCGACCAGCCCCACGCGGTGTAGGCGAGCGCGCCCGCCATCAGCAGATTGACCACCAAGGCCTGCGCGATGTTGAGCAGACCGAGGCTGTTTTCGCTCGAAACCGCGGCATCGGCATAGGCGCGGGTGGCCTGTGCATAGCGTTCCTGCTCGCGCGCCTCGGCCGCGAAATACTTCACCGTCTCGTAGTTCAGCAGCGAATCGACTGCGCGGCTGAGCGCTTGCCCGTCGAGCCGGTTCATCCGCTCGCGCAAGTGGCTGCGCCATTCGGTGATCGCGCGGGTGATCCAGATATAGGCGACGACCGCGACGGCTGTGGCGGCAACCAGCCCCCAGCCGAAGGTGAAATAGAAGATGAACGCGACGACGATTAGCTGCAGGATGGTCGGCGCGATGTTGAACAGCATGAAATAGAGCATCGTGTCGATGCTCTTGGTGCCGCGCTCGATCACCTTGGTGACCTCGCCCGTCCGCCGCGCGAGATGGAAGCGCATCGAAAGGCGATGGAGGCGGGCGAACACGTTTTCGGCGAGCGAGCGGGTCGCGTCCTGACCGACGCGCTCGAACACGATGTTGCGCAGATTGTCGAAGACCACGCCAATGAAGCGCCCGGCGGCAAAGGCCAGCACGGTGAGCATGACGAATGTCGGCAGGCGCGTTCCAGCGCCGGTGTTCATCGCATCGACGGCCCACTTGAGCAGATAGGGCAGCGCGAGCTGGGTACCCGTGGAGAGCAGGATCAGGACCGTTGCGACCACGATCCGCCAGCGCAGCGCAGGATTATCGCGCGGCCAAAGATAGGGGAGGAAGCGCTTAAGCGTCAGCCACCCATCGTGGCGGGCATGCGGATCGGTGGCGGTATCTGGCGGCATTTCCCCCAGATAGGGGTTTTGCGCGGTTTCGCCAGCCCTGTGGCGGGTTACCTGGCTAGAATGACGCGGGCAGGGCGTTGTCCGGCATGTCGAACAGGATGCGCCGGGTCGAAAAGTCGATCGCGACACGGTGGAACAGCCTCAGTTGGCTCATACCCATGAGCATCGCCGGGCGTTTGACCATGTCGAGCTTTTCGAAGGCGGGCGCGTCCGCGAACACCAGTGCAGTGTTGCTCATGGTCATCGAGCCGAGCTTCAGGGCGCGGGCCATGGCGACATCGGCGGTGATCGACTGCCCGGTGACCGACTGGAGCTGCGTGGTCTCGCCCTTGCGCCGTTTGGCGAGCGCGCGCTGGAGCGCGCGGTTGCCGATTGAGACATCGGAGCCGGTGTCGATCACGACGTCGGTCCGTACGCCGTCAATCACCGCGTTGGTCATGATCAGCTGGCCCGATCGGCGGCGCGCCTGCACCACAATCTCGAAGCCGCGATTGCCGCCAAGCAAAGCGGCATCGCCGATCGCCATGCGCTTCTTGTCAAAATCGAGCAGCACGCGCTGGTCCTGCAGGCTGTCGAGCCCGATGATTCCGTCCGCGCCGATATTGCGGCCTTCGAGCAGCGGCGCAGTAAGGCCGTAGAAGCTGCGTCGGCCGAGGTTCATCTCGTCGATCTCCACCAGATCGACCGCCTGCTTGCCGGCAATGCCGATAAGCAGGCCTTGTCCTGATGTCGGCAGTCTCAGCTTCAAGGCTACATCGCGCGCTAGCACAGTGCGTTCGGCTCCCGTGTCGACGAGGAAATCAAACGGGCCGTCCTTGCCGATGCGCACTGGAACCGTCATCCGGTCGTGCTGATCGTTGGTGACAGTGACGATATCGACCGGCGAGCCCTGCTGCGCGGCAGGCGGCAGGTTGATCGGCGTAGCAAGAGCTAGCGGGACCAGCGCGCCAGCCGCGACGAGCGCTTCAAAAGCCATGGCATCATTCTCCTGACCACTGTCATACGCCTTTCGCAGCCTTGTGCCTATTGGCGTTTGCGGGCCCAGTTTCTGGCCGGGATTATGGTGTTGCCGGACGGACCGTGCGCTGGCGCAGGCTTGCGGTGATGTCCCCCAACATGGCGGCGATCTCGGCGAACAGCGGGTGACCGGTGAGTCGCAGGGTGATCAGCCAGCAGACCCCGCCGGCACCGGCCATGCTCGCCATCTGGACGAGGCCAGCTTCGGCCGCCGGTCGCCATAGGGCATAGCTGATGAGGACCGGGGTGACCGCGGCAGCGGTGGCGAGAAGGCTGCGCACATAGATCACGGCCAGATCGCGCCAGCGAAAGCCCAGCATCTCCTGCATCATTGGCGCGTAGATCACGATGAAGATCAGGCCATGGACGAAGCGGGATATCGCGACCCACAGCAGCCCGAACGGTGCGGAAACCGCAATGAGCAGGACCGACGCAGCGGTCTCGATGATGTTGCGGCGGATCAGGCTCCTCATTCTGTCGAGCAATAACGGCAGATCGGCGTTCAGCGGCAGCGCGACATAGCAGAGCTGCGACAGGGCGATCCAGCCGAGCAGCGGCGCGGCCGCGTCCCAGCGCGGGCCATAGAGCAGGTTGATCAGCGGCGCGGCCAGCACCGCGATGCCGGCCATGGCCGGCCAGGTAATCCCAGTATACGCCGCTACGACACGCAGATAGGGCGGGGCAAGCGGCTCGCCGTTGTCGCGCACCCGGCGGAAGGCGGGATAGAAAACGCCGGTCACCGCACCCGCGACGAGCAAGCGCAATTGCAGGGCGAGCCCCGAAGCGCGAGTGAACAGGCCGACCGCGGCATTGTCGAGGAGCCGCCCGATCACAAGCTCGGGCGCGCGCCCGGTGATCGAATAACACGTTGCAAGCACACTGTTGGTGCCGCCAAGCTTGAATACAGGGGCCGCGCCCTTGATCCGCAGCGGCCAGGGCAGCATCAGGCCCGCGCGCCACTGGCTGACCACCAGCCGCGCTGCCTGCTGCGCAAAGGCGCCCCACGCCAGGGCCAGCGCGCCATAGCCCATTAGCGCGAGTGTGATTGCGGTCAGGGCATTGGCGAGCGAGGAGCCGACCTCGATCATGGTGTTCGACTTGTAGTCCATCCGCCGCTGGCAGGTCGCCTGCGGCACGATCGCGAGCGGCACGCACAGATAGGAGCAGGCGATCACCAGTGTGATGGGCCGCAGCTGCGGATCATGATAGAACGCCGCAATCGGTCCGGAGGCGCAAATCGCCAGCAGCGCGATGCCCCAGGCAAAGCCGACCGAGATGGTGAAGGCAGTGTGGATCTTGTCGGGCGTCAGATCGCGTTCGCCGTTGATGTATCGCGTGACACCGAAGTCCTGGAGGAAGGCCACCAGCGTCACCGCAGCAAAGGCAATCGAGAACAGCCCCAGTTCGGCCGGGGTGATGAACCAGCGCGCCAGCACGATGCTGGTGGCAAACTGGATCGTGAACGCGGTGTACTGCGAGACCAGCGCCCACGCCGCGGCGGTGCGCACGGACATCGCCGGTGGCCGCTCCGCTAGATCGGCAAACCGGTTCATCCGCGCGGGCCTGCCAGTTGCGTCATGATCTGGGCAAGCATGCTCATCCTTCGATTTCGAGAAAACTGGGGAACAGGGCCGAACCGGCTGCTCCCCGACTGTGCGCACGGCGCCGCCAGCGCAGCATTGGACGGGCGAGCGCCGGGAAGATCTGCCATATTGTGAAGGCAATGTGCCAGGTCAGCCCTGCACCCTGGCCGCGCGTCCGCCGCAGTTCCACAAGACCGCGCTGGGTATCACCATCGACGATGCAATCGATGGCGTGTTCGAAGGCGAGCGCGGCGCGGCTTTCGGTCAGCAGCCGGTCGAGCAGCGCCACTTCCGATGCGCCCTCGGGCAAAGCAGCGCGCGCCTTCTTATAGGCGCGGATATTGCCGAGCAGCATGCGCCCCGCATTGGCCGAGGCGCTGCCCGGCCGGACCCGGTACTCCCCAAGCACCTCGTCGATATAGCGCGCGCTGCCGCCGAGCAGCATCAGGCGCAGCCAGAAGTCGAAATCCTCCGATTGCGCCATTCGCGAATCGAAGCCTCCGACAGTGTCGAAATCGGCGCGGCGGAAGGTGGTGCCTATATATACGTTGAATGTGCGGTCGAGCACATCGGCCAAGGTGCCATGCTTGGGTTGCGGTCGGTCCACACAATTGCGAACGCGCGCCACCGCGCCAAAGATCCTTGCGTTGCAGGTGACGAGCCGCACGTTCGGGTCAGAGTCCAGTATCGGCACGACAGCCTTAAGATAGCCGGGGCGGAACAGATCATCGCCATCGAGCAACGCTATTAGCGGTGCGCACGTTTCAGCAATGGCGCGGTTGCGCGCAGCAGAGACGCCCTGGTTTGCCGTCCCGACAAAGCGGATGCGCGGATCGCTGAGAAAGGGGGCGACGGCGCCGGCTACATCATCAGGCGCGCCGTCATCGATGACCACGCACTCCCACGCCTGAAAGGTCTGGCGCTGGAGCGAGGTCAGTGCCTCGCCCACCAGATGCGCAACGCCGTAAGCCGGTACAATTACAGCCACGCGTGCCGGTATGCCGGACGCGCTTTGCCCAAGTGCATCGTCAGCACCAGACAACGTGGAAGGGGAATCGATGGTCATGAGAGCGCACGCGTAACCGGAATGCGCTTAAGGTTTCGCTTACGATGCCCGAGTCGCCCCCGATTCCCGCGATTCTCTCCAGGAAGGGCGGAGGGCCGCCAAAAACGCCCTTCAAAATGGCCTCGCGAAACGCCAGAGATTCCGGGGGATTTGGCAAAAGTTTCAAAAAAAATGCAAAATCCATTTGACGGGTGAGGACCCCCTCCATATAGGCCCGGTCACCGGAAGGGAGCGGGCGACTTCGTCTCTTCCTCCACCGGTCGCCAACATAGTCGGACACCAAGTCCTCCGGTACACAAATCGGGGTTCACTGGTTGTCCGCCAAATCTGTCGGTGGGTTCTTTGACATTGTAGGTTTAGATGAAGGGACATGTGGGCGACGGCGCCCGGTGTCGAGGGTCTTTGGGCCTCGAACACCGGTAACCAAGTCGATGCCATAACGTGTCCTAACGTAACCATACGTTTGACAAGTGCAGGTATCGGCTCCCGAAGTTAGGTATCATGCGGTCTGCGGGTTTACCCGTGCCACATGATATTTTGACAAAACTTGAGAGTTTGATCCTGGCTCAGAACGAACGCTGGCGGCATGCCTAACACATGCAAGTCGAACGAGACCTTCGGGTCTAGTGGCGCACGGGTGCGTAACGCGTGGGAATCTGCCCTTTGCTTCGGAATAACAGTTAGAAATGACTGCTAATACCGGATGATGTCTTCGGACCAAAGATTTATCGGCAAAGGATGAGCCCGCGTAGGATTAGGTAGTTGGTGGGGTAAAGGCCTACCAAGCCGACGATCCTTAGCTGGTCTGAGAGGATGATCAGCCACACTGGGACTGAGACACGGCCCAGACTCCTACGGGAGGCAGCAGTGGGGAATATTGGACAATGGGCGAAAGCCTGATCCAGCAATGCCGCG
>JBJXEK010000152.1:0-11549 GCA_046155055.1 Novosphingobium sp. | reverse complement strand
CGAGCGGCAGCGGCACATAGTCGGTGCTGTTGCGCAGCGTCTGCACCGTCTCGTCCGGCCACGTCTGACGGCGCAGCGATACGCCGATGCGGTGCGGCCCTGCCTTGAGCGGCACGCGCACGCTGGTACGGTCCTCAATCTGACGGTCGCTCTCGTTGTTGGTGTTCGAATTAAGCCAGACCGCGATGTCATAAGCCCCGTCATACCGCGCCGAATAGCGCACAGCCCTTCCTCCGCGCGAGGCCAGCGGCAGCTCCGCCGAGGCGCGCTCGTTATAAGCGGGAATGCCCGAATTCATTACCGAACCGTCCTTGGCCACTTGCCAGCTCGTCACGAATTCGCGGCGCGGCGTTAGGCCCGTGGCTTGCCGCGCTACCTTCCCCGCCACCGCCACATAGCGCTCCATCAGGGTGGGCGAAACGCTCAGCACATCGGCGATATTGTCAAACCCAAAGCCGGAATTGTCGGGTGGCAGTGCGCCTGAAACATCGGCCTCGATCCCCAGCAGATCACGCACGGCATTGGCGTATTCGGCGCGGTTCAGCCGCCGCACGGTCGCGCGGCCCGGATCGGGATGCACCGCGACATAGTGCGCGCGGCCATCATCCAGCCACTGCACGAAGTCCGCGCGCATGGCCGCATCGGGTTGCTTTTTGGAATGTGGCGGCATTTCGCCCGCCGCCACGCGGCGCAGGATTTTCTCCCAGGCCTCGGTATGCAGGCCGTTCGCGATGTCAGAGGCCTTGAGATCGGCGATCGACAAACCGGCCACCTTGTCGTCATCATTGTGGCAGCGCGAACAGTAGGTATCGAGCATCGGCTCGACCAGTGCGGCACGCTGCGTGGCAAGCGAAGGCCGGGAAACCGCAGCACCCTCGTCCCGCGCCGCAGCGAGCAGGCAGGTGCCGGTAAAGAGCGCGCTCAGCGCCAGCACGCTGCGCCCGAAGGGATGCCTCCCCATCCGTTCTGCCAAATGTCCGCCCCCCCAAAAAAAATGGCCTGAGGCCGTGGCCCGCCCTCGCGCAGGGCGGAGGGCCATACTTACAGCAAGATAGCCGCGTAGACCCCTGACTATCGGCCCCCCGGCATACCGTCCATTGCCATAAACCGAACAAGGGATGTGCATAATTCGCGCACCCCTCGCCTCTGTCCAAACTCGCCTCTGTCCAAACCATTTTCCTACACGAGCATTTGCCGCTATCTGGCCCGGCGTCCCATGATCTTCATATCCAAAAGCCAGAACCGAAAGGACGCAGATGGCCCAGCCTGCCACACGGCGCACGCCGCGTACCACCATCAGCCGCACCCCCGCCAGCCGCTACACTGCATTTGCGCGCCCCACATTTCTCTATGTGATGGATGCGATGATCCTCTGGGCAATCCCCCTCGGCGTGATCGGCGCACTCCGTCCGCAGACCGCGCGTGCCATGACTGACGCAATGACTGCCTATTTCGCCGCCCTGCCCGAACCGCTTTATGCGCTCTTCGCCGCAGCCTACCTTGGCTACACCGCCGCGCGGCAATGGGGCAAAGCGCAGGGCAGCGACCACTGAAGCGAACGGCCTTCCGGACGCCCCTGCGCGCAAAGTGCCCGCTTGGTTAGTTTCGGGTAATGTTTGCGTGCTAAGACCCCTTCAGCATGGACGCAACGCACTCCCTATTTGCCCCACTGCGCGGCCTCGCACCGCGTCGAGTCGCTCTGGCCTTGGCCGCAAGCGCGCTGGCGCTGGCGTTGTCCGGCTGCGACGGCCAGCGGGTCGACAAGCTCGAGGAGCGCGTCAAGCTCGTCGAGGCAAAAGCCGATGCGGCCGACAAGCGCGCCCGGACTGCGGAAGCCATCGTGTCCGAGACCCAGACGATCTCGCAGCCCGATCCCGCACCGCAAACCGATCTTGACGCGGCCAGCGACGACAACGCCGATCAGTCTGTCGATGTCGGCGGTGACCCCGATGTCGTACCACCGCCGATGGCCGATAACGGCAAAGGTTGAGCGCTGGGCCTGATCCAAAAGGCTGAGCTCACGTGAAGCGCCGCGCAGACTTGCGCCGCTGCGGCCGGGCCTTATCAGGGCTTCCCAGATATCCCCGCGCGGAGCGACCCCATGCCAGAGACCTTGCCCGAGACCATATTCGTCCTCAACGGCCCCAATCTCAATCTGCTCGGCACGCGCGAGCCGGAGATCTATGGCTCCGACACGCTGGATGACATCGCCGGCATGCTGGAAGACCGCGCCCGTGAGCTGGGGCTGGAGATCGACCTGCGGCAGTCGAACCACGAAGGCCATCTGGTCGATTGGTTGCATGAAGCGCAGGCTGCGGGTGCCAAGGCCGTGCTGCTCAACGCCGGGGCCTTCACCCACACCAGCATCGCTTTGCACGATGCGATCAAAGCGATCCGCACGCCGGTGATCGAAGTGCATCTCTCCAACCCGCACGCGCGCGAAGCTTTCCGCCACAAGTCCTATGTCGGCATGGCGGCCAAGGCGACGATCGCCGGATTCGGCGCACAGAGCTATCTGCTGGCGCTCGAAGGGGCCGCCTGGCTCTAGGCTGGAGGATTCGCGGCCTGCCGCACGCGCACGAATGAGCAAGGGGGGGGGAGTATGGACAAGCTGGCAGCACTGCGCCGCGCCGTCGCGGTCTGGGCATTTGCAGGCCTGATCGGGATACCTGCGATGGTGTATTTTGATCCTTTCGGCGGTTGGCAGTGGCAGCCGGAGAATCCGATCTATGACCAGATGATCGTGTCGATCTATTTTGCGCTCGGGGTTTGCGCGCTGCGCGCGATCCGCCATCCGTTGGAACACGTGAGCTTCCTGTGGTTCGTGGTGATCTCAAGCACGACCCACGGAGGCGTCATGCTGTATCACGCGGTGGTGCATCCGATGCATATAGGACACCTTCTGGGCGACGTGTGGATCTTGGCAGGCGCACTCAGCTTGGCCTTACCCCTGCTGAGCCTGCGTGCGCGCAGCGATGTGCGGGACTGATCGGCGGCACCGCGCCTGCATCTGCGCCCGATTTTCCACGCAGGCCCGCATGCTTCCTCTTGCCAGTCGATCACGCGGCGGGCATGGCTACGCGCTAGTTTACGATACCCGCAAGGATAGATCATGGGCCACGACAACGGCGACGACAGCGCCGTCACCGCAATGACCATCGACCGCTCGCTCGTGCGCGAACTCGCCGAGCTGCTGGCTGAGACCGGGCTGACCGAGATCGAGGTAGAGGATGGCAAGCGCAAGATCCGCGTCGCCCGCACCATTACCGCTGCGCCCGCGATGCAGACTTACGCACCGCCGCCCGCCGCCGCGCCAGCCGCTGCGGCCGCCGCACCGGCTGCGGCCCCTGCCGAAACGCACGCCAATGCGGTGCGCTCGCCAATGGTCGGCACCGTTTATCTCCTGCCCGAACCGGGCGCCGCGCCGTTCATCAGCGTCGGGCAGACGGTCAAGGCCGGGGACACGATCCTGATCGTCGAGGCGATGAAGGTCATGAACGCAATCACCGCGCCCGCCTCGGGCACGGTCACCGCGATCCTTGTCGAAAATGCGCAGCCGGTCGAATACGACCAGCCGCTCATCGTCATTTCCTAAAGCGCTCGCCGTCATGCCCATCAAGCGCCTGCTCATCGCCAACCGCGGCGAAATCGCGCTGCGCATTCACCGTGCCGCGCATGAAATGGGGATCGAGACGGTCGCGGTGCATTCCACCGCCGATTCTGATGCCATGCATGTGCGCCTCGCAGATCACGCCGTCTGCATCGGCCCGCCTGCAGCCAAGGACAGCTATCTCAACATGGCCGCGATCATCTCGGCCGCCGAAATTACGCAGGCCGATGCGATCCACCCCGGCTACGGCTTCCTTTCGGAAAACGCCAAGTTCGCCGATATCGTCGAGGCCCACGGCATCACCTGGATCGGCCCCAAGCCCGAGCATATCCGCACGATGGGCGACAAGATCGAGGCCAAGCGCACCGCTGGCGCGCTCGGCCTGCCGCTGGTTCCGGGCTCTGACGGTGCGGTTTCCGACATCAAGGAAGCCAAGGAAATCGCCGAGGCCGCCGGCTATCCGGTGATCATCAAGGCCGCATCGGGCGGCGGCGGGCGCGGCATGAAGGTGTGCAACGGCCCGGACGAGCTCGAAACACTGATCCAGCAGGCGGGCAGCGAGGCCAAGGCCGCGTTCGGCGATGCCACCGTCTATATCGAAAAGTACCTCGGCAACCCGCGCCACATCGAATTCCAGATCTTCGGCGATGGCAATGGCAACGCCATCCACTTGGGCGAGCGCGACTGCTCGCTCCAGCGCCGCCACCAGAAAGTGCTGGAGGAGGCACCCTCCCCGGTCATTTCCGCCGCCGAGCGCGACCGCATGGGCGGCGTGGTCTCCAAAGCCATGGCCGACATGGGCTACCGCGGTGCGGGTACGATCGAGTTCCTCTGGGAAGGCGGCGAGTTCTACTTCATCGAAATGAACACCCGCCTGCAAGTGGAGCACCCGGTTACCGAGGCGATTACCGGCGTCGATCTGGTGCGCGAACAGATCCGCATCGCGGACGGCAAGCCGCTCTCGGTCAAACAGGAAGACATCGTCTTCAGCGGCCACGCCATCGAATGCCGCATCAACGCGGAAGACCCGTTCACCTTCGTGCCCTCGCCCGGCCTCGTTACCAGCTATCACGCCTCGGGCGGCATGCACGTGCGCGTCGATAGCGGGCTCTATGCGGGCTACCGCATCCCGCCCTACTACGATTCCATGATCGCCAAGCTCATCGTCTACGGCCGCACCCGCGAAGGCTGCATCATGCGCCTGCGCCGCGCGCTGGAGGAAATGGTGATCGGTGGGGTGAAGACTTCGATCCCCCTCCACCAGAAGCTGCTGACCGACGCGAAGTTCCTCGATGGGGACTATTCGATCAAATATCTGGAACAGTGGCTCTCGGAAGAGACTTGACCACAAGGTCCCCCCCATTTTGGCGAAGCCCAAATGGGGAGGTGGCCCGCCACAGGCGGGTCGGAGGGGCTCTTTTGACCTAACAAGAACCCCTCCGTCAGCCCTGCGGGCTGCCACGTCCCCGTTTGCACTTCGTGAAAACAGGGAGGACGAAGGAATTGTTGGCAGGCACATTCTTGCGCATGATAGTCTCATTGCGATGAGACGACGCTCCAAACTCTCCCAACAGCTGTTGCCGTCAATTGCTCTCGGCATCGCAGCCCTAACCGCCCCAAGCGCACACGCTCAGTCGACCGTACAGCAATACTCCGCGAGCAGCTGCGGCGGGGCGCAGAGCACATGGCTTCAGCCCAACGCTGACCTCGGCGACCTATTCGTCATCAATCCCATCCGTCTCCAGGGCACTCAGATTATCTGGAATGAAACGCCTATCACCGAGGGTCAAACCTTGGGATACATTCAAGATGTTGCAGCGATAAGCCCCAGCCCGTTCACCGCATTGAGCATTCGCGGCGATGCGGATTGCGGGCTTGTTCAGAGGATCAGGGCCTCGCTGGAGCAAGCGGTGGACTGTTCGATGAAGTGCCTTGAATATTCAGAAACGGAATGGGGGCAAAGATTCTCGCCACCGCCACCGCCACGTCATCGCCGCAAAAGTCGGGCACGTTGAGAGCTGACGGCAAACCGGACCAATTGTCCTAAACCCGCCCCTCAATCGCATCCCAGATCATCCCAGCCGTATCGGTCCCGTTGAACCGGTCGATCGCCACGATCCCCGTCGGTGACGTCACGTTGATCTCGGTCAGCCACTTCCCGCCGATCACGTCGATGCCCACAAAAATCAGCCCCAGCCGTTTCAGTTCCGGGCCCATTGCGGCGCAGATTTCCTGCTCCTCAGCCGTCAGCGCGGTCTTTTCGGCATAGCCGCCAACCGCAAGGTTGGAGCGGAACTCGCCCTCGCCCGGCTTGCGGTTGATCGCGCCCGCCACTTCGCCGTCCACCAGCACGATGCGCTTGTCGCCTTCGCTCACTTCGGGAAGGAACGCCTGCACCATGTGCGGCTCGGGCCAGGTCTGGTTGAACACTTCGATCAGCGCGCCGAGGTTCTCGCCCTCTTCGGACACGCGGAAGATCGCCTTGCCGCCGTTGCCGTGGATCGGCTTGATCACGATGGCGCCGTGGCGCTTCTGGAAATCGCGCACCTCTTCCACCGAGCGCGTCACCAATGTCGGCGGCATGAAGCGCCGGTAATCGAGCACCATGACTTTCTCGGGTGCATTGCGCACGCTGCGCGGGTTGTTGACCACCAAGGTCTCAGCCTCGATCCGCTCGAGCAGATGCGTCGCGGTAATATAGCCCATGTGAAACGGCGGGTCCTGTCGCATCAGGATCACATCGATATCGCGCCCCAGATCAAGCCGCCGCGCCTCGCCCGCCTTGTAGTGGTCGCCCGCCACATGCTGCACCGTGACCGGCACCGCGCGCGCGGTCAGCCGGTCGTTCTCGTCGAGCGAGAGCGCGCCGACATCATAGTGGAAAATCTCATGCCCCCGCGCCTGCGCCGCCAGCATCAGCGCGAACGAGCTATCGCCCGTGATATTGATCGAATGCAGCGGGTCCATCTGGACGGCAACGCGAAGGGTCATTCGGCTATTCCTGCAACGGCGCCCTATGGCTGCCAGACGTTGGCCATGTGGCGCGGCCAGTGCCCGGGCGCAAGGAGGATCACGTCAATTCTCAGATCATCGCCCGCGTGCGCAAAGCGCGGGGCCAAGGCCTCCGCCGCCCGCGCCACGCGCTTCAGCCGCCGCGCATCGATGGCCGTGTCGAGCGCCGCGCCGGTAGACCGCCATTTCACCTCGATGAACGCGACTGTGCGCCCCTTGCGCGCCACAAGGTCCACCTCGCCTGCGCCGATCCGCTGCCGCTTTGCCAGAATGCGCCAACCGCCCAGCCATAAATACCACGCCGCAAGGCTTTCGCCGCGCCGCCCCTGTCGCTCGGCTTCGGCGCGGCTCACTCTTTCAGTTCCATCACGCGCGCATAGAGCGCCTTGCGGTCCAGCCCATGTTTTTTGGCCACAAGCGCAGCGGCCTTGGAGGCGGGAAGCTCGGCCATAGCTGCGAGCAACTCCGCATCGATATCCGCCTCGCCCGGCTTCTCCGGCGCTGAGGGCGGTCCGGCCAGCAGCACGATCTCGCCCCTCGGCGGATGCGCGGTATAATGCGCGGCCAGTTCCGCCGCCGTCCCGGTACGGCATTCCTCGTGCAGCTTGGTCAGCTCACGCGCCACCGCGATCTCGCGCCCCGGCAGCAGCCGCGCCATCGCCTCCAGCGAAGCGACCAACCGCGGCCCGGTATCGTAAAACACCAAGGTCGCGGGCACTGCCGCCAGTTCGGCCAGCACATCGCCGCGCGCCTTGTCCTTGCCCGGCAGGAAGCCTGCGAACAGGAAGCGGTCCGTCGGCAGCCCCGCCAAAGTCAGCGCCGCGATCAGCGCACTCGGGCCGGGGATTGTCGTCACGGCAATGCCGCGCTCCCGCGCCTCGCGCACCAGCCGGTAGCCGGGGTCCGAAATCAGCGGCGTGCCCGCGTCCGAAACCAGCGCCACCGGCAAAGTCATCATCTCGCCCAACAGCTTCTCGCGCGCCGCATCGCTGGCATGATCGTCATAGCGCCGCATCGACCGCTTTAGCCCCAGATGATACAACAATTTACCCGTCACCCGGGTATCCTCGCAGGCGACAACGGCGCATCCCGAAAGCACTTCGACCCCCCGCCGAGTTACATCGCCGAGATTGCCAATAGGGGTGGCGACTATATAGAGGCCGGGTGCAAGCAAGGGCGTATCCATACGCCGTCCAATGGACCGGGTATGAGGGAGCGGCAAGTCAATGATGATCGGCCACAGGATGATCGGTAGCAAGGCCGTAACGGGCAGCATGACGTGGCGGTTTGCTGTCGCGGCGGGTCTCACACTGCTTGCCGGGTGTGCGGTGATCCCCAAGCCCGTCGCGCCGCCCCCGCCCCCGCCGCCGGTGGAAGTGCGGCCCGATGCCAATGTCCTGCCGACCGACGCCGATCGCCACCGCGTTGCCTTGCTGGTGCCCATGACCGGTGTCAACGCTTCGGTCGGACAGGCCATCGCAAACGCCGCGACCATGGCGCTGCTCGATACCAATGCGCAGAACGTGCGCATAACGACCTATGATACCGCCGCCGGTGCAGGCCTTGCGGCGGGTAAGGCGGTTCTCGATGGCAACCGTCTGATCCTCGGGCCGCTGCTGGCGGACGAAGTCGTCGCGGTTGCCAGCGTGGCGCGCCCGGCCAAAGTGCCGATGATTACCTATTCGAACGATACCGGCGTTGCCGACCGCGATGTGTTCGTGCTCGGCCAAGTGCCCGGGCAGGCGATTGCCCGCGTGGTCGGCTTTGCCCAGGGCAAGGGCATCAAGTCCATCGGCGCGATCATTCCCGCCGGTGCCTATGGCCAGCGCGTTTCTTCCGCGCTCACTGCCAATGCGCGCGCGCTCGGGGTCACGGTCACCACGATCGAGGCCTACGACCGCAGCAACACCTCGGTCACCAGCGCGGTGCGCCGCATTCTGGCCAAGGGCCCCGTCGATGCCATCCTCATCGGCGATAGCGGCCGCATCGCGCTGATGGCTGCGCCTGCCGCTGCCGGCACGCGCCTTCTCGGCACCGAACTCTGGAACGGCGATGCCTCGATCGCGAAGAGCCCCCCGATGCGCGGCGCGTGGTTCGCCGCCGTCTCAGACAAGCGCTTCGGCCAGTTCGAGCAATCTTACCGCACGCGCTTCGGTGCCGCGCCTTCGCGCCTCGCTACGCTGGGCTACGATTCGGTGCTGCTCACGCTCAATGTCGCGCGCGGGTGGAAGCCGGGCACCTTGTTCCCCACCGCCAAGCTCTATGGCCGCGACGGGTTCATCGGGCTCGACGGCGTGTTCCGCTTCGAGCCGAACGGCGTCGCCGAACGTGCGATGGAAGTGCGCGAAGTCGGCGCGGGGACGTTCCTTACGGCCAGCCCCGCGCCTGCCAAGTTCAATCCTTAAGGAACCTCCGGCGGTGCGGGCTCGCGCTGCGCCGCCAAGGTGCGCCCACCCCGCCAGTTCTAGGATGCAAGGGTGATAACCCTTGCCCGCCGGAGGCATGTAACACCCGCCGGAGGCACCTCCCCTTCACCACAAATCCCCGGATAAGCAGCCTTCCCCCATTGCCGCCGGATTCGCGGACGTTCTATAGGCGTTCGCATGGCTGATGACCTGTTTGACAAGCTGCCATCGCGCAGCGCCGATGAGAGTTACGACGGTTCTGCGATCGAAGTGCTGGAAGGGCTTGAACCCGTCCGCCGCCGCCCGGGCATGTATATCGGCGGGATCGACGAGCGCGCGCTCCATCACCTCGCCGCCGAAGTACTTGACAACGCGATGGACGAAGCAGTGGCAGGCCATGCGGGCCGCATCGAGGTCACGCTGGAGGAAGGCCCGGACGGCACGGCCGGCAAGCTGACGATCAGCGACAATGGCCGCGGCATTCCGGTCGACGAGCATCCCAAATATCCGGGCAAGTCCGCGCTCGAGGTGATCCTCACCACGCTGCATTCGGGCGGCAAGTTCTCCGGCAAGGCTTATGCGACGTCCGGCGGCCTGCACGGTGTCGGCATCTCGGTGGTCAACGCGCTTTCGGTCATCACCCGCGTCGAAGTGGCGCGGGGCAAGGAGCTGTTCGCGCAGGAATTTTCGCGCGGGCTTCCCACCGGCCCGCTCCAGCGCGTCGGCGCTGCGCCCAACCGGCGCGGCACCACAGTCATGTTTGTGCCCGATGCGGAGATCTTCGGCGCGGACGCACGCTTCAAGCCCGCCCGGCTGTTCCGCCTCGCCCGCTCGAAAGCCTATCTCTTCGCCGGCGTCGAAATCCGCTGGAAATGCGCGCCCGCGCTCGCCAGCGCAGATGTGCCTGCCGAAGCCGTGTTCCAGTTTCCCGGCGGCCTTGCCGATCACCTCGCCGAGCAGGTCGCGGGCCGCGAATGCGTCACCTCGATCCCCTTCGCCGGAACGCAGGATTTCCCCGCAGGCCCAAACGGCGAGCCAATGGGCCGCGCCGAATGGGCAATCGCCTGGCCCTTGTGGTCCGACGGGGCGTATAGCTGGTATTGCAACACCATCCCCACACCTGATGGGGGCACGCACGAGCAGGGCCTGCGGGCGGCGCTCACCAAGGGCATCCGCGCGTTCGGCGAACGCGTCGGCCAGAAGAAGGCCAAGGACATCGCGCCCGAGGACATGCTGACGGGCAGCGAGATCATGCTCTCGCTGTTCATCCGCGATCCCCAGTTCCAGAGCCAGACCAAGGACCGCCTCACCAGTCCCGATGCCGCACGCATGGTCGAGAGCGCGATGCGCGACCATTTCGACCACTTCCTCACCGACAATCTGGAGCGCGGCAAGGCGCTGCTCGGCGCGGTCATGGAGCGGATGGACGAACGCCTGCGCCGCAAGGCCGAGCGCGAAATCAAACGCAAGACCGCCACCAGCGCGCGCCGTCTGCGCCTGCCCGGAAAGCTCACCGATTGCACCGGCGAGGGCAAGGGCGAGACCGAGCTGTTCATTGTCGAGGGCGATTCCGCAGGCGGCAGCGCCAAGCATGCGCGCGACCGCAAGACCCAGGCGATCCTGCCGATCCGCGGCAAGATCCTCAATGTCGCCAGCGCCACGGCGGACAAGATCCGCGCCAATGCCGAAATCGGCGACCTCGCGCTCGCACTCGGCTGCGGGATGCGCAAGGACTGCAACGCCGATGCGCTGCGCTACGACCGGATCATCATCATGACCGACGCCGACGTCGACGGCGCGCACATCGCCACCTTGCTGATGACCTTCTTCTTCCAGGAAATGCCCGAGATCGTCCGGCGCGGGCACCTCTACCTTGCGCAGCCGCCGCTCTACCGCCTTACCAGCGGCGCGACGAGCCTATACGCCAAGGACGACGCCCACCGGGCGGTGCTTGAGGCGACCAAGTTCAAGGGCAGGAAAGTCGAAGTCGGCCGCTTTAAGGGTCTGGGCGAAATGAACCCGATTCAGCTGCGCGAAACGACGATGAGCCCCGCCAGCCGCAGCCTGATCCGCATCACGCTGCCGCACGAATACGAAGGCCGTGCGGCGGTGAAGGACCTCGTCGACCGCCTCATGGGCCGCGACCCGGCAGAGCGCTTCATGTTCATCCAGAACAGGGCTGGCGAACTGGATCCAGAGCTGATCGATGCGTAAAAACCTTGATCATGCCTAACCCAGCCACCTACCCCCTCGGCCAGTTCACCGTTAACCGCATGGGCTATGGCGCGATGCAGCTTGCCGGGCCTGGCGTGTTCGGCCCGCCGCGTGATCCCGCCGAATGCATCGCGGTGCTGCGTGAGGCGGTGGAAAGCGGGGTCAACCATATCGACACCAGCGATTACTATGGCCCCGAAGTCACCAACCTGCTCATCCGCGAGGCGCTTGCGCCCTATCCGGAAGGCCTCGTGCTCGTCACCAAGGTCGGCGCGCGGCGCGGGCCGGATGCCTCGTGGATCATGACG
>JBJXEK010000151.1:0-16532 GCA_046155055.1 Novosphingobium sp. | reverse complement strand
TCTCCACGGGCAGAGCGAGCAGGCGGCGGATCGATCGGTAGAGCGCGTGGGCATCGCCGCCGGGGAAATCCGCGCGCGCGGTGCCATAGTCCGGCATGAACAGCGTATCGCCGACAAAGGCCGCATCGGCGATACGGTAGCTGACGCAGGCCGGGGTATGCCCGGGCGTGTGCAGCACCGTGAAGGCCAGCGACCCCAGCGCGATGGTCTGGCCATCCTGCAACAACCGATCGAAATCCCGGCCATCCGGCATGAGGTCATTCGCCCCGAATATCGGCGCGAAGGTTGCCTGCACAGCGGTAATATACGCGCCAATCCCGATCCACGCCCCGATGCGCGCGGCGATCAGCTTTGCACCGCTCAGGTGATCCTTGCAGCGCTGGCAAGCGGAGCCCTCATCGGCGCAATCCTCGCAGGCCTTGGCGCAGGGGGATCGATCCTCATGACGCCGCTGCTGGTCTACGGCGTCGGCGTCTGCTCGGCCCACGCGGCGGTGGGCACCAGCGCGGTGGCGGTCACGCTCAATGCGCTGGTCGGCCTTGCAGGTCATGCCCGCGCCGGCACGGTCTGGTCGAGCGCGGTTTTGCCTTGCTGGTCATCGCTGTCGGGATCGCCGTCGTTGTGAAGCGATAGAGCTCAGCGCACGCCCCCTATTTTGTGGCCATTGTGCTGCGCACAAGCCGGCCCAGCAACGGGAACAGGCCCGGATGGTTCGACCGGTCATACGTCGAGCCGCCGCCCAGTTCTGCAACCAACCGGCGATGCGCCTCGCCCAGCGCGTGATAGGGCAAGCTCGGCAGCAAGTGGTGCAGCGCGTGGAAACGCAGGCCCACCGGCGCCCACAGCACCGTTGCCCAGCCCGGCGGCGGTACGTTGACCGAATCGAGGTACTGCCCGGTCACGGTCATGGCCTCGCCCTCGTTCTCCCACAGGTGGGCGACGAGCGTGCGCGTCTGGTTGAGCACTGCACCGAACGCGATCACCCCCAGCGCAACCACCAGCGGTCGCCAACTCTGCGTTGCCGACCAGCCGAGCACGAACCACGCCCAGGTCGAAGCACCCGCTTCCTGCCAGAACACCAGCCGCGCGAACTCGCCTTCGGGCGGGCGGCGGCGGAAGGCGGGGTTGATCGCCAGCGCCGAGGCCCGCGCCCAGACCTGCCGGCGCACCAGCGGAACCAGCGCGCCGAGCGGCACGAGCACGGCCGAGCGCAGCAGCAGCGCCACTGGCAGCAGGATCGCGGTGAGCAGGAACACCGGCAGCGACCAAGGCTTCATCAGCGCCAGCGGCAAGTACTCCGGGTCCTCCGCAGTGCCATAGCGGGTGCGCGCGTGATGCAGCGGGTGGGCGCCTTCATACATGAACGAGGGCGTGAGCAGCGGAATGCCGACGAGCAGATTCCAGCTGAGGCGGAAGCCCGGCAGCGCGGTCTTGTGGATATGCGAGAGCTCGTGGATGAACAGCAGCGCGCGGTAGAGCGTAAGCGCCGAGACCAGCGCACAAGCGGCGAAGATCCAAGGGTTTTGCGCGAGGATCGCACCAGCAAGCGCGCCATAGCCGATACCGGCGGACAGCAGCATATCCGGCCAGAAGATCACAGCCCGCGCGGGCGCAAGATCGCGCGTGAGCTCGACCGCCGCGCGCAGCATGGCCTTGTCATCGGGTGTACGCGCCAGCGCCGCGGCACCGCTCAGCGGCGCGGTGGACGGCGGCAGCGCGGGCGAACTGGCCATCGCGGCCGTGTCGAGTGTATCCGAGGCAAGCATGCAATCGTTCCCAGTTGACCTGTCGTGGCAGCCCTTTGCTGCCCGTCCGGCCTGATGCCAAGCTTGACAAGGCGGCACGGGCCAACGCAGGTCGCCGTTCCTCACTCGTATAATTCCAAACAAAGGCAAGATCGTGGCCGGCAATTCCAGCACTTCTGGCGAAATAAGCATCACGCCCGTATCCAGCAAGGCCGATCGCGTTGCCTTTGTGGACCTGGCCTACCGGATCGGCCGGGAGGATCCGGCCTTTGTACCGCCGCTGAAGATGGAAGCGATCGAGCTGATCACCCCGGGCAAGAACCCGTTCTTCGAACATGCCGATGTGCAGCTGTTCCTCGCCCGGCGCGGCGGGGCAGAAAGTGGCAGGGTGGTCGGGCGTATTTCCGCGCATATCGACAAGCTTGCCACTGCGATGGACCCGGTGCAGGGCATGGGCCCGGGCGTGGGCAACTGGGGTCTGCTCGAAGCCGAGGACGAGGCCGCCGCCCACGCGCTGATCCGCCGCGCCGAGGACTGGCTGCGCGAGAAGGGCATGAACCGGGTGCTCGCGCCGATCTCGATGTCGATCTGGGAGGAGCCGGGCCAGCTCGTCAGCGGCTTCGAGCAATCGCCCACCGTGATGATGGGTCACCAGAGCAAGCGCTATCCCCCCTATATCGAGGCGCTGGGCTACACGCCCGCCAAGCGGTTGCTGACCTACGAGCTCGATATCACGCGCGAGTTTCCCCCGCTGATCCAGCGCGTGATCGCCTCGGGCGAGAAAAACCCGCGCATCCGCATCCGCGGCGTGGAAAAAAGCAAGTTCGATGCCGAAGCGCGCCTGATTCTCGACATCCTCAACGATGCCTGGTCGGACAACTGGGGCTTCGTGCCCTTCACCGACACCGAGATCGCCTATGCCGGCAAGAAGTTCAAACCCATCGTGCGCGAGGATCTGATCATGGTCGCCGAGTATGACGGTGAGCCGGTCGCGTTCATGATGACCCTGCCCGATCTCAACGAAGTGCTGAAGCCGATGGGCGGCTCGCTGTTCCCGTTCAACTGGGCCAAGCTGCTGCTGTGGCTGCGCAATCCGCGCGTGCGCACGATGCGCGTGCCGCTGATGGGCGTGCGCAAGCGGCTGCAATCCTCGCGCCTCGCCAGCCAGCTCGCTTTCATGATGATCGAGTACATTCGCCGCAATTCGGTGACCCGCTACGGCGCAACGCGCGGCGAGATCGGCTGGATCCTCGATGACAATCAGGGGATGGTGGCGATTGCCGATGCTATCGATAGCCACGTCAACAAGGAATACATGATCTACGGCAAGCCGCTGGCCACCTGAAGCGCAGGCTGGGTTGAAAGGCAGGCTGGGCGGCTGTCAGGCTGGGCGGCGGGGCTGTTCCGGCGCGGAAATGCGCCGAACCGGCGCATTCTGACAGGACCCTGCGCCGCGCGGTCTTGATCCGGCCACATAGGAACGCCAGATTGCATAGCATTATGGCCGATTACCCTGATCCTGACTTCCAGCCCGAGCGGCCTGTCGACGAGCCGTTGCTGATTGCCGGCCTTGCTGCGCCGGCACGGAGCGGAGAGGAAGGCGGCGAATGGTCCGGCGATACGCGCGCGCGGCTGCAATCCGCCATTGTGCTGCTGCTGATGGCCGGGCTCTTCATGGCGCTGCCGTTCGTGCTTTCTATCGGTTCGGTGGTGTTCCTGCCCCCGGTGATCGCGGTGGTCATCACCATCGTGCTGGCCCCGCTGGCCGACCGGCTGACCCGATTCGGTCTGCCGGGCATGCTGGCCTCTCTGATCACCATCCTGACAATGGCGGGCGTGATCGTGGCGGCGCTGGCGCTGATCCTGCAACCGGCGTTCAACATGGTCGACCAGGTGCCCGACATGCTCAATGTGGTCGGCCGCCGCTTTGCCGAAGTGCGCGGCAATCTTGCCTGGATCAACGATTTCAACCGCCAGCTCGCGCGGCTGACCGGGCACAGCACGCGCGAAGTGGTGCTCGCCAGCCCATCGGTGATCGAACAGGTGGCCTTCGCCACGCCCAGTGTCGTGCTCGAAACGTTGCTCACCCTGCTGATGACGTTCTTCATGATCGAAACGCGGATCCGGGTGAAACGCCGGCTGCAGAGCGATCAGCAGGCCTCCAGCGCCTCGGTGCGGATCGCGCGGGTGATGCGCGATGTGCAGGACCGGGTCGCGGGCTATCTGCTCACCGTCGCGCAAGTCAATTTCGGAATCGGGCTGATCGTGGCTGGCGGCGCGTGGGCCTATGGCCTCAGCGCGCCGATCATGTGGGGCGGCCTTGCCTTCGTGTTCAATTTCCTGCCCTACCTCGGCCCGCTGGCGATCACCGCGCTGCTGGCGCTGGTCGGGCTCGGCACCGCCAGCTCGGTCGCGGTCGGGCTGCTTCCGGCCCTCGCCTTCCTGGCGCTCCACGCAGTCGAGGCCAACTTCGTGACACCCGCGATTCTTGGCGCGCGCTTCACGGTGAGCCCGGTCTCGATCCTGCTGGCGATCAGCTACTTCTCGTGGATCTGGGGCGTGCTGGGTGCGCTGCTCTCCGTGCCGATCCTGCTGATCATCGAGGCAATGCTCGAAAACCTCGGGCGGCCCAACCTGATCGGATTCCTGCTAGGCGAACCGCTGTTCCGCAGCGCCGATCCCAAATCGCTGGATGGGGAGCTGATCGCCGCAGCCGACAAGCCCGGCACCGCAGCGGTGTCCTAGACCAGATCCGGGTAAACCCAGGCGGTCTCGCCGGCCAGGTTCCCGCTCGCAAAGTCCCAGGCCAGATGGTCAGCGATCAGCTTGTTGAGATAGGACTTACGGACGTTCTTGTAGTCCAGGTAGTAGGCGTGTTCCCACAGATCGATCACCAGCAGCGGGATCGCATCACCGCCCGGACCCGGCACGGCAAACGTCGCGGCATCATGGGTCTGCTCGACCGACAACACATCACCGCGCTTGACCAGCCACACCCAGCCCGATCCGAAATGGGCCAGGCCCTGTGCGAGCAGTTCGTCCTTGAGAGCGTCCAGCGAGCCGAACGTGCGGTTGATCGCCGCGGCAAGCTCGGAACCGGGCTGCTGCGGATCAGGGCTCAGGCTGTGCCAATAGAACCCGTGGTTCCAGACCTGCGCGGCATTGTTGAACAGCGTTTGGTCATGCCCCTCCGCGGCCGCCGAAATGATATCGGCCAGAGCGGCCTCAGCCAGTTTGGTGTCCTTCGTTGCGGCATTGACGTTGTCGACGTAGGTTTGGTGGTGTCGGCCGTGATGGGTCTGCAGCGTGACAGCTGAAATCGCGGGGACGAGCGCAGTGTGGGGATAAGGCAGCGGCGTGAGCGTGATGGCCATGACAAGTCCTGGGATTGTGGTGAAGGTTGCCAGCCTAACCTCCGGCAAGGGCCCAGGTTCCCCAAACTCCCAGGAATCTTCATTCACTTACGGCAATTTACATTGAATTATAGTGCGATTCCCAGCTGGCGCGGACCGGCGATTTGGCTGGCCTGCTTGGCGGCACGCGTTACTGCGTCTCGCGGCTCCCGCGGTCCACGGCGGCCGTCACCGCCACATCCATGGTGACATTGCCCAATGTCCGCATGAGATCGGGCAGGACCTCCACCGCGACCAGCAACGCCAGCGGCTCGACCGGAACGCCCATGGCAATCGCGATCGGGCCAACCGAGGTGACGAAGCTGATCGCGCCGGGCAGGCTCACCGCGCCGAAGCTCATGACCGAGGCGACTGCGAAGCCCGCAGCCATGTGCCAGCCATCAACCGGCACGCCAAGCCAGTGCGCCACGTAAATCGCGACCGCGAAGTTCATCGACGGGCCGGTGGCGCGAAACAGCGCGACGGCGAGCGGCAGGGAGAACTCGGCAGTACTTTCCCGCACGCCGAGCTGCCGGCAAGCCCCGAGCATGGCGGGGAGCGAGGCCAGCGACGACTGGGTCGAAAGCGCGATGGCCTGCGCCGGCAGCATCGCCCGCGCGAAGGCGCCGAGCCGCAGCCGCCCGGCGAACACCGCCAGCGGATAGGCTGCGAGGAACACCACTGTGCCCGTCAGCGTGACGATCAGCACATAATGCGCCAGCGCGCCGATAGCGGCCGTACCGCTACGCGCCGCGACTGTGAGGCTGAGTGCGAACACCCCGACGGGCGCGGTCCACAGTATCCATCCGATCACCACGAGCATGGCCCCGGCAATGGCTTCGAAGAACGTCGTCAGGCTTTCGCGCTGCTGCGGCACCAGCCGTGTGGCGGCGACCGCAAAGATCGCGGTGAACAGGATCAGCGGCAACACGGCGTCGTTGGCGGCCGCTGCAACGACATTGGCCGGCACGATCGAGGCCACGAAGTCGGCAATACCGGGCATGGGGCCAGCGGCATGCGAGGAAGACGAAGCGACACTCGCGCGCAGAGCGGCCGCGGCAGACTGTGGCAGCGGAATCAGCTGCAGCAGCGCCGGCACTGCCGCCGCGGCCATGGCCGATCCGCCTGCCAGCACCACGAAGAACCAGCCCAGCGCGCGCCGCGCCATGGCGCCTGCGCGAGCTGCGGCCACGGTCTGCACCACCCCGGTGAACAGCAACGCCACAACCAGCGGAATGATCGTCGCCCGCAATGCACGCAGCCACATGTCGCCGACCGGCTCCGCGACAGCCAGAAGAGGCAGCAATGCCGTGGGCGCGGCAAACGCCAGTGCAAGGCCAAGGCCGAGCCCGCCCACTAGCCCCGCGAAGATCCACACCGCCGGCACCCGGGTTATTTCCGGCAACCCGGCGGGCCCGGAAGGCGGCTCAGCATCGGGTGTGGCAGCGGATGACGGATCGTTAATCGCTTGGTTCATCGAACGGAGATAGTAAGGGTATAGAGCAGGATCGCAATCCGCGCCGCGCGGCGCTGCACACATCAAGGCTCACCAGAAGGGATCAGTTTCAGACAATGGCACGCAAATTTTTCGGCACCGACGGAATCCGGGGCCGGACCAACGCCGGCGTGATGACCGCCGCGATCGCCATGAAGGTCGGCCAGGCCGCCGGGACCTACTTCCTGCGCGGCGATCACCGCCACCGCGTGGTCATCGGCAAGGACACGCGCCTGTCGGGCTACATGCTCGAAAACGCGATGACTGCCGGTTTTACCAGCGTAGGCATGGACGTGGTGCTGCTCGGGCCGATGCCAACACCGGCGGTCGCGCTGCTCACGCGCGAAATGCGCGCCGATGTCGGCGTGATGATCTCGGCCAGCCACAATCCGTTCGAGGACAACGGCATCAAGCTGTTCGGCCCTGATGGCTACAAGCTCTCGGACGACGCCGAGCGCGCGATCGAAGCGATGATCGAGCAGGATATGCCACTCGCCGATGCGGTCGATGTCGGTCGTGCCCGCCGTATTGAAGACGCAAGGGGCCGCTATATCCACGCGGTCAAGGCCTCGCTGCCGCACAATGTCAGGCTCGACGGGCTGCGCATCGTGGTCGATTGCGCCAACGGCGCGGCCTATCACGTTGCGCCTTCGGCATTGTGGGAACTGGGCGCCGAAGTGATCGCCATCGGCGTGGAGCCAAATGGCAAGAACATCAACGCCGGAGTCGGCTCGACTCACCTCGATGCGTTGAAGGCCCGCGTGCGCGAAGTGCGCGCCGATATCGGCATCGCGCTCGATGGCGATGCGGACCGGTTGATCGTGGTCGACGAGAAGGGCCAGACGGTCGACGGCGACCAGATCATGGCGCTGATCGGCGGGCGGATGCACGCGCTGGGCGCACTGCGCGGCGGCGGCGTGGTTGCCACGGTCATGTCCAACCTCGGGCTCGAGCGGTATCTGAACGGGCTCGGGCTCGAACTGGTGCGCGCTGCGGTGGGCGATCGCTATGTGCTCGAGAAGATGCGCGAGGGCGGCTACAACGTTGGCGGCGAACAATCGGGCCACATGATACTGACCGACCACGGCACCACCGGCGATGGCACCGTGGCCGCGCTGCAAGTGCTGGCCGCGCTGGTCGCTTCGGGCAAACCGGCGAGCGAGACGCTGCACTTGTTCGATCCCGTGCCGCAGCTGCTCAAGAACGTGCGCTTTGCCGGGGGCAAGCCGCTCGAGGCGGCGACCGTCAAAGCCGTGATCGCCGAAGCGGAAGCGCAGCTTGCCGGGCGCGGTCGCCTGGTCATCCGGCCTTCGGGCACCGAGCCGGTGATTCGAGTGATGGCCGAGGGCGATGATGCTGCCGAGGTGCAGCAGGTGGTCGACACGATCTGCGATGCCGTGCGAAAGGCCTCCTGAAGTCAGCTGCCAGCGAAGGACCAGACCATGCTCGAAATGCGCCCCGATTGCGAACGCTGCGGCACCGATCTTCCGGCGGAAGCCCCGGGCGCGTTCATCTGCTCGGTCGAATGCACCTTCTGCGCCGAATGTGCCGACGCGATGGACGACCGCTGCCCCAATTGCGGCGGCGAACTGGTGGACCGGCCCTCCCGCGCCAAGCCCCTGCACGCCAAGTTCCCGCCATCGACGACGCGCAAATTCAAGGGGTGAGCGTCCCCCGCATCCTCTCCATCGCCGGCTCGGATTCGAGCGGGGGCGCGGGCATTCAGGCGGATATCAAGACGATTACCATGCTCGGCGGCTATGCCATGACCGCGATCACCGCGATCACCGCGCAGAACACCCTGGGCGTGCAGGCGGTCGAGGCGGTGCCGGACGAGCTGCTGCTCCAGCAGATCGCCTCGTGCATAAATGATATCGGGGTGGACGCGGTCAAGATCGGCATGCTCGGCAGCGCATCATCGGTACGCACGGCTGCATCGGCGCTGGCAGCCGCGCCGGCGCAAGCCGCAGCGCGGTTTCCCATCGTGCTCGATCCGGTGATGATTGCCACCTCGGGCGCGAGGCTGGCGGATACGGCAACAGTCGATGCCATGGTCGAAGGGCTGTTTCCCCTCGCCACCCTGCTGACCCCCAACCTCCCCGAACTGGCCGCACTGACGGGGGCTTTACTCGGTACGCCGGAAGACATCGTTGCCGCCGGGCAGGCACTGGCGCGCGCGCACAAGTTCCATCTGCTCGTCAAGGGCGGACACGGCACAGGCGAAACCGTGGTGGACCTGCTGTTCGCGCCCGGTGGCACTTTTCAGGAATTTGCCGCGCCGCGCATTCCCACCCGCCACACGCACGGCACCGGCTGCACCCTCTCAAGCGCGATTGCCACCTTCTTGGGCATGGGGCTGCCGCTTGCCGACGCGGTGGAGCAGGGCCGGCAATTCGTCCGCGCCGCGCTGGTTGCCGCGCCGGGATTTGGCGCGGGCAGCGGCCCGCTCGGGCACCACGCGGTGCGTTGAAGATCAGCCCTGCGCCTGCGTTCCGGAAATGGCTTGAAGCTTGCGCCACAGCCGCAGGCGGCGCTCGCCGGTGAAGACATAGACGAGATTGGTCATGAACACTGCGATGCCGAACAATCCGAAAAACCCGTTCATGGTATCGCGGACCAGATAGCCCAGGCCCAGCACGAGCAGGATGGACGGCACGAACAGCAAACTCAGGAACGCAAAGACTTTCACGGTAATCAACATCTGCTTCACATTCGGGGGCCTTTTTATAAATCCGGGCCGGCAGACATTACGCCGGCAAGGGTAACTCACACTTCGCCTTAGCGATGGCGGTTTTTCAGGCATCCGCCAATCGCCCGAATGGGCGAAAGGAGGACAGGACAAGGGCGAAATACACGCTGTCGCACCACTGCTCGCCCACGAGCCAAGTCCGCTCCTGCCGGTGGGTTTCGTGAAAGCCCAGCCGCTCCAGCAACCGGATCGAGGCCGTGTTGCGCGGATCGACATCTGCCTGGATGCGCGGCAGATCATGCACCGTGAAGGCCCGGTCGATCACAGCTGTCAGTGCCTCGCACGCCAGACCCCTGCCCCAGAGCGCGGGATCGAGCAGGTAACCGATCTCGGGAAACCGGTAGAGCCCTGCCTTGCCAATCAGCCGGCCCCCATGCTCGATCACGAAATCCTCGCCCTGCCCCTGCGGGATCGTCATCATGCCATCGAGGAAATCGGCCGTCTGTTCGCGGCTCTCGTGCGGCGGCGTGGACCAGTAGGCCATGGCGCGCGGCTGGCGCATGATCGCGTGAAGCGCCTCGAGGTCTCCGGCACAGGCCGGGCGCAGGACAAGCCGCGCAGTCCGAAAAGTGGTCATGGCGGGGCTCAGGCAGTTTCCAGCCCATAGAACTTGGTGATGTGCCCCCAGGCCTCCTCGGCAGTTTCAACCATGTGGAACAGCGCCAGATCCGCGCGATTGATCACGCCTTCCTCGGCAATCGCCTCGAAATTGATCACCCGGTTCCAGTAATCCGCGCCGAACAGCAGGATCGGGATCGGCTGCATCTTGCCCGTCTGGATCAAGGTTAGCAGCTCGAAGAACTCGTCGAATGTGCCGAACCCGCCGGGGAACACCGCCACCGCCCGCGCGCGCAGCAGGAAATGCATCTTGCGCAGCGCGAAGTAGTGGAACTGGAACGAGAGGTGCGGCGTGACATAGCCGTTGGGTGCGTGCTCGTGCGGCAACACGATGTTGAGCCCGATCGATTCCGCCCCGGCTTCGGCTGCGCCGCGGTTGGCCGCTTCCATGATCGAGGGCCCGCCGCCCGAGCAAATCACGAACTGGCGCTCGCCATTTTCCACCACGGCGCTCTTGCTCGCGATGAAGCCCAGCTTGCGCGCCTCATCATAATGGCGCGTCTTGGCAATCAACCGCTCGGCAACCGCCTTCTGTTCGGGCGTCACCGCAGCGTCCCGCAGCGCCTCAGCCTCCTCGGGCGCAGGGATCCGCGCCGAGCCGTAGATCACCAGAGTCGAGCCGATCGCGGCTTCATCCAGCAGCATCTCGGGCTTGAGCAGCTCGAGCTGAAAGCGCACCGGCCGCAACTCCTCGCGCAGCAGAAAATCGGTGTCGCGAAACGCCAGCCGATAGGCCGGATCCTGCTGCTGCGGCGTGATCCGCGGCTGCGCCTCGATAAAGCCGGCTTCCTGCTCGGCCCTATAGAACTTGGGGCCGGTCAGCTCGTGATTGATGTCGTCGTCGGTCATGACACCAGTGTGTCGCAAGGCACGCGGCAAATCGCAATGGCAGATCATGCTGGTTTGACATCCCGCGAATGGCTCGCGAATTGCGGCCGGCGGAGAACCCGCAATTCGATTGTTCATCTGCTGCTGGAATTTGCCAACCGATTCAAATCGCTGAACCTGAAGGATGTGTGGAAATTCCGCCTGCCGATGCCGCAAGCCGAAATTGCCGATGCCGTCGGCTCCAGCCTCGTTCAGGTGAACCGGATCACGCTATCCTTGCGCGCCGAGCATATGATCCGCAGTTACGGCACCACCATCGTGATCGAAGAGTACGGCACCCTCGCGCGGGGCGCGGACTTCACGCCATGGCACTGAGACCACAACCAGAAGAACCTGCTAGCCTCGCTAAAGACGCTCGCGACGAAGGTCACCAAAACGGTGAAGGAGGGGCGACTGCTAGACGTGCTCGGCGCATCTGAACCCGACCCGGCACCGCTCAATCTGATTCATTCGAGTGCGCGGAGGGGGCCGCACGACCGGCCGCCTTCCTGCCACGATACTGGGCCACCTTGTCGCGGTTGCCGCACAACGACATGGTGCACCAGCGCCGACGGTTGTTCTTGCCGATATCGTAGAACTGCATCGTGCAGGCCGGGTTGTCGCAGTGGCGGAGCCGCTGGTGTTCGAAATCGCCAAGGAATTGGGCGAAGTCCCAGGCAACCGCGCTTGCGATTGGCGGGCCGGCGAGTTCGATATGTTCTTCCAGCATGATGGTTGCGCCAGCATCAGCCAGTCGGCGTCTGATCGCTGAGCGTTCAATCAGTTGATTGATCACCGAAACAAGATCCAGCTGCAGCGGCTCTGACGCAGCAAGCCGGTCGAACGCATTCGAGAGTTGCGACCGCAACGCGTGCAGTGCGCCTGGGTCGTCGGCTTCAGTCGCGTGCTTGGTCTCGATGTTGGCCTGACGCGCCCAGCTTGCAAGGGCCGGCCCATCGCTGAGCAGATCGAGTGCCACGCCCTTGATGACCGGCATGGTGTTTATGAAATCGATCCACAGGCTGCCGCCCAGAAAGGGCAGACCCTCGCGAAAGTCTCCGAAAAACTGCTCCTGGTGCATGATCATAACGTCCCATCTTTGTCGTCGGCTGGCAATGCAATCAAGCTGTAACCGATAAAATAGGTCTTGACAGGTCGCCATTGCAATGACACCTTTGAACCTTAGTTACAACGGTTACAAGGAGATTCCCGTGACCAATCCGCTTAGTTCCGCCGCCGCCGTCCTGCTCGCCGCGACCGCGCTCCCCGCGCATGCGTCGCCCGCTGCACCCGCCGAACCTGCACCTGCCGCACCTGCACCGGCCCAGACTTTCTACCGAACTGCCACGGTTGATGGCTTGAAGATATTCTATCGCGAGGCGGGGCGTCCGGATGCGCCGACCATCGTGCTGCTGCATGGTTTCCCGACTTCGTCGCACATGTACCGCGAACTGATCCCGGCGCTGGCCGACAAGTTCCACGTGATCGCACCGGACTATGTCGGCTTTGGCCAGTCTGATGCGCCATCGAGCAAAGAGTTTGCCTATACCTTCGATAATTTGACAGCGCATGTAACCGGGCTTCTCGATCGGCTGCATGTCACGTCCTACATCCTCTACATGCAGGATTATGGCGGGCCGATTGGCTTCCGCATCTTTGCATCGCACCCCGAACGAGTGAAGGGTCTCGTGATCCAGAACGCCAACGGCTATCTCGAAGGCGTCGGCGATTTGCCCAAGCAGGTGTTCCTGCCGCTCTGGGCAAAGCGCGACGCGACGACCGAGGCTGCGGCACGAACCTTCCTCAAGCCCGAAACGACAAAACTCCAGTACAGCTTCGGCGCGAAGAATCCCGAGGCGATCAGCCCGGACAACTGGGTCCATGATCAAGCCTTGCTCGATCGGCCCGGGACTGATGCGTATCAGCTTGATCTGCTGTCCGACTACAAGGCAAACGTCGCACTATACGACAGCTGGCACGCCGCATTCCGGCAGTATCAGCCCAAGACCCTGATCGTTTGGGGCAAGAACGACCCGTTCTTTATCCCTGCCGGCGCCGAGGCGTTCACTCGCGATCTGCCCAAGGCCAAACTCGTCTGGCTCGACGCAGGCCACTTCGCGCTCGAGGAAAATGTGCCGCTCGTCGCAAGCGAAATCAAGATCGCCTTTGCCGGGCGCTGACGCCCAGCACTGACCCGGTTAACCGTTGCCGGTGTGGTTCCGTCTTGGCTGGAACCCGCCGGCAACAGCCTCTGTGTAGCGCACTGCGGGCCACTGCCCCTCATCGGGTCGGGTTGGTGCCCCTCCCCAGATGGAATGAAAAAAGATGAGCAGCAATCGTGACGCCGTCGCGTTCTTTTACGAAGCGCTAGCCACCGGCGATGCCGCTTCCGCGCTTGGTGCAATGGCGGAAGACATCATCTGGATCGGCATGGAGGGCTGGCCCTATCGCGCGGTCGGGCGTGGCCGGACGGCGGTCGCCGAAGGGATTCTCGCGCCGATGATGGCCGATTGGGAGGATGTGACGGTTATTGCGGCGAGCATCATCGACGCGGGCGATGTCGTCGTTGCCACCGGCCACTACGGGGGCGTTCACCGCACCACCAGGAAGACGCTCGATGCCGCGTTCGCGCATCTCTGGACAGTCAGCGATGGCGCGCTCGCCAGCTTTCGCCAGTACACAGACACGCTGATCGTCGATCGGGCGATGCGGTGATGACCGTGCGCCGTACTGTCATCGTCACCGGCGCGAGCCGCGGTATCGGCCGTGCGACCGCGATACGCCTGGCCGGGGATTTCGATCTTGTCGTCGCGGTGGCCCGCAGCGAACACGACCTTGAGGAAACCGCAGCGCATATCCGCGCAGCTGGGGCAGAGCCGTTGCCGATTGTTCAGGACCTGCGCGATCCGCAGGCCGCCTTGCATGTGATTGCGGGTACATTGGAGCAATCCGCGACGATCGATGCGATCGTCAACATCGCCGGTGCCGTGCCGCAGGCCGAATTGCTGGCAATGACCGATGCGCAATGGGAGGAAGGGCTCTCGCTCAAATTCCACGGCGCCCGCCGTCTTGCCACGGTCGGTTGGCCGCAACTTGTGCGTTCGCGCGGGTCGCTGATCTTCATGTCGGGGGCAAGCGCCGAAACGCCCAGCGCCATGCTTGCTGGTGTTTCCGCGATCAATGCTGCGATCTCTGGCCTCGCCAAAGCCTTTGCCGACCGCGGCTTGGCGGACGATGTACAGGTCAACACCATCCTTCCAGGCGCAGTGATGACAGGCCGGCGCATAGCGATGATCGAGCATTTCGCGGCGGCTCGCGGTCTTGCGTTCAAGGACGCACTGCACACTTATGCTCAGGAAGCCGGTATCTCCCGGTTCGGTCAGCCAGACGACATTGCAACGCTCATCGCCTTTTTACTGTCGCCACAAGCCCGCTGGATGACCGGATCGAGTTTGCGGATGGACGGCGGCGAAACCAAATCCCTGTAACCAGAAAAAATCCAGCCATGACCTACGATGCAACCCTATCCTTGCTCACCCGCCGAGACACCATCAGCGCGCTCGCGCTGGCCGCAGCAACCCTCCCCCAGTTCGCCCGTGCCGCGCCAGTCCCGATCGTCGATGCCATTGCTTTTGATGGCTTCCCGATCTTCGACCCGCGCCCGGTCGGCGCGCTGGCGAAACGGCTCTTTCCCGATCGTGGCGAGGCGCTTGCCCTGCAGTGGAACGCCAAGCTATTCGGATATGCTTGGCTCTACACGTCCGCAGGGCAGTATGCCGGATTTGACGCTCTTGCCGATGCATCCCTGCGCTACACCGCCGAGGCGCTGCAACTCGTGCTGAGCGACCGTGATCGAAGTTCGCTGGTTGATGCTTATGCCCAGCTCGATATCTGGCCCGACGTCCGCCCCGCGCTGCTGAAGCTGCGTGCTGCCGGTGTCCGCCTCGGCTTCCTCTCAAATCTCAGCGAGGCGACGCTCCGCGCCAATATGGCCCGCAACGGCATTGCCGAGCTGTTCGAACAGGTGCTGAGCACAGACCGCGTTCGCCAGTTCAAGCCCGCTAGAGCGGCCTATGCTATGGCGCCAGATGCGTTCGGTCTGCCCAAGTCGAGGATCGGCTTTGCCGCCTTTGGCGGATGGGACGCAGCCGGTGCCGCCTGGTTCGGCTACCGCACCGCCTGGGTCAACCGGCTCGGCGTACCACGCGAACCAATCGAGCCGGGGCCATCGATCACCGCACCGGGGATGGACGCCGTCCTCGCTCTTGCTGGCCTTGTTTGAACAAGATGCAGCTTGAGCAAGAGGCGGCCTGAGCAAGAGGCGGCGGTCGGGCTGAAGGGATTGTATGCGGGTTCTCATTGTATTTGCTCATGCTGAGCCGAGCAGCTTTAACGGCGCGATGCTGCGCAATGGCGTCGCCGCCCTCATCGGCGCCGGGCATGAGGTGAAGGTGTCAGACCTCTATGCCATGGGTTTCGATCCCGTGTCAGACCGCCGCAACTTCCTGACAACCGCCAATCCAGACCAACTGCGCCAGCAGACAGAAGAAGCGCATGCCAGTGGTCATGGCGGCTTTGTGCCCGAACTTCAGGCCGAGATGGACAAGCTCGCCTGGTGCGACACGCTGGTGTTCCAGTTCCCGATCTGGTGGCTTGGTCTGCCCGCGATCCTCAAGGGCTGGGTCGATCGCGTGTTTGCGGTCGGCCGTGCCTATGGCGGCGGGCGCTGGTTCGAAGGCGGGTTCTTTGCCGGCAAGCGCGCAATGTGTGCGGTGTCGGTTGGCGGGTTCGACGATGTCTATTCGGCCGACGGGATTTATGCCCCGATCGAAGATATATTGTTCCCAATTCATCGCGGCATTTTCGCGTTTACCGGCTTCAGCGTGATCAAACCGTTTGTCGTATATGGTCCGGGCCGGATCAGTCCGGCCGAGCGCGAAAGCTACCTGCAACATTATATCGAGCGACTGCTTACGCTCGATATAGCGCCGACACTTGTCACTGAACGAA
Source organism: Novosphingobium sp. (assembly GCA_046155055.1). GTDB lineage: Bacteria > Pseudomonadota > Alphaproteobacteria > Sphingomonadales > Sphingomonadaceae > Novosphingobium. The sequence goes on along the minus strand of JBJXEK010000151.1, from coordinate 656 downwards.
GCGCTGATCGCGCGGATTTCGGCGCGACACCGCAGGCCAGGCGCTGATCCTGAATGGGGCCACCAGAACCCGGCTATCAAGCCGTCTCCCGATAAACCAGCGGGATTGAGATGACCCCGCCCTGCCAGCCAGCCGGCCCTCTTTCGAGAATGTGCTCATGAATCAAGTCACGTTTCGCAGTATCTGCGCTACCACAGCGGCGCAGCTTGAAAGCGGCCTGCTCATCCTTGCGCGATGTGCAATCGCACCAATCTTCTGCTTTATTGCCAAGGCAGCGGGCAGTGTTCGGCCGCAGGTTGAACCGTCATTGGTGAAACCGTCTTGCGGCTGAGCCAAACCGATCGGCGGACTGTGCTCCTGGCAGGAATTGCCGGATTAGTCGGCGCGGCAATCCCGTTCGAGGTAACATCGGGCAAGGGCTACGACGATCCCGACGATCTCTACGCCGCTCTCAAGCAGCCAGGCGCGATCCAGATTCCCGTTGGTGATAGCGCAATGCGGGTCGCCTTTGCCGATGGAGGAGCCGGACTGAGCCGGCCTCTGGTGCTGTCCTGGATCCGCACCAGCGTTACCGCACTGACCGGGTATTTCGGTAGGTTTCCAGTAACGGACTATGGCTTGCTCGTTATCGCCGAGGACAGCGATACTGTCGGACA
>JBJXEK010000150.1:0-28139 GCA_046155055.1 Novosphingobium sp. | reverse complement strand
CGCCGAACGTAAGAAGGCAGAGGCAATTGACTGCGCTTTGGTTGATGCTGAACTTTCTCAGGAAGGCGATGCAATTGAACGCTATCTCGATGAAGTGCTTACGCCAAAGCTCGCAGACGAGCAATTTCGTGCAGAGCAATACGCCCTTTACATTTCTACCCGAAATCACCTCGTCGCCTTCTTCGCCGACCGCCTAAAAGTCCAGCAACGTGAAGCCGGCATCCGCCACGATCTCATCGACGCGGTCTTCGCGCTCGGCGGGGAGGACGATCTCGTCCGCCTGCTCGCACGCGTCCACGCCCTCCAGGCCTTCGTCACCACCGAGGACGGCACAAACCTCCTCGCCGGCTACAAGCGCGCCGCAAATATCCTCAAGAAGGAAGAGTACTCGCCCGCCGAGGCCGTCTACACCCGCGAACCCGCCGAAGCCGCGCTCATCGCCGCGCTCGATGTGGCCGAGCCGCAAGCCGAAGCCGCCGTCGCGGAGGAGGACTTCACCGCCGCGATGGCCGCACTCGCGTCCTTGCGCGGACCAATCGACACGTTCTTTGAGGCCGTGATTGTCAACGATGCCGATCCGGCCAAACGGGCAGCGCGGCTTGGGCTGCTTGACCGGTTCCGTGCTGCAGTGCACAAAGTAGCGGACTTTTCCCGCATAGAAGGCTAGAGGCGGGGTCGAATCCGGCACGAACAACGGACGCAGGGAGCTATGGCGGCGGCATGAGCGCATACCTATTCCACTTCGGAGGCGGAGCTTCCAACACCGATCCCCGTTCGCGCGACAAGACCATCACCGGCGGCAAGGGCGCAAACCTCGCTGAAATGGCCGGGATCGGCCTTCCGGTGCCCCCCGGCTTCACCATCAGCACCGAAGTCTGCACAGCCTATAATGCCGCGGGCAAGACCTTCGACGACGCGCTGCGCGCCGGTGTCGCGAACGGCATCGCCCACGTTGAAGCCGCAACGGGCCGCACCTTCGGCGATACCGCCAATCCGCTGCTCGTCTCGGTCCGCTCCGGCGCGCGCGTCTCGATGCCGGGCATGATGGACACGGTGCTCAACCTCGGGCTCAACGACATCACCGTCGCGGGTCTCGCCGCCGGGTCGGGCGATCCGCGCTTCGCGTGGGACAGCTACCGCCGCTTTATCCAGATGTACTCTGACGTCGTGCTCGGGCTCAATCACCACCGGTTCGAAGATGCGCTCGAAATCATCAAGGAAGACAACGGCTTTTACGCCGATGTGGAGATGGGCGCGGAGCATTGGCAGGCGATCGTCGCGCAGTATCAGGCCATCGTCGAGGAAGAACTCGGCCGCCCGGTCCCGCAAGATGTCCACGAACAGCTGTGGGGCGCAATCGGCGCGGTGTTCGAATCTTGGGAAAGCGACCGGGCCAAGGTTTATCGCCGCCTCAACGCCATCCCGCATGACTGGGGCACCGCGGTCAACGTCCAAGCCATGGTCTTCGGCAACATGGGCGAAACCTCCGCCACCGGCGTAGCGTTCACGCGCGATCCCGCGACCGGAGAGCGCGCTTATTACGGCGAATGGCTGGTCAATGCGCAAGGCGAGGATGTCGTCGCCGGCATCCGCACCCCGCAATACCTGACGAAAGCCGCACGCGAGCGGGCCGGGGCCAAGCCGCTCTCGATGGAAGAAGCGATGCCCGATGCCTACGGCGAGCTGGCGCGCGTGTTCGATCTGCTCGAACTGCACTACAAGGACATGCAGGACATCGAATTCACCGTCGAGCAGGGCAAACTGTGGATGCTGCAGACCCGCTCGGGCAAGCGCACCGCCAAGGCCGCGCTCAAGATGGCGGTCGATATGGTGGGTGAGGGCCTGATCGACGAGGCGACCGCCGTGCGCCGCATCGATCCGATGGCGCTCGACCAGCTGCTCCACCCCACGCTCGATCCCAAGGCCGCGCGCGATGTGCTCACGCGCGGACTTCCGGCCTCGCCCGGCGCGGCCACCGGCATGGTCGTGTTCGATGCCGATTCGGCCGAACACCGCGCCCAGATGGGTGAGAACGTCATCCTTGTGCGCGTAGAAACCAGCCCCGAGGACATTCACGGAATGCACGCCGCCAAGGGCGTGCTCACCGCGCGCGGCGGCATGACCAGCCACGCGGCGGTCGTGGCACGCGGCATGGGCCGCCCTTGCGTCTCGGGCGCATCCGGCCTCTCGATCGACATGGCCAGCCGCACCGCGCGCATGGGTAACCGCGAGATCAAGGAAGGCGACGTCATCACGCTCGATGGCTCGACCGGCGATGTCATGCTCGGCGAAGTCGCGATGGTCGAACCCGAACTGGTCGGCGATTTTGCCGTGCTGATGGAGTGGGCCGATCAGCACCGCCGCATGAGAGTGCGCGCCAACGCCGAAACCCCGCTCGATTGCCAGGTCGCGCGCCAGTTCGGCGCAGAGGGCGTGGGGCTGTGCCGCACCGAACACATGTTCTTCGATGCAGGTCGTATCTCGCTGGTTCGTCAGATGATTTTGGCCGAGGATGAAGCCACCCGCCGCCGCGCGCTGGATGCACTTCTGCCCGAACAGCGCGCTGATTTCACTGCGATCTTCGAAGTCATGGCCGGGCTCCCGGTCACCATCCGTCTGCTCGATCCGCCGCTCCACGAATTCCTGCCGCATGGCGAGGGCGAATTTGCCGAGCTGTCCGAAGCCACCGGCCTCGGTGTCGATCACCTCAAGCGCCGCGCGGGTGAACTCCACGAGTTCAACCCCATGCTCGGCCACCGCGGCTGCCGGCTCGGCATCACGTTCCCTGAGATCTACGAGATGCAGGCCCGCGCGATCTTTGAGGCCGCCTGCGACGTGGCCGACAAGAGCGGCGATGCGCCGATCCCCGAAGTGATGATCCCGCTTGTCGCCACGCGCAAGGACCTGGAAATCCTGCGCGCGCTGGTCGATCGCGCCGCGCAGGCCGTGTTCGCCGAGAAGGGCCGCCGCCTCGAATACCTCGTCGGCACGATGATTGAACTGCCGCGCGCCGCGCTGATGGCAGGCGAAATCGCCGAGGAAGCCAAGTTCTTCTCCTTCGGCACCAATGACCTCACGCAGACCACGCTCGGCGTCAGCCGCGACGATGCCGCGCGCTTCCTCGGGCCCTACGTCGAACAGGGCATCTATCCGCGCGATCCGTTCGTCAGCCTCGATATCGAAGGCGTGGGCCAACTGGTCGAAATGGCAGCGGTGCGCGGACGCGAAACCCGGCCCGATATCAAGCTCGGCATTTGCGGCGAACACGGCGGCGATCCGGCCTCGATTGCCTTTTGCGAGAAAGTCGGGCTCGATTACGTGTCGGCCAGCCCCTACCGCGTGCCGATTGCGCGGCTGGCGGCGGCGCAGGCAGCTTTGGGGTAAGAGGGGCCTTCGGCGGTGCGGCGTTGCGTCGCGCCGGCATTTTAGCGCCCATCTCCACAATCCCTGGATGCAAGGGTGATAACCCTTGCCCGCCGGAGGCAGCTTTCAGAACTTCGGCTGCCGCAGCGCCTTGGCCCACCCGCTCAGTGTCAGGATCGCAAAGCGCTCGGTCACGCGCCCATCCGTGTCGGCAGCTTCGGCAAAGGCGGCCTCAGCGCGTGCCCACCCGGCTTTGCCCAGTGGCGGACCGGGCCGGGCGAGGCAGCTGGAAAGGCCTTGCGCGCGCAGGTCTTTCACCAGTCGCGCAAGGCTCGCGTAGCGCACATCGAGTGTGCGGCTGTCGCTCATCGGTTCGGCAAAGCCGCAGCGCTGCAGCAGATCGCCGCCGGCGCGCACATCGACTTGCGGGTGGATGCGCGGGGCAGGGCGCTCGCCATCGGCGGCGACCATCACTGCGCGCAAGGCGGGGACGCTACCCACGCCGCACCAACTCATGATCGCAAGGCCCTCCGGCGCCAGCGCGCGGCGGATATGGACCAGCGCGCCGGGCAGGTCGTTAACCGTGCCGAGCGTGCCAAGATGGGCGATGAGATCGAACCCAGCTTGACCCGATGTTTCAGGGGGCCAAGGCTGCTCCTCGTCGAGCGGCAGCTCATCGCCAAGCGGTGCGGGGTCAGCACGCACCACGGTGCAGCCGCGGGCCGCCAGCGCATTGGTCAGCAGGTCGGTTGTATCCCCCACCAGCAGTGCGCGCGTCGGCTCATGGCGCAGGAAGGATAGGCGATCGAGCACGTCCTCGGCCATGTCTTCCGCCAGATAGCGCGCGGCATCGGGATGGCGCTGCAGCACGCGCATGCGTTGGCGGACCGCGCGGCGGCGGGCGGGGGCAAAGATTGTCGGGGGAGGGAGCGTGGCCATCGCCTCTGCCCTGCCGCGCCGCGCGCCAAATGCCAAGTCCCCTGCCCATTCGTATGCCAAGCCCCTCTTGCCATTCTCGCCGCGCGGGCGGACAACTGGGGCCATGGCGAAACCCGCGCTTCTGGCTCCGTTGATCGATCTGGTGTTCCCGCCGCGCTGCCCGCTGTGCGGCGATGCGCTGGCGCAGCAGGGCGGCCTCTGCGCCGCGTGCTGGACCAAGCTGGCCGTACCGGGCGAGCCTGCGTGCAGCGCATGCCAGCGCCCGCTGCCCGACAGTCTGGTGCGTGATGGGGAGGCGCTGTGTGCGCCGTGCATGGTCAGCCCGCCGCGCCATGCCGGGATCGCGGCGGCCACGCTCTACAACGAGGCCTCGCGCGATCTGGTGCTGGCGTTCAAGCGCGGCAAGCGAATCGCGCTGGCGGAGTTGCTTGCACGGCTGATGCTGCAGCGCTTGCCTGCGCTTGATGGCGAATGGCTGGTCGTGCCCGTGCCGCTGCACCGCTGGCGGTTGTGGGAGCGCGGGTTCAACCAGTCTGCGCTGCTCGCCGCGCGAATTGCCCGGGCCATAGGGCAACCGCTGCTGGTCGATGCGCTGGTGCGTTCGCGCCGCACGCCGACGCTGGGCGGGCTTGGCCGACGTGCGCGGGCCGAAGCGCTGCGCGGTGCGATCACGCCGCATCTGGGCCAGGCAGCGCGCCTCAAGGGTGCGAGCGTGCTTCTGGTGGATGATGTGATGACGAGCGGCGCGACAACCGATGCTTGCATCATCGCGCTGCGCAAGGCCGGCGTGGCAAGGGTGCGGATCGCATGCTTTGCGCGGGTGCTGGACGAAGCGTTAGAGCACGCAGACCATGGTGACACGCCGCTTGCCGCGTGATCGCCTGCTCCGAAAAAGAAGACGCCCGGAGCGTTGGCTCCGGGCGTTCCCGTGACGATCCTGATGCGTGACGATACTCGTGCGGCGGTTGAAGCGTTTCGCGGTTCCGGATGCCCCCGACCGCTTGTCGAAACTGCTCGGCTCCGCCGAAACTCTTTTTCCGTTGGCCGCGCCACCCGCCCTTGTTTCGGGCCCTCACTTCGGGGAGGTCGCAGCCATTCGGCCCTCTGTTTGCCCTGAACTTTGGCCTTGCGGCACTTTTGTATCCCAAAGTGCCCTTGCGGCCACTTCGTGTATGGTTCCCTCAAACCACCAGTGTCTCTTCGGGCATAGGCGGTTAGGGGGAAAGTCTGATGTTACACCGGCATGGATTTTGGTTCGGGCATGTGGTTATCGTGCAACAAACCGACCGCGCGCCGCATCATTTTGCGAAAGGATTACCCCATTTCTACGCATTCTTTCGAAACCCCATCTGAAGTCGACGCGCGCGAGCAGGGCCTCGTGTTCATGCCGCGCTTCGATGCGGCCGGGCTGGTCACTGCGGTCGTGCTCGATCACGCCAGCGGGCACTTGCTGATGGTGGCACATATGGATTTCGAAGCGATCGCGCAGACGCGCGCCACGGGCCTTGCCCATTTCCACTCGCGCTCGCGCGGGCGGCTCTGGATGAAAGGCGAAAGCTCCGGCCATGTGCTCAAGGTGATCGAGATTCGCGTCGACTGTGACCAGGACGCACTGGAGTTGAGGGTCGAGGCGGCAGGGCCGGCTTGCCACACGCTCGCGGCGAGTTGCTTCTATCGCCGGCTCACGCCCGAAGGCGCGTTGCAGCGCATCCAAGATTGACGCTTACGTAAAGGGCAGTTAGGTCGTGAAGCATGTCTTCCCGCCCCGTCTCTCCGATTCAGGCCGTCTCTCCGATTCAGGCTTCTGCCATTCAGCCGCTGGTGCGCCGCGTCGGGCCGGCCGGCACGGGCGATCACACCGGGCACTTGCACCAGCCCGATGCCTTGGCGCGCGAGCAGTTCACCATTTCCGATCTGTCCGCCGAATTCGGCGTCACCGCGCGGGCGCTGCGGTTCTATGAAGACGAGGGCCTGATCGCGCCGACCCGCTCGGGCCTCGCGCGGATCTACAGCAAGCGCGACCGGGCGCGGCTGGCGTGGATCATGCGCGCCAAGAACGTGGGCTTCAGCCTTTCCGAAATTCGCGACATGATCGATCTCTACGACCTGGGTGATGGCCGCGCCAAGCAGCGCCGCGTCACCATCGACAAGTGCCGCGAGCGGATCGACGATCTCAAGCAGCAGCAGGCCGATATTGCGGCGACGATCGCGGAGTTGACCAGCTTCGTTGCGCTGCTGGTCGACCGCGAAAAGACCGACGGGCGAGCACCGCCAAGCGAATAAGCCGAGAGGATACGATCCATGCCCGTTTACCTGGCACCGACCCGCGACACCCGTTTTGTCGTCAACGAGCTCATCGACCTTGAAAGCTATGGCCATCTGTCCGGGTTCGCGGTCGCCACCCGCGATCTCACCGACAGCGTGATCGAGGAAGCCGGACGCTTCGTGAACGAGGTGCTCGCCCCGCTGAACCTGTCGGGCGACCGCGAGGGCTGCACCCGCCATCCCGATGGCAGCGTAACGACACCGGCGGGTTTCAAGGAGGCCTATCGCCGCTATGTCGAGGCGGGCTGGGGCACTTTGGCCGCGCCCGAGGCGCTGGGTGGGCAAGGCCTGCCGCATGTCATGGGCTTCATGATGGAGGAATACCTGTGCAGCGCGAACATGGCGTTCGCGATGTATCCGGGCCTCGCCAACGGGGCGATTTCGGCGCTGGCCTCCAAGGGCTCGCCCGATCAGCAGGCGCTCTACCTGCCAAAGATGATCAGCGGCGAATGGCTCGGGACCATGAACCTGACCGAGCCGCACTGCGGTACCGATCTCGGCTTGATCCGCACCCGCGCCGAGCCGCAAGGCAACGGCACCTATGCGATCAGTGGGACGAAGATCTTCATTTCGGCGGGCGATCACGATCTCAGCGAGAATATCATCCATCTCGTGCTGGCCAAAACCCCCGGCGCACCCGAATCGAGCAAGGGTATCTCCCTGTTCATCGTGCCCAAGTTCCTCGTGAACGATGACAGTACGTTGGGCGCGCGCAATGCCGTCTCGGTCGGCTCAATCGAGCACAAGATGGGCATTCACGGCAACGCGACCTGCGTGATGAACTACGACGGCGCGACCGGCTGGCTGGTGGGCGAGGAGAACAAGGGCCTCGCCGCGATGTTCATCATGATGAACGCGGCGCGGCTCGGTGTCGGCATCCAAGGCCTGGGGCAGGCCGAGGCCGCCTATCAGAACGCGGCCCGCTATGCGCTGGAGCGGCGGCAGGGCCGCGCGCTCACCGGCCCGGCAGAGCCAGCGCAGAAGGCCGATCCGATCATCGTGCACCCCGATGTGCGCCGCATGCTGATGGATGCGCGCACCTTCATCGAGGGCATGCGCGCGCTGTGCCTGTGGGGCGCGCTGCAGGTCGATCTGGCGCACAAGGCGGCGAGCGAGGCGGAGCGGCAGGCGGCTGACGATCTGATCAGCCTGCTCACGCCTATCATCAAGGGTTACGGCACCGACATGGGCTACAAGACCGCCACCGACATGCAGCAGGTCTGGGGCGGGCACGGCTATATTGCCGAAAACGGCATGGACCAGTTCGTGCGCGATGCCCGCATCGCAATGATCTATGAGGGCGCAAACGGCGTTCAGGCGATGGACCTTGTCGGCCGCAAGCTGGCGCTTAATGGTGGCCGCGCGATCCAACTGTTGTTCAAGGCCATCGATGACGAATGCGCGGTTGGCGAAGGCGCGGATGCCGCCGTTGCGTTGGTCGCCGAAAAACTGGCCAAGGCCACTGGTCACCTCAAGGCCGCGACCCTGTGGTTCATGCAGAATGCTATGGCAGATCGCAATGCATTGGGCGCGGGCGCTTATCCCTACATGACGCTGACCGGCGTGGTCTCACTCGGCCTGATGTGGCTGAAGATGGCGAAAGTCGCCTCGGCTGCGCTGGCGGCAGGCACCGAAGACAAGCCGTTCTACGAGGCCAAGCTGCTCTGCGCCAAGCATTGGGCGCTGCGCTTTGCGCCGCAGGCCAGCGCGTTGCGGCACGAGGTCGAGGCCGGTTCGGAAACGGTCATGGGGCTGCCGGCCGAAGCCTTCGCCGCCTGATCACAAAACCCTGATCAGAACACTTCGTCAAACAGGCTCATCAGCGCGGCCCAGCTCTGCCGGTCGGCGCTCGAGTCATAGCCGATGGCGGCCATGCCGCGCCCATCGCTGCCGGGATCGGTGAAGCCATGGAGCACGCCGCTATAGGCGTGGAAGTGCCAGTTCGCCCCGGCAGCGTCCATTTCCTGCCAGAAATCCAGTACTTGGCTGCGCGGGGCGAGCGGATCGGCATCACCGTGGCTGACGAAGATCCGCGCCTTGACTGTGCCCGGCTCCGCGGGCCGTCCCGTATCAAGCAGGCCGTGGAAACTGGCGGCGAGCACGAGGTCCGCCCCGTCCCGCGCCAGTTCGAGCGCGGCCTGTCCGCCCATGCAATAGCCAACAGCGGCGACCTTGAGCTCTTGCGTCTCGGGAAGGCTGGTCAGCGCCGCGAGCCCGGCACGCAGGCGCGCGCGGTAACCATCGACCGATCCGCGCAGAACTCCGGACAACGCCCGCGAATGCTCGAAATCGCGCACCGGCTCGCCGTAGAAATCGGCGATCATTGCGACGAAGCCGGCATCGGCCAGCATCGCCGCGCGCCGTTCTATTGGCGCGTTGGGGTTCATAATCGTCGGAAGAACGAGCACGGCCCCACGCATGGTCCTCTGGGGCCATGCGACCCATCCGGTCAGCGCTGTTTCGCCATCGGCGTAGTCGATTCGTTCCAAGGCCACCGTCTGCTTACTCCGGCAGGAAGTCCGGCACCGATAGATAGCGCTCGCCGGTGTCGTAGTTGAAGCCGAGCACGCGGCTGCCGGCGGGCAGGTCGGGCAGCTTCTGCGCGATGGCCGCCAGCGTTGCGCCCGAGCTGATGCCCACGAGCATGCCTTCCTCGCGCGCGGCGCGGCGGGCCCATTCCTTGGCATCTGCGGGATCGACCTGGATCGCGCCGTCGATGGACTTGGTGTGGAGGTTCCCCGGAATGAACCCGGCGCCAATGCCCTGAATCGGGTGCGGCGCAGGCTGGCCGCCCGAGATCACCGGCGACAGTGTCGGCTCCACCGCCCAGGCCTTCATCGCCGGCCAGTGATCCTTGAGCATTTCGGCGCAGCCAGTGAGGTGGCCGCCGGTGCCGACCCCGGTGATCAGCGCATCGATCGGTGCATCGGCGAAATCGGCAAGGATTTCGGCCGCCGTCGTGCGCACATGAATGGCGACGTTGGCGGGATTGTCGAACTGCGCGGGCATCCACGCGCCGGGCGTTTCCTCGATGATCTCAAGCGCGCGGGCAATCGCGCCTTTCATGCCCTTTTCGCGCGGAGTGAGGTCGAAGCTGGCACCGTATGCCAGCATCAACCGCCGCCGCTCGATCGACATCGATTCGGGCATGACGAGGATCAGCTTGTAGCCCTTGACCGCCGCGACCATGGCGAGGCCGATCCCGGTGTTCCCCGAAGTCGGCTCGACGATCGTGCCGCCGGGCTTGAGGCTGCCGTCTGCTTCGGCGGTCTCGATCATGGCCAGCGCGATGCGGTCCTTGATGGATCCGCCGGGATTGGCGCGCTCGCTCTTCACCCATACCTCGTGGCCGGGAAACAGGCGGGAGAGGCGAATGTGCGGGGTGTTGCCGATCGTGGCGAGGATATTGGCCGCTTTCATGTCGCAAGCTCCTTCTGGTGAAGTCGTTCGTCTGAGAAGGTCCGGACCCGTCTTAGCTCGGGAAACCAGACCGCCCACAGCACGGTTACGAATATGGCACCCACGCCGCCAAACACAACCGCGCCGGTTGCCCCCAGCAACGCAGCGGCGATGCCCGATTGCATTTCGCCGAGCTCGTTGGAGGCCGAGATGGCAAGGCCGGAAATGGCCGAGACGCGGCCGCGTACCGCATCGGGGGTGTGCAGCTGGATCAGCGTGCCGCGGATGAACACCGAAATCATGTCCGCCCCGCCCAGCGCCGCCAGCATGGCGAGTGAAAGAAAATAATTGCGCGAGAGTCCGAAGCCGATCGTCGCCGCGCCATAGACCGCCACCGCGATCAGCATCTTGGCACCCACCCCGCTCGCCAGCGGCCTGCGCGACAGCAGCAGCGCGACCAGCACCGCGCCCGCGCCAGGGGCGGCGCGCATGATGCCTAGGCCGTTGGCGCCGACCGGCAACCCATCGACCATCAGGATATCGCGCGCATAGACCGGCAGCAGCGCGGTCGCGCCGCCGAGCAGCACGGCAAACAGATCGAGGCAGACGCAGCCGAACAGGAAGCGGTCGTTCCACACGAACGTCATGCCGCCGACGAGCTGGCTGAAGGGATGGGCCTTGCGGTTTTCAGCCGGCGGGGGCAGCCGGCGCATGCGGAAGATCATGATCGCGGCCAGGATCAGCAGCCCGGTCGACGTCCAGTAGGGCAAAGTGGCTTGCTGCGCGAACAGCAGGCCGGCGACCGCAGGGCCGAACACCGTACCCGTCTGCCACGCCATCGAATTGATCGCGATCGCGCGCGGGATCAGCCGCAGCGGCACGATATTGGGCGTCACCGCCGAAAGCGCCGGGCCAATGAAGACCCGCGCGGTGCCATGCAGCGCGCCGAGGCCGAACAGCAGCGGGAGGTTCAACACCCCGTGCCAGGTCACCAGCGCGAGACTGAGCGCGATGGCCATATCGAGCAGCAGCGCACAGCCCGCCACGGTGCGCCGGTCGAACCGGTCGGCGACGAGCCCGGCCACCGGGGTCAGCAACAGGACCGGCAGGAACTGCGCCAGACCCAGCAAACCCAGCTGGAACGCCGCGCCGCTCATGCTCATGCCGTATTGGCTGCGCGCCACGTCATAGAGCTGGTAGCCCAGCACCACGACCATGCCGGTCGTCGCTCCGACCGAGAGGAACCGCGCCAGCCAGAAGCGCCGGTAGTCCGGAATCGCCAGCGGCGATTGGGGTTCGTCTTGCGCGTCGCTCACGCAGCCCGAATGGCAGCGCGGGGCGCGCTTGCCAAGCAAGCAAAACTAGCGCGCCGTTTAAATCTTCAGCGTCGCCGTAATCCGCACATCGCGGCCGGAGATGGGCACGAAGTCGCGCGTTTCCGAAGTGGCTAGCCGGCCATTGGCATCGAGCAAGTTGTCGCCCGAGAAGATGAACGTCAAGGCGCCGTCCTTGCCGCGCGGCCGCCAGGTGATGCTGGCGTTCAGCAGCGTGAAGGCATTCACCGGATTCTCGTTGGTCGCAACGCGGTTCTGCCGCGCGTTGACGACGGACTCGACATTCGCGCCGAAGCGATCGGATTCAAACGTGATCCCGCCGCGTACGCGCAGCGGCGGAATGCGCGGGGCCGGGCCCACGCCGGTCAACTGGGCATGCACATAATCGACCGCGCCTTCGAGCGACACAGCGCTGCCGTCGTCCCATTTCAGCGCCTTCCACGATCCCTCCGCTTCGAGTCCGCGGAACTTTGCCGGCAGTTGGAGGAACTGGTAGGCGGGCGCACCTTCAAGCCGCGTGCCGGTAGGCACCGGGGCGATGAAGTGCTGGAAATCAGTGGCATAGACGGTCAGCGCTCCGGCGAAGCGGTCGTCATGATAGCGCACCCCGGCCTCGAGCGTATTGCTGCGCTCCACCATGAAGGCGGGGTTGCCGCGTTCATACGACTGGGTGGCATCGTGCAGACCGTCGATGAAAAGCTCCTCCGCGCTCGGCGCGCGCTCGCCATGCGTGGCCGAAAGGCTGAGCGTGACGCTTTCGACCGGATGCCAGGCGAGGCCAGCGCCGGCTGCGAACAGGTTGAAACTGCGCTGCGGGCCGGGCTTGGGCTGGATCGAGACATGTTCGATCCGGGCGCTGCCTTCCAGATCGATGCGGCCGAGTGTCAGTTGCTGACGGGTGAAGCCTGCGATCTTCCGGGTCACCGAATTGGGCAGAAGCGGCTCGCCCTTGATCCTGAAGTTGCTGGTGCCGAACTGCACACCGCTTTCGCCGCGCCAGCCGCCGTGGCGAGCCTGGACCAGCACGAGGCGCGATTCGATCGCCTGGTTGAAGAAGCGGGTCGCGGGCACGCCGGCGTCGAGTTCGGTGTGCGTGTAGTCGCCAAAGGCGGCGCGCGCATCGAGCCGCTCGAAGAAGCCGCCGAGGTTAAGCCCGGCGCGCAGGTCATAGCGCGTCTGGCGCAGCGCGAGCGAGACCGGAGAGGCGGCTTCGGAAGAGGGGCGCGGCGGAATGCCGTAGTCGCTGGTCAGGCGCTCGACTGAAAGGCCCAGCGTGCCGCCGCTATCGATGAAAGCGAGGCCGCCGCCGAACGTAGTGCCACGGGCTCCCGAGTTGGCAAGCCGGCCGCGCGCGCCGATGGCGGCCGTCAGGTTGGCGGCTCCGGCGGCATCGCCCGCGCCGGCCAGTGCGGCGATTTCAGGCTGGGACTGCGCGCGCAACGGATCGGACACGACATTGCCGCCGATGCGCAAGTCGCCGGAATGGTTGTAGGAGGCATCGAAGTGCGCGGCGAGCCTGGGCGCAAGGGCGATATCCACCGCGCCGCCGAGGTTCACGGCATCTGCCGCCGTGCCATAGGCGCCCAGCGCGTTGACCGAGATCGGCTTGTCCGGCACGCGGCGCGGGATCCGCCGATCGAGCGCATTGACCGCACCGCCCGCCGGATCGGCGGCATAAAGCAGAACTTCGGGCCCGTGCAGCACGTCGATCTGGTCGACATTGAGCGTGTCGATGGCAACGCCGTGGTCGGCCGATACCGAGGATGCATCGAGCGAGCCGAGCCCGTCGGTCAGGACCTGTACGCGCGGGCCATCAAAGCCGCGCAGCACGGGGCGCGAGGCACCGGGCGCGAAACCGCTGGTCGAAACGCCGGGCAGGTGCGCGAGCACGGTGCCGATCTGCGCCGAAGCCTTGCGCGCCAGATCCTCGCCGCTGATGACCACGGGTGCAACGATTGCGTCACGATCACCGGAAATCAGGCGGCCGGTGACGACAATCGGAGCATGGCCCGCGTCATCGGGCTGGACGGTATCGACTTGGCCGCCCTGCGTGGGTGGCAGGCTTCCGGCAGCCTCAGCCGGCAGCGGGGCTGCAGAAGAGGGAGCGGCAAGCGCCGAGCTGGCGGAAACAAGCATCAGCGCACCAAAGGCGCACCCGGCTGCGAGCGAAGGCATGGACATGGAAGGCACCCGAAATTAAATCTCGGGTGGGCTTTAGCGTGATGATATAATATCTCAACATTAATTCACCGCAATGCAGCAGTTCGGCGCGGTTCTGCTGCGAAAATGCGATCAGCGGGTGCGCTGGAGCCGTGGGTTTGGCTGCAACGCCTTGATCATCATGAGGAAGTCGTCACCGCGCAAAATGCGTTCGAACTGGAAACCAGCGCGATTGCCGTCGCTCCAGACGAGGAAAGCCTCGATCCGCCCGATGTGCTGAAGGCGAATAGTAATGCGCTCGCCGCGCTGTAGTGGCACATCGCCGCGCGCCATGAACCCTGTCGTCGACAGATTGATGACATGAAGCATCATGTCACCTAAACGGCGATGCTCGCCGATGAGGGTAAGGTCTACCGGGTGGCGGCTTGTAAGCCGCTGATCGGTGACGGAAAGCTGAGCGCCGCTGGCCATGGTCCCTCCTTGTGTTGGTCGAGCACGCCAACTTCTGATGGGGATTGGCTGATATTTCGTAAACATGCGGCAAAGCTTTGCCGGTCCGTTGCCGGATGGCGGCAAGCCGATGCCGTTAAACCGGGCGGAGGACGCCGTGCTTCTTTTTGCCGGAAGAAACGCGAATATCCTTGCCCTGCAACGGGATAGCGTAGGCCTCATCGGTCACTTGCGCTCCCTCGACTCGCGCACCGCCGCCCGCGACCAGCCGCTTGGCCTCGCCGCGGCTTGCCGCGAAACCAAGGCCGACCAGCGCATCGACGAGCGTAATGCTCGCATCGTGGCAGGCGAGCACCGGCAGGTCCTGCCCGACCCCGCCGCCGGCAAACGTCGCGGCTGCCGTGGCCTCTGCTGCCGCGGCCGCGTCCGCACCGCGCACCAGCCGGGTGACCTCGTTTGCCAACACGGCCTTGGCTGCATTGATCTCGCTGCCACCGAGCGACTCGAGGCGCTCGATTTCATCCAGCGGCAGATCGGTGAACAGGCGCAGGAAGCGGCCGACATCGCGGTCGTCTGTGTTACGCCAGAATTGCCAGAAATCGTAAGCTGGCAGCGCATCCTCGTTGAGCCAGACCGCGCCCGCGGCGGTCTTGCCCATTTTCGCGCCGTCCGCCGTGGTGAGCAGCGGGGTGGTCAGGCCGAACACCTCCTGGCCTTCCATGCGGCGTGTCAGCTCTATGCCGTTGACGATATTACCCCACTGGTCCGATCCGCCCATCTGCAACCGGCAGCCGCGCGTGATCGCCAGTTCGCGGAAATCGTAGGCCTGCAAGATCATGTAGTTGAATTCGAGGAAGGTCAGCGGCTGCTCGCGCTCCAGCCGCAGCTTGACCGAATCGAAGGTCATCATGCGGTTGATGGTAAAGTGCGGGCCGACCGTGCGCAGCAGTTCGACATAGCCGAGCGCGCTAAGCCACGTATCGTTGTCGACCATCACCGCATCGGTCGGGCCGTCGCCGAAGCTCAGCAGCTTTTCGAACACGGTGCGGATCGAGGCGATGTTGGCGGCGATGTCATCGCTCGTCAGCATCCGGCGGCTCTCATCCTTGCCGGAAGGGTCGCCGACTTTGGTGGTGCCACCGCCCATCAGCACGATCGGCTTGTGCCCGGCCTGCTGGAGGCGGCGCAGCATCATGATCTGCACCAGGCTGCCGACGTGGAGCGATGGCGCGGTCGCATCGAAGCCGATATAGCCAGGCACGACCTGCTTGTTCGCCAGGGCATCAAGGCCATCGGCATCGGTCAACTGATGGATGTAGCCGCGCTCGTCGAGCAGGCGGAGCAGAGTGGATGTGAAGCGGGTCATGGCGCGGCGCGCGTAGCACGAAAGATCGAGGCTTGGAAACGTTCGACCTGATTTGCCATCCGGCACACCCAACCAAGGCGGTGACGCGCATTTCGGCGCGGGCCCTCAGGCTGGATGCCAACTGGCTTACCCTGCGCTGGAGCGTGGAGGGCGCGCGAGATATCGTCGTTCCACCCTTTGCCGGGAGGGCACGGGCCGACGGGTTGTGGCAGACGACCTGTTTCGAGCTATTTGTGAAAGCGCGGGACGCGACGGGCTATGCGGAGTTCAACCTTTCGCCGTCAGAGCGCTGGGCTGCCTATGACTTTGCCGGATATCGAGCGGACATGGCTGAGCGGCCAGTGCCGCGCGCGCCGGTGTGCACGCCCCGGCGCGGCGGGACGGTGCTGATCTTCGACGCGGCGATCCCGGCGGGTGCGCTACCGCCGCTGCCTTGGGACTATGGCCTCACCGCCGTGATCGAAGAGGAGGGCGGGGTGCGTTCGTTCTGGGCCATCGCGCACCCGGCGGAGAAGCCCGACTTCCACGATCCGGCTTGCTTCGCCGCGCGGCTTGCGGCACCGGACGCGCCATGAAATTCGGTATCGACCGCCTGCTCGCCGACCCGGCTTTGCGCGCGCCGCTTAGCGGAAGGCGCACCGCGCTTGTCGCGCATCCTGCCTCAGTGACAGGCGGGCTGGTGCATTCGCTCGATGCGCTGGCGGCCTGCCCGGACATCGCGCTGAGCGCCGCGTTCGGGCCGCAGCACGGGCTGCGCGGCGACAAGCAGGACAACATGGTCGAGACCGAGGACTTCATCGATCCCGCGCTCGGGATACCGGTGTTCAGCCTTTACGGCGAAGTGCGACGGCCAACGGCGCGGATGATGGACAGCGCGGATGTGTTTCTGTTCGACCTGCAGGACTTGGGCTGCCGGATCTATACGTTCGTCACCACGCTACTCTATCTGCTGGAGGCTGCGAGTGGCACCGGCAAGGCGGTCTGGGTGCTCGACCGGCCCAATCCGGCGGGCCGCCCGGTGGAGGGCACCACGCTGCTGACCGGCTGGGAAAGCTTCGTCGGTGCGGGGCCTATGCCGATGCGCCACGGCCTGACTTTGGGCGAGATGGGCCGCTGGTTCGTGGACCACTTCAAGCTCGACGTGGACTACCGCGTAATTGCGATGGAGGGCTGGGAGCCGGAAGGTCCGGGCTTCGGCTGGCCGCAGAACCGGATCTGGATCAACCCTTCGCCCAACGCCGCGAGCCTCAACATGGCGCGCGCTTATGCCGGCACGGTGATGATCGAGGGCGCGACGCTTTCCGAAGGGCGCGGCACCACTCGGCCGCTGGAAGTGGTGTTTGGCGCGCCCAATGTCGATGCCAAGGCGGTGCTGGCCGAGATGCGCAGCCTTGCGCCGCAGTGGCTGGCAGGCTGCGCGCTGCGGGAATGCTGGTTCGAGCCAACCTTCCACAAGCACGCGGGCAAGCTGTGCAACGCCCTGATGATCCATGCCGAAGGCCACTTCTACGATCACCACACGTTCCAGCCGTGGCGGCTGCAGGCGCTGGCGTTCAAGGCGATCCGGCGGCTCTATCCTGACTATCCGCTGTGGCGCGATTTTCCGTATGAATATGTGACCGATAAGTTGGCGATCGATGTGATCAACGGCGGGCCTGCCTTGCGCGAATGGGTGGACAATCCGGCGAGCACGCCGGCCGATCTGGACGCGCTGGCCGGGCCGGACGAGGCGGCTTGGCTTGAAGTGCGGGCGCCGTTCCTGCTTTATTGAGCGCGCCTAACTTGCATCGTGAAAGATGATCCCCAGCGTCTGGCGCTCGCCCGATAGGACGGTGCTGACGCCGTGGCGCATCGCGGATCTGGACCATCCGGCGGAGGCGAGACGAGGTTTGTCGCGCACCGGGATCAGCGCGATCTGGCCCTGGGTGATGGGTACGACTTCGACGCGGCTTTGCATGCGAGGGCGGTTTTCAACGAGGGTGAGCGCGCCGCCGGTGAAGCTGTTTTCCGCGCTCAGCATCACGACGGCCTGCAGCGGAAAGTGAATCGGGCCGTAGAGGTCTTGGTGCAGGCAGTTGTAGTCGCCCGCACGGTAGCGCAGCAGGAGCGGGGTGGGGCGGGGCTGACCGAAGGCGTGGCAGCGCGCGAGGAGGGCTTCGTGGCGTTCGGGCCAGATATCGCTCGTGCCGAGACGCTCGGACCACAGGTTGGCGATGCGCGCTAGCGGGGAGTAGAGCGCGGTGCGCAGGGCCGTGACCACATCGGGCAGGGGATAGGCGAAGTAGCGGTACTCGCCTTTGCCGAAGCCGTGGCGGGCCATGGTGACGGTCGAGCGGAAGAGGCTGTCGTCGTGGTAGCTGGCCGCCAGTGCGGCGCAGGTTTCTGCATCGAGCACTTGCGGGGTAAGCGCGTAGCCTAGGGCGTCGAGGCTTTGGGAGAGCGCTGTCCAGTCTAGCGCGGCGATGGGATCGGTGAGGTTCTGCATGATGGGGAACTGGTAGCGCGCGACCAATTGGGGCACACCCTGCTTCTTGCGGTCAAATCGGAATCGGGAGAGAGACAATGGTCGAAGCACGGTGGAACGGCGCAGTGATTGCGCAGAGCGACGATACGGTGGTGGTCGAGGGCAACCACTATTTCCCGCTGGAATCAGTGGATCCGGCGGTGCTGAAGCCTAGCGCGACGACGAGCGGCTGCCCGTGGAAGGGCACGGCGCACTATTATACGCTGGCCGTGGACGGGGCAGAAAACAAGGACGCGGCGTGGTATTACGCCGAGCCCAAGGAAAAGGCTGCGGCGATCAAGGGGCGGGTGGCGTTCTGGAAGGGCGTGACGGTGGGGTAGTTTAGTTTATCGCCACACAGGCGCGCGCTTTTCCAGAAACGCTTCGATGCCTTCAGCGGTGTTCTCGTCCATCATGTTCTGCGCCATGACTTCGGCGGCGAGGGCATAGGCTTCGGCGCGGTGGACTTCGCGCTGGGCATAGAACAGTGCCTTGCCGCGGCGGATGGCGTCGGGGCTCTTGGCCGCGATCGTTGCGGCGAGCGTGTCGATCTCGGCATCGAGCCGGTCGGCGGGCACGGCATGGTTGATGAGGCCCCAGGTCTCGGCGGTGTGGGCGCTGATGAACTCGCCCGTCATCAGCATCTCGAACGCGGGTTTGGCGGGTACGTTGCGCGTGAGCGCCACCGCCGGAGTTGAGCAGAACAGGCCGACATTGATGCCCGAGACGGCAAAGCGGGCATCGTTGGAGGCAATCGCAAGATCGCATGCGCCGACGAGCTGGCAGCCGGCGGCGGTGGCGATGCCGTGGACGCGGGCGATGACAGGCACGGGAAGCGCGACAATCGCCTCCATCACATCGGCGCAAGCGGCAAACAGTGTGCGGTAATAGTCGAGGCGGCGGCTCCCGTGCATCTGGCGCAGATCGTGCCCCGCGCAGAAGGCCTTGCCTGCGCCGGACAGCACGACGCAGCTGACCGCTGGGTCGGCGGCGAGGCGGTCAAGCTCTGACTTCAGTGCAGCGAGCAGATCCTCGCTCAGCGCATTGTATTGCTGGGGGCGGTTGAGCGTAAGATCGACGCGGCCGCCTTTATGCGTTGTGGTGAGGATTTCGTTCTCGGACATGGCGGCGACCTCTCTCTCGCGGGGTCTTAGCCCCTCCCTTGCAGCTTTGCACGGTCACCGCTCCCGGACAAGCCCGTGGAGGAACGCTCAGTGTTTCTTGCCTATCGCCCGGATGACGGGGCCGCGGACGCGGTGGCGGGCTTGAACACGCTGGTGTCCAGCCAGACCGGCCGGGGCGCGGCATTGGCAACCAGGCGCGCGATGGCGGCGATGTAGCGATCAAGCTTGACGGCCTCGTCCTTGAGCACGCCGGGCTGGTCGAGATCGTCGGACGGTGCGTGATAGCGATTGGCGCGCCAGTCGTGCTCGATCTGGAACTCCGGCGTGCCCTTGGGGAAGCCGAACTTGAACGCGAGCGCTGGCACTCCGGCGCGCACGAAGCTGAACTGGTCGGTGCGGGTGAAGCTATTGCGTTCGGGCAGCGGATCGGGGGTAAGCGTAAGGCCCTGCGCCTTGGCGACACTGCGGGCTGCCGCGCCGAGTGAGCTTTCAGCCTCACCCTGCACCAGAACGGACTTCAACGGCCAGAGCGGCAGCGGCATATCGAGATTGAGATCAGCGATGATGGCGGCTTTGGGCACGGTGGGGCGATTAGCGAAATACTGCGAACCGAGCAGGCCCTTTTCCTCCGCCGTCACGATCACAAACAGCACCGAACGGCGTGGCCGCTTGCCGGTGCGCAGTCGGTGCGCGATATCGAGAACGCTCGCGACGCCCGAGGCATCGTCCATTGCGCCGCTGTAAGTCGCCTTGCCGCCAATCGGCGCTCCGATGCCGAGGTGATCGAGGTGGGCAGAGACGACGAGGTATTGCTTGCGCAGCCGGGGGTCGCTGCCGGGCAGCAGGCCCACGAGATTGGGCGAATCCACTTGGCGGAACTTTGCCGAGACCGTCGCACTGAGGTGCAGCGGCAGATCGAAGCGGGGCAGCGGCGCGGAGGCATCGGCCAGCGCGGCGAGCTCGGCAAAGCTGTGAGCTGAGCCGGCGAACAGCCCGTCGCTGCGGGCTGGATCGACGCTGCCGGAAAAGAACCCGTCGGGCATGTCGCGCAGGGCCGGATCCGCAAAATACATGCCCGCCTGCCCGGCGAGCAGCTTGCGGCGGTCCCACGGGATTTCGACCTGCCCCGGGGTGACTAGCGTGATGAGGCCGACGGCCCCGGCTTCCTTCAGAAACTTCGCGCGCTCGGACCGGTTGCTGGCCTTGATCGGCCCGGCGATATCGGCAGGCCCGCCTGAAAGGACAACCGCGATCTTGCCCTTGAGATCGACCCCGGCGAGATCGTCATAGCCCTGCGCGGGCAGATGCAGGCCGTAGCCGATGAACACGAGCGGTGCGTCGACCGACACAGGGCGGGGGCCGCCGCCTGCGGAAATCAGAAGGTCGGTCCCGGCGGGGAGCGGCGAAGGCTTGCCCTGCGCGTCGATCAGCCGTGCTGTGGAGGCCGTGTGGTCGATCACCTGCTCGGTGAAGGATACGCTCTGAAAGTAGCCGTCGTTGTCGCCCGCGGGCTTAAGGCCCAAGGCCTTGAAGCGGGAGACGACATAGTCTGCAGCACGCAGATAGCCGGCAGAACCGACTTGGCGGCCTTCGTTGCGATCATCGGCAATGGCCGCGATATCTGCCCACCACTGCGCGGCGACGGGGTCCGGTTTGGGCGGGGCCGCGAGAGTGCTGGTGGCGGCTGTGATGGACAGAACGGTGCAGGCGGCGATGCGGGCGAGTCTGCTCATTGGGTTAATGCTTCTTGCGGGTCAGCTCGCGCATCGCGCCGTCGAGCCCTTCGAGCGTAAGGCTGAACATCGAGCCGCCGACGAGATCCTTGATCATCTTGGTCGACTGCGAATAGCCCCACTGCTTTTCGGGCACGGGATTGAGCCAGACGGTGGCCGGATAAGTCTGCGCCACGCGGTGGAGCCATATGGCGCCGGCCTCCTCGTTGAAATGCTCGACCGAGCCGCCGGGGTGGCTGATCTCGTAAGGGCTCATTGCTGCATCGCCGACGAACACGATCTTGTAGTCGTGGCCGTACTTGTGGAGCAGGTCCCACGTGTTGGTGCGCTCGGACCAGCGGCGCTTGTTGTCCTTCCACACGCCTTCGTAGAGGCAGTTGTGGAAATAGAAGAACTCCATGTTCTTGAACTCGGCGGTAGCGGCGCTGAACAGCTCCTCCACCAGCTTGATGAACGGGTCCATCGAGCCGCCGACATCGAGGAACAGCAGCAGCTTGACCGCGTTGCGCCGCTCGGGCCGCATGCGGATATCAAGCCAGCCCTGCTTGGCAGTGCCGTCGATCGTGGCGGGCAGATCGAGCTCGTCGGCATGGCCTTCGCGCGCGAAGCGGCGCAGCCGGCGCAGCGCGATCTTGATGTTGCGGGTGCCGAGTTCCTTGGTGTTGTCGAGGTTCTGGAACTCGCGCTTTTCCCAGACCTTGATTGCGCGGCCATGCTTGCCTTCGCCGCCGATGCGCACGCCTTCGGGATTGTAACCGCCATTCCCGAACGGACTGGTGCCGCCGGTTCCGACCCACTTGTTGCCGCCCTGGTGCCGCTCCTGCTGCTCCTCGAGCCGCTGCTTGAGCGTCTCCATGATCTCTTCCCACGAGCCGAGCTTCTCGATCGCGGCCATTTCCTCTTCGGTCAGGAACTTTTCGGCGACTGCGCGCAGCCAGTCTTCCGGAATGTCGACCGGGCGCTGGCCGTAATCGGTGAGGAGGCCCTTGAAGACCTTGTTGAACACCTGGTCGAAGCGGTCGAGCAGGCCCTCATCCTTCACGAACGTGGCGCGGCTGAGGTAGTAGAACGCTTCGGGCGTCTGCTCGATCACGTCTTTCTCGAGCGCTTCAAGCAGCGTGAGGTGCTCCTTGAAGCTGGCCTTGATGCCCGCGGCGCGCAGCTCGTCGATGAAGTTGAAGAACATCAGCTGGCTTTCGGTGCTGGTGGGGCTGGTTGGCGCGCGTGGCGCTCGATGCCTTCGGGGAACACGGCCCAGTCCGGTGCGTCGTCGGTCCAGATGACCATTTGCGGGGTGAGATCGTGCGGCGGCTGGATAAAGCCGACGCGCATGGTGCGGAACTGGGGGCGGGCGGAGACTTGCGCCATGACCGGGGTGCCGCAGGCGGGGCAGAACGATTGGGTGAGGGTGTTACCGCTGGCGGCGGTGTAGGCGTGAGTGCCGAGGGTGCCGGTGATGGCCACCTGATCGGTCAGGAACATGGCGTTCGTGCTGTGCGATCCGCCGGCCAGCTGCTGGCACTGGCGGCACCAGCATTGGCGCACCGCGATGGGCGCGTCGGCGGCGATTTCGGCGGTGACGGCCCCGCAGGCGCAGCGTCCGGTGTAGGCCATGCTGTTTACTCCATCAGTGCCGAGCCCGGGCCTTTGCTGAACCGGGGCAAGGCCGGATCGAACGGAGCCCAGGCGGGCGCACTTTCCGCCCAGATGTAGTTTTGCGGGGCCTGCAGGTCAGGGTTGTCGAGCGTGCCCGCGCGGATACGCATCGGCAGGCCTTCCGGCTGGAGCGTCCGGCTGTAAAGCTGTGCGCCGCATGTAGGGCAGAAGCCCCGCTCGACCGTGTTGCCGCTGTCCGCCGTCATTTGCAGCGTGGTGATCGGGCCGCTGTAGTGGACCGCTTCGGCGGGGAACAGCACGTTGACCGTGGGCGAGCCGCTGGCGATGCGCTGGCAATCACGGCACCAGCACATCCGCGCGCCGAGCGGATCGGCGTCGATAGTGAAACGTACTGCGCCGCAGAGGCATCCGCCGGGGTGAGCCATGTCTCAGTTCCCCGCCTTAATTGCCTGGGCGCCGCGCCATGAAGGCGAGGCGTTCGAACAGCATCACGTCCTGCTCGTTCTTGAGCAGAGCGCCGTGCAGCGGCGGGATTGCCTTGGTCGGGTCGCGGTTCTGGAGGACATCAAGCGGCATGTCTTCGTTGAGCAGGAGTTTGAGCCAGTCGAGGAGTTCGGAAGTGCTGGGCTTCTTCTTGAGGCCGGGGACTTCGCGCACTTCGTAGAAAATATCCATCGCCTTGGTGACGAGGATCTTCTGGATATTCGGGAAATGGACATCGATGATCGCCTGCATCGTCGCCCGGTCCGGGAACTTGATGTAGTGGAAGAAGCAACGGCGCAGGAACGCGTCGGGCAGTTCCTTCTCGTTGTTCGAAGTGATCACGACGATGGGGCGTTCCTTGGCAGCGATCGTCTCGTGCGTTTCGTAGACGTCGAAGCTCATCCGGTCGAGCTCCTGCAGAAGGTCGTTCGGAAACTCGATGTCGGCCTTGTCGATCTCGTCGATCAGCAGCACAGGCAGCTTGGGCGCGGTGAAGGCTTCCCACAGCTTGCCCTTGCGGATGTAGTTCGAAATGTCGTGGACGCGCTCGTCGCCCAACTGGCCATCGCGCAGGCGCGCGACCGCATCGTATTCATAAAGGCCCTGCTGCGCCTTGGTGGTGGACTTGATGTTCCACTCGATCAGCGGCGCGCCGACGGCCTGCGCGATTTCATGCGCCAGTACGGTCTTGCCGGTGCCGGGCTCGCCCTTGACCAGCAGGGGGCGGCGCAGCAGCACCGCGGCATTGACCGCGACCTTGAGATCGTCGGTGGCGACATAATTGCTGGTGCCTTCAAAGCGCATGTCTTGTCCCTGTATGGCGTCAATTGGTGGGGCCCGGTCTTTAACCGAACGGTTAGTTCGTAGGGGCGTCGCGCGGAGCAGGCAAGAGCTTCAATGTGGGAGGGCCCCGCCGAGGATCAATGCGGGCTGCGGCACTTGCCGGTGTTGGTGCGCTCGATGGTGCCATCATCGTTGTAGCGGATTTCCATCGTCAGGCCGTCATTGGCTAGCCAGCGGATCGCAGCGGTGTACCATTGCCCGTCCTTCCATTGGCATTCGATCGAACTTCCCGCGCGCCAATTGAACGCGCGCACTTCGCTGCTGATGCGGGTTTCGCGTGTGCCGTCATCGAATTGGATGGTGAGCGAAGAACCGCTTTTGCCCACGACCACGCCGGGAAAGGTTTGCGAACTATCGCGCCACGGAGCAAGCACCCAATCGCCAACCTCGTGCGCGGCGGCTGGCGCGGTGAGCAGGCACGAACCCATAAAGAGCGCGATGGCGGTGCGCACGGCGCGGCGGGATTGCGGATTGGTGTTCATGTGTTCCCTCAGTTTGGCGAACAGGAGACCGAAGCTTCCCTCTGCCGTTCATGGCAGGAGCCCGGCCAAGACTATGGAAGAGAGGAAGGCAAATCAACCGGCGTGATTGATTGTGCGTTGCGGGCGAATCGGAATGTTGCGACAGACTGATACAGGGGGGGAATTGCCGCCCCTGCCACGCGCGTGTAGGCGAGGGCGCATGCCTTCTGCCCGAGAAGTGAGCGCCGCGCGCTATAGTCCGTCGCGCCGCGAGCGGGCGGTGTCGTTCCTGCTGGCGGCGCTTACCAGCCTGCTGCTGCTTTTCATCCTGATCTCGATGGGCCAGATCGGGGATTTCGGCGGTGCAGAGGGCGGACAACTGGTGGCGGTGAACCTTTCGCCCCCGGCGGCGGAGAAGGAAAAAGCCAAAGCGGCGCCGAAGCAGGACGTGAAAACCCCCGAGACGCAGACGGTGACCACTCCCCCGCCCAAGTTGCCGCCGCGCGTGGTGGTGCCGAGCAAGAACAAGGTCGAATGGCCACCGGGCTTCATCCATCTGAGCCGCGATGAACTCGCCAAGGCCGATATCAGCAAGATCAAGCCCGCAGGCGGCGGCGGCAGCGCGGGTGGCGGCGCTGCCGGTGGCGGCGGCAATGCCGAAGGGACGGGTGACGGTCCGGGCGGCGCGCGAGTCTACAATGCCGAATGGTACCGCGAGCCGAACCGGGCCGAGTTATCACCCTATATGCGCGCGGCGCGGGGTGGCTCCACTGGAGACTGGGCGATGATCATCTGCCGCACGGTCGAACGCTTCCATGTCGAGGATTGCCGCGAGGTGGAGGAAAGCCCGCGCGGATCTGGCCTCGCGCGGGCGCTGCGGCAGGCGGCGTGGCAGTTTCTGGTGCGGCCGCCGCGTGTTGACGGCAAGGCGCAGCTCGGGACCTGGGTGCGCATCCGCTTCGATTTCAAGGCCGGCAAGCGCGAGGATGCGCCCACCGGCGACGCGGACTGATATCCGCGCCGCCGGTCGTTGGGAGGTTCAGAATTCCGACCAGTTGTCCTGGTTCAGACTGACCGCAAGGTTGCCGTGCGTTGGCACCGGAGCGGCGGCTGCGAACGTGCGCGGGGCCGGCGCTGCACGGGGGGCCGCATGAGAGGCTGCGCGAGATGCCGCATGGCCCGCCGGGCGCGGCGCGATCGCCGCGAGCGAGGTGTAAGTGCCGGCAGCATTGCCGCTCACTGCGCCACCGCGAAAGCGCGCGACCAGGTTGGCCAGATTGGCCGCCTCGCCAGAAAGATTGCGCGAAGCGGCGGCGCTTTCCTCGACCATTGCTGCGTTCTGCTGGGTCATGCGGTCGAGCTCACCCATGGTCCCGTTGACTTTGGAAATGCTGCTGGCCTGATCAATCGCTGCGGTGGCGATTCCTTCGATCAGCGTGCCGATTTCAGCGACTTGGGTGATGATCGCATCAAGCGCCTCGCCGGTTTCGGAAACCAGCTTGACCCCCATCTCGACATGCTGCGCGCTGCCGCTGATCAAGCCCTTGATGTCGCGCGCGGCCTCGGCCGAGCGCTGCGCCAGCGCGCGCACCTCGTTGGCGACGACCGCAAAACCGCGGCCCGCTTCGCCGGCCCGCGCCGCCTCGACCCCGGCGTTGAGCGCCAGCAGGTTGGTCTGGAAGGCGATGCCGTCGATCAGGTCGATGATCTGGGTGATGGTCTTGGAGCTTTGCACGATGCTGTCCATCGCGCCGACCGCGCGCTTGACCACATCGCCGCCGGCATTGGCGCGGCCTGTTGCGAGCGCGATCGTCTCGCGCACCGCGCCGGCGTTGTGAGCGCTTTCCTCGACCTTTGAGGTCACTTCGCGCATGGCATTGGCTGCGGATTCGAGGCTGGCGGCCTGCTGCTCGGTGCGCGAGGCGAGATCATCGGCGGCGGCGCGGATCTCGGTCGAGCCGGTCTGGACGCTGCTGGCCGTGCTGGCGACCGAACCGATGACCTGCTCGAGCTCGGTAGCCATGGCGTTGAAATCGGTCTTCAGGCTGGCGAACGGGCCTTCGAGCGAGGCGGTGATGCGTGCATTGAGGTCACCGTCCTTAAACTGCGCAAGCGCGGTGCCGAGCGTGCTGACGATCAGATCGACCTGATCCGTCTTTTCCTGTTCGGCCTTCGCCAGCTGACTTTGCAGGGCTCGCATGGCACGGCCGAGCGCGCCGACTTCGTCGTGCGTGTCTTCAACAAGTAGTGTCGCATCAAGACGGCCTTGCGCCAGCGCTTCGATCGATTGGGTCACCTGGCCGACCGGACGGGCCACGAGGCGAACCATGATAACATAGATCCCGAAAAGCGTACCGAGTGCAAACAGCGTGGCGAGCACACTGGTCCAAAGCGCGAGCGAATAATCCGAGGCGGCTTCGACGCCGGCATGATCGATATGCTGCTTCTGGTAATTTGCCTGATCCATGAGCGATTTCGTCGTTGCGTCAACCTGTTCAGACGATGTCGCCACGCGGGCCAATGCCTCGGCAGAGCGTCCCTCGGAAGAGAGTTGGATAATCGAGGCGGTGTCTTGGCTCATCTGTTGCCAGCCGCTCTTGAACGTCTTGAGGTAGCCCTTTTCCTTGTCATCGAGGTCGGTCGCTTCGAAAGCGGCTGTCTCGAGGCTGACAATCTTCTGGTTTGCTGCGATCTCTGTTTCCGCATCCGCGCGCTCATATTGGTCAGCGGCGAGCAGGTGGGCCCTGAGCGCATTCTCGTAGCTAGCCACCGCGATGTTGATCCGGTCGGCCGAAAGCGCCTGGGGCACGTGCTCGGTCGCGACTTTCATTTCGGTATCGCGCATACTGCTCATGCGCCAGAGCATGGTGCCGATGGTGGCGACCAGAACCAGCGAAAGCAGCGCGAACATGACGGCCAGCTTGCGTCCGATCGGAGCGTTTTTGAGATAATTCATGCGGCGAGGGCCCATACTGGGGCACGCGGAATGCGCGCCCGTCATGGAGGCGGTCTATGGCATGAGCGTGCTGTAAAGGGGTTTTGCAGGTCCTAGGGAGAAACCCGTGCCGCGCGGTCAGGACGCGCGGAAAAACGGACTTTCGTTCGTGGGTGGCTCAGGCGGCTGGCTCGCCGATTGCTGCAAGCTCGGCGATCAATTCCTCGCTCAGGGCCAGAGCAGCGGCGGCTAGGTTCTCGCGCAAATGCGCGCGGGAGGAAGTCCCTGGAATCAGCAGGACGTTCGGCGCGCGGTGGAGCAGCCAAGCGAGCGCGAGTTGCATTGATGTGGTACCCAGCCGTGCGGCCAGCGCATCGAGGTCTTCTGACTGGAGCGGGGAGAAGCCGCCGAGCGGGAAGAACGGGACATAGGCGATGCCGTCCGCCGCCAAGGCGTCGACCAGGGCATCGTCTTTGCGATTGATGATGTTGTAAGCGTTTTGCACGCAGACGACCTCGCCGATGGTGCGGGCCTCGGCCACTTGCGCCGCCGAGACATTGCTGAGGCCGATATGGCGGATCAGGCCCTGGCTTTGCAGATCGACCAGCGCGCCGAAGCGCGCCGCGAGGCTGGTCTCGTCGGGCCCGAAACTGTTGCCGATGCGCAGGTTCACCACATCGAGCGCCTCGAGCCCGAGATTGCGCAAATTGCCGTGGACTTGCTCGACCAGCGCGGCGGGCTCGGGCGTCATGATCCACGAGGCATCCGGCCCGCGCCGCGCGCCGACCTTGGTGACGAGCACGAGGCCTTCCGGATAGGGCGCAAGCGCCTCGCGGATGAGCAGGTTGGTGACTTCGGGGCCGTAGTAGTCGCAGGTGTCGATATGGTTGACCCCGCTTTCCACCGCTTCACGCAGCACCGCGATGCATTCGGCCGGATCGAGCGGCGGGCCGAACACGCCAGGCCCGGCAAGCTGCATCGCGCCGTAACCCATGCGGTTTACGCAGAACTGGCCGAGGGGGTAGGTGGATGGGTTAGGCATGATCAAGGTTTTTACGCATCGATCAGCTCTGGATCCAGTTCGCCAGCCCTGTTCTGGATGAA
>JBJXEK010000149.1:0-9105 GCA_046155055.1 Novosphingobium sp. | reverse complement strand
CTGCTGGGCGAAGATATGCCGGCCGAGTATTTCGATGCCGCCGTGCTCGCGCTCCCCGCCGAACAAGCCGCGCCAATGCTCACGCTCCATGATTTCGAGCTGGCACGCACCGCGCTCTATGCGCGTTCGCAGCCCTGCTGGACAGGCATGTTCGCTTTTGACACCCCGCTGCCGCATGGCGCGCACACCGTGCGCGATCAGGGCATTCTGGCCTGGGCCGCGCGCAACAGTGCAAAGCCGGGCCGCAGCGGTCCGGAAAGCTGGGTGGTGCAGGCCACACCGCAGTGGTCTACCGCGCATCTTGAGCTGACCCCGGACGACATCGCCCCACACTTGCTCGCTGCGCTGGGCGAGGCAACAGGCAGTCTGTTGCCCACACCGCTCGCTCATTCAGTACATCGTTGGCGCTATGCGCTCTCGGCCGGAACCGGGCTTGGCTGCTTGTGGAATGGCGCGCTGCGGATCGGTGCTTGCGGCGATTGGCTGCTCGGCCCCCGAGTCGAATGCGCCTGGGTTTCGGGCCGCCAGTTGGCAGAACGCATGCTTGGCGCGGCGCGCGAGGCAGCCTGAACCACCCCGGTGAAATATTTCTCGGCGCATGGCGCG
Organism: Novosphingobium sp.; assembly: GCA_046155055.1. Taxonomy (GTDB): domain Bacteria; phylum Pseudomonadota; class Alphaproteobacteria; order Sphingomonadales; family Sphingomonadaceae; genus Novosphingobium. The sequence continues at coordinate 8,499 of JBJXEK010000149.1, read as the reverse complement.
GACGCGCGCTTGCCTTGACCTCCGGGTCTGTTGCGAGGCGATCTGCGGCTGACGATCGTTAACTTTGTCATACCGCGCTGGCCCGTGGATTTATCGGGCCTTCAACTCAGAGCAACACCGCACGCGGCATTTATCATTTGGCAGCAATTTCGGGCGATCTGGGCCCTGTCCTACGGGAAGGGAAACCAAGAATGGCCGATATTTTCAAGTTTGTCGTGAACGCAGATTCGATCGACATGTTCAAGATCGACGACGGTGAGCAGGAAGCGGTACACTTGCGTCCGAACCAGGTCCTCACGTTCGACGAAGTTACAAACGACTTGACGCTGACCTCCACGTTTGCGGACAAGATCGCGATCGACGTGTTCCACCAGACCGCTGACACCAGCGATGATGCCTCGCTTTATGTCGATGGCGGCCTGACCTTCACCACGCTCGATGGCACGCCGATCGTCCCGACGGATGACCATGGCGGCGACGACGGCAGCGACGGCATCTCGGACGATCAGGATTCCGACGGCAACCCGGACGATCACGTCCGCGCTGGCGACAACGGCGGTGAACACCACGGCGGCGGCGGCAACGACCGGGTCGAAGGCGGCAAAGGCGATGACGACCTGTTTGGCGACGAAGGCAACGACCATGTCTCGGGCGGCCGAGGCGACGACACAATGCACGGTGGCATGGGCGATGACTCGCTCGCAGGCGGCATCGGCGCAGACACGCTCTCTGGCGACGATGGCAACGATACCGAGCGCGGCGGCGCGGGCAACGACACCGTTTCGGGCGGTGCCGGCAGGGACGTGCTCGGCGGCGGGGCCGGCAACGATACGCTGAGCGGCGACGACGGCAATGACATTGTCATGGGCGGCGCGGGCAACGATACCGTTTCAGGCGGCGCTGGCAACGACAAGCAAGATGGCGGCATGGGCGACGACACGGTTTCGGGCGATGATGGCAAGGACGTTGTCAACGGCGGCGCCGGCGACGACACGATCAGCGGCGGTGCGGGCAAGGACATCGCGATCGGCGGTCTTGGTGCCGACAGCTTCATCTTCGACGACGGCGATTTCGCCGGCACGACCCGCAAGGGAGCCGACGGCATCCGCGATTTCAGCCACAGTCAAGGCGATCACATCGATCTCTCTGCGGTCGATGCCGACATCGACGCCGACGGCGACCAGACCTTCAGCTTCGTCGGCACGGATGCGTTCAGCCACACGGCTGGTGAACTGCGCTATGAAGTGATCAAGGGCCAGACCTTCGTCTCAGGCGACACCGACGGCGACGGCATGTCTGATTTCGTCATCCGCCTGAACCACGTGTCGACGCTGGACGCGAGCGACTTCGTGCTCTGACAGCATCTCTCGCAGAACAATAATGGGCAGGGCCGCACCGCGCAGCCCTGCCCTTTTTCTGTCCGGGCCAGCCGTGCGCCGCCCGGCACCGGCCGCGATGGGGGCGACACAAATGGCACCCCGAAATCCTAAACTGGGTTATCATTGCCTGTATTCTGCGGTTATTTATACAAAGGCCGCGGCGCTGGACATACTCTCACTGCTAGATGCCGTTCCAATCACCGCACCCACGTCCCAAAAGCCGCCATTGGCGAATGGCCCTGCCCTTCACAGCCGACATGCAAACGTGATGGAATGATAGATGAATCGCTACGGCGATCTCCGAACGGGAGCGGATTCAAGCGTTTATCGCAGTCGGCGACCTTCGGCTCAGGCAGGGATTGCATGACACCGCTGAGCGGAAACAAATAGCGACCGAGGAGGAGATGCCAGAGAGGATTTTTCGAGCGCTGGGGTTGCTGGCCTTGGGCACGATTTTGGTCTCTGTCGCGCCGTCGCCCTCCTGTGCCGATAGCCGGATGTTGCCGGCGACCACCACCAGCACCTCTTGCGCCGGCCACGCCCGCCTCACAGTGAGCCCGCGCCACCTTAGGAGCCAGCTTGGCTATTTCGACGACAAGGTCGAAAAAGTTGAGCCTGCCGGACAGCAGAAAGGCGGATCGCTTGTTGCGAGCGCGCGATTGGAGCGACTGGTGGACAGGCGCTGGCAAGTGGTCTGGGACCATCAAATTGCAAACGACGTCGCACCGGTGTTGGCGCTCGTTCGAGACGATGGCGAATATACGGTCACGTTCGATGATTGGCATGGCACGGGCTACGGGCCGAACGCAGTGGTGATCTACAGTGCAGGGGAGGTAAGTTGGTTAGCAGACTCGCCCTGTCCGACATTGTCCCAGCCGACTACATCAAGGCTTTGCCCCATTCCGCTAGTTCTATCCAGTGGCAGGGCGATCCACGCTTCTCGTCTGACGGTCAGAAGGTAATCATTCCGGTTATGATCCCCTCCGAGGACTTTGTGTCCGAGCCTGCCACGATCGACATTGCGGTCGATCTCCTCGACGGAAGGGTACCGCCGAGCAGCCCAGCAGCATGGGATGCTGCACAGGCAACGGGACGCAAGGTTTTGAGTGTGCAGGTCGCCTACGAGACAGCTACAAAGGAGGCGTTTATTGCTCCGCTACTCGGCCCGAAAGTGAATGCCGAACGCAAATGGCACGACTATCTGCGCGAGGCCGTCGGTCGGCTGATTGGTGACGATGAGATGACCTCCACGACCGTTCTCCGTCTTCCTGGTGCAGATGATTATGCCGTGTCGGAGACGTGGGTTCACGACGCGCTGACCGAAAGCTATGCGGATAACGTGGCGCTGGCTTCGCTTTCAGCGCCCAGCCTTGTGGCTGTTCTCAAAAGGGTTACATCGAAGCTGCCGGATCGATCCTATCGAAGGTTACGGCGTTTATTGCGGTTTCCGACCAGAACTGGCCAGAAGTCGTGGCAACGATGCGCCGCTGCGGCGCAAAGATCGTCCAGCTCGACCCAGCTGAGGCCATACCTCGGCGTCCTGAGCGCATACTTTGGCGATACGGTCATGGCGGCGCCCAGGTTGGCCTGAGAAACGGTAGCTTTGCCAAGCAATGCGCAGGAAGCTGCTGATCGGCCATCCACCCAATCATTGCCATCCAGCAGCTGATCTCGCGAAGTGTCGAGCCCTCAGGATACAAGGGCGATGGCCCTTGCACGCCGGAGGCACTGTCGACATCCGCAGGCTGCTTCGACAAGCGAAGCATGGGAGGTATGGCACAGCACGCCGCGCGCATGCACCCTACGCGCCGCGCTTGAGCAGCCGGCGCTGGAGGGTTACACGGTGCGACATGGCCGCCCCTCCCAGCCCAATCAAGCTCAAGCTCCAGCTGCTGTGCGGTGATGCGATTGCCATGGGGCCGGGCAAGGCGGATCTGCTCGACGCGATCGCGGCAGAGGGATCGATTTCCGGTGCCGGGCGGCTGATCGGGATGAGCTACCGGCGGGCGTGGCAGTTGGTCGATCTGATGAACCGCTGCTGGGCCGCGCCGCTGGTGGAAACTTCCCCCGGCAGCGCGCGCGGCGGCGGAGCGCGGCTGACCGCAGACGGGACGGCCGTGCTGACCGAATACCGCGCCCTGCAGGCAGTGCTGGACACGCGGGCCAGCGATGGGGACGCGGCGGCACTGGCCGCACGGCTGCGCGCGCGGCCGCTGCGCAGCCAGGCCGAGCGACGAGCGACACCTGCAGAGGAATGATCAGGCTTTGGCGTCAGCATTCCCGCGCAGGCATGACTTGCACCTGCTACCCCCCCCACCATCCTTCGGATGGTTTCCCACCCCCCTTGCAGGGGAGTATCCGGGAAGAAGTGTCGGCGACGTGGCGGGTGGTGACCGTTCCAATGCCTTGGCGGTCTGGTTCGCGGTTCGGTGGGGGCGCCCTACCGAAGGTACTGCCGCAACCATGTTCGTTGATCCCCTTTCCCGTTCCGTTGAGCAAGGGTGCCTTGCCGAGGCTACTTCTCCACAGTCTCCATTGGTCGCCCTCCCCCGTTTCGGACGAAACGGAGCCTTGCTAATGCCTGCCTTCCCCGGTCCGGCAAAGGCGGGCAATTCGCCATCAGACCAGCGCGGCGGAGGCCGCGCCGAGCTCAGCAAAGTAGCGCGCCATGGCATCGGCAGCCTTGTCCGTCAGCGTGATAAAGGCCCGGCGGCGATCGGTCTCGTCATCCACGCGCTGGAGCAGGCTGGCGTCGGTCATCTGGCCGATCCAGCGCAGCGCGGTGGTCGGCGGCACGCCTGAGGCAATGCAGAGTGATGTGACCGAGACGCGGACGTGTTCGGCGCGGGCGGCGGTGAGATCGAGCAGCATGTCCCAAGCCGGATCGGCAAAGAGATCGCCTTCGAAGAAGCGGGCCCGCAGCTGGCGCTGGCGGATGATCCGACGCACGAGACGTGGATCGGGCAGCGGCGGACGCGCAGCGCGGACCAGCCGGTCGCTGCTGTCTTCAAGCTGTCCATCATCGACGTTGCCCTCGAAGCGGAAGGCGGACGTGGTGGCGGCTGCCGGTGCCGATGCGGTGGAAAGCAGCTCCAGCTTCTGGGCAATCTGCCCCACCTGTTCGGTGAGGCGCAGCAACGCCAGGCGGTCTTCTTCCGAAAGTTCGCGCACCCTGTTTCCAGCGCGGGCGAGTGTCCGACCAAGCGCAATCACCCGATCGGCCCGGCTGGGCGAGACGAGGATCTGCGCATCACTTTGATCGAGGCAGCCGAACACATCATCGAGCGAACCGATGCTGGTCGAGACGACGAGATGCGCACCCGATTTTGCCGCGCGGATATCGAGCCGGGCGAGTGCCGCCAGTTCGGCTCCATCGATCACGGGGCAATCAACCAGTACCAGATCACCCAACAGGAAATCGGAGGATGCAGGGCTGCCTTCCGGCGCAAGCAGACGGCCGAGATCGCTGGTCTGCGCGATCCGCAGCCCGGCAGCCGCAGCATCCTCGGCCATCTCGGCGCGAAGATAGCCACGGTCAGCAAAAATCGAGACGGCTAGCGCCGATGTGCCGCGATCCTGTACGCGTCCCGGCCCGTAGGACGGGCCATGGCCCAGCCCGTGAGCCGTGCCAGGTGCTGAGTCGTGGCCGGCATCGCCGTTCACCGCCTTCAGCCCGCGCCCTTCGGCCACTCCATAATCGAACTGCCTGGCAGCCTGTCCCATCGCTTGTGCACTCCGTAATTGTCCGTATACGAACAAGAGAGGAACAAAACAGGTTCAGGTCAATATCGAATTGCTCGATTTTGGATCAAGGGGAGCGTCGACCTCGCCCGTCATTTCCAACAAGTCCATCATTATTGGGGTTTTTACCGGCGACGGGCGCGATCCATTCGTTCGCCGGAGACAGGCCCGGCAGCGCCGTTTTTTGGGCAACCCGCCTGATCGGGGAAGCCGTTCCGCAACCATGCGTCGATCCGGCTGTCCCGAGTCGGGCCCATATCCTGCCGTTCCGTTCAGTCCACGAAAGGATCACGCACAAGGATCGTGTCCTCACGCTCGGGGCTCGTGGACACCAGCGCCACCGGCGTTTCGATCAGCTCCTGCACGCGCTGGATATACTTGATCGCCTGCGCCGGCAGATCAGCCCACGAGCGCGCGCCGGCAGTAGTGCCCACCCAGCCGTCCATTTCCTCGTAAATCGGTTCGACCATGGCCTGATCGGCTGAATGGCTTGGGAAATAATCGAGCACTTTGGCCTTCCCGTCCGATCCGCGGAGCCGGTAGCCGGTGCAGATCTTCACCTTGTCGAACCCGTCGAGCACATCGAGCTTGGTCAGCGCGATGCCGGTGACGCCGGAAATCGCGCAAGACTGGCGAACCAGCACGGCATCAAACCAGCCGCAGCGGCGCTTGCGCCCGGTAACGGTGCCGAATTCGTGACCGCGCTCGCCCAGCCGCTGGCCGATTTCGTCTTCCAGTTCGGTCGGGAACGGACCCGATCCAACGCGCGTGGTATAGGCCTTGACGATGCCGAGCACGAAACCGGTGGAATTGGGGCCGAGGCCCGAGCCCGAAGCCGCGGTGCCCGAGACCGTGTTGGACGAAGTGACGAACGGATAGGTGCCGTGATCGACATCGAGCAGCACGCCCTGCGCGCCTTCGAACAGGATCCGTGCTCCCGCCTTGCGCACCTTTTTCAGGCGCTTCCACACTGGCTGGGCAAATTGCAGGACGAACGGCGCAATTTCGCGAAGCTCCGCCACCAACGCTTCCCGATCGACCGGCGGCTGGCCGAAGCCGGCGCGCAGCGCATCGTGGTGCGCGCAGAGCCGGTCGAGCTGCGCATCCATCGCATCGAGGTGCGCGAGATCGCAAACGCGCAGCGCGCGGCGGCCAACCTTGTCTTCGTAGGCGGGGCCGATGCCACGCCCAGTTGTGCCGATCTTGCCGGACCCGGCAGCGGTTTCGCGCAGGCCATCAAGATCGCGGTGCAGCGGCAGGATCAGCGGGCAATTGTCGGCTATCGCGAAGTTTTCCGCGTGAATGCTCACCCCCTGCGCGGTGAGCTTTTCGATCTCGGCCTTCAGCGCCCAGGGATCGAGCACCACGCCATTACCGATAATCGAGAGCGTGCCGGTAACGATGCCCGAGGGCAGCAGGCTGAGCTTGTAGACCGAGCCATCGACCACCAGCGTGTGCCCGGCATTGTGGCCGCCTTGGAAGCGCACCACGACATCGGCGCGGCTGGCGAGCCAATCGACGATCTTGCCCTTGCCTTCATCACCCCACTGGGCGCCGATCACGGTCACATTGGCCACGTCTCGTGCACTTTCTGTTGCAGTTCTAAGTCGGCTGGCGCCGTAGGGTAGTGCGGCGGCGAGGGCAAGGTGGAGTGAAGGCCCCTCTGGTCAACTGCAGGTATTTCGATTATCGCCGAAACATCGAATTGGAGATTCACTCGATGATGGCTCCCGGGCTCGCCCTACCCCCCGTGCTCCCCCTGCCCCGCGCGGTGGACCTGCTTTCGGCGCTGGCGCAAGGGCACCGGCTGGCAGTGTTTCGTCTGCTGGTGAAGGCGGGGCAGGAGGGGCTGCCCGCCGGCGTCATTGCACATGAAGTGGGGGTGCGGCCCAATACGCTCTCCACCCACCTGGCGATCCTCAGCCAAGCCGGTCTGGTACAATCGCGGCGCGCAGGGCGCTCGGTGATCTATGCGGCGGATTATGCGGCGATGCGTGCGCTGATGGGCTTTCTCGTCTCCGACTGCTGCGGCGGGCAGCCAGAAATCTGCGCGCCGCTCGCCGAACTGATCCCGGATTGCGGAGCGGCGGCATGACCCCCATGCCAAATCTGCCGCGGCGGATTGTGGCCGAGGCGCTGGGCACTGCGCTACTACTGGCTATCGTGGTCGGATCGGGCATCATGGGGCAGCGCATGGCGGGCGGAAACGATGCCATTGCGCTGCTGGGCAATACGCTTTCGACCGGCGCGGGACTCGTGGTGCTGATCCATATGTTCGGGCCGATTTCGGGCGCGCATTTCAATCCGGCGGTGACCCTGACGGTCTGGCTACAGCGAGAATTGAGCGCGCCGGTCGCGCTGGCCTACATCGCCGCCCAAGGCGTGGGTGCGGTGGTGGGGGTGTGGCTGGCGCATGCGATGTTTGCGCAAAGCGTGCTGCAGGTTTCCATGCACGTGCGCAGCGGCTGGCCGCAGGGGCTGGCCGAATTGATTGCCACCTTCGGGCTGATCGGCACGATCCTGTGCGTGCAGCGCTCCCGGCCCGAGTTCACACCCATGGCGGTGGGACTTTACATCACCTCGGCCTACTGGTTCACCGCCTCCACATCGTTCGCCAATCCGGCGGTGACTTTGGCGCGCAGTTTGACAGACACGTTCGCGGGGATTGCACCCGCATCCGTACCCTTGTTCATCACCGGGCAGCTGGCCGGGGCACTTCTGGCCCTTGCCGTGTTCGGTTGGTTGCTGGCACAGGAGCCCTCATGACCGGCCCATTCCCCATCACGATCTATCACAACCCGAAGTGCGGCACGTCGCGCAATACGCTCGCGATGATCGAGGCAGCGGGCTACGCGCCCGAGGTCGTCGAGTATACCAAGGTGGGCTGGACGCGTGCGCAGCTCGATCAGATCCTGAAGGACATGGGCGGCACCGCGAGCGAGATCATGCGCACCAAAGGCACCCCGGCCGAGGAACTGGGGCTCACCGATCCCGGCGCGACCGACAAAGTAATCCTTGCCGCGATGCTGGAGCATCCGATTCTGGTGAACCGGCCGATTGTGGTCACCCCGCTGGGTACAAAGCTGTGCCGGCCTTCGGAAGTGGTGCTGGAGCTGCTGGACAAGCAACCGGAAGGCTTCACCAAGGAAGACGGGGAAGTGGTGAAGCTTTAGTCAGAGGCGAACCGGCTCGCCGCCTTCGAGCACATAGGTGCAGCCAAGCGCGGCAGCGCTATCGGCATCACCCAGCGCCGCAACGGTGCGCCAGCCAATGCTGCGCAGGCGGGCTGCGGTCTCGCGGTCGTGGCCAAGCGGCAGAAACATGCAGTCCTCGGCATGCTCGGTGCCTGCGGCCAGCGCGATCAGGGCATCGGGGAATA
>JBJXEK010000148.1:0-3008 GCA_046155055.1 Novosphingobium sp. | reverse complement strand
AACCAAGCGGCAATCCGAACTCCCGACTGGCCCCTGCACCTACAATAAACACAGTTTTCTTTATTCATCGCATCCGTTATTCCGCGAACATCTTGCCCGCCTCCAGTGGAAGCTATTGTAATACGGTGACAAGCGCAAAAAACTCCACACTGAGCCTCTGAATTGCACCCAAGAAAGCGCCGGGATGCAAGGGCAATGGCCCTTGCCAGCCGGAGGCCTCTTCCCCCTACCCCGCCACCGCCAGCGCCGCTTCCTTAGCCACAACCCGCCGCAGCGCGCTGGCGTAGGTTGCGGCGTCCTGCGCGCCGGGGATCATGTATTTGCCGTTGACGACCATCGCGGGCACGCCGGCGATGTTCCAGTCCCAGGCTTGGCGCTCGCCTGCCTCGACAATGGCGTCGAGTTCGGGATCGGTGAGTGCGGCGGCGGCTTCGGCGCGGTCCAGCCCGGCGGAAACTGCGATATCGGTCAGCACCAGCGGATCGTTCATGCGGCGGCGCTGCTGGAAGTGGGCATCGAACATCGCGCGCTTGAGGCGGACTTGCAGCTCTGCGCCGTGGTCGCGCAGCGCCATTGCGAGAAGGCGATGCAAGGCGCGGGTGTTCCACATCATCGCGGGAGGCGCTTCGCCCTCACCGGTGTAGCCGAACGAATAGCCCGCCGCAGCCGCCGCGTCCTGCATTGCGCCGCGCGCATTGGCGGCCTGCTCAGCCGTCCGGCCATATTTGCGCTGGATATGCGCCTGCTGCTCCTCGCCGGTCTCGGGCATATCCGGGTTGAGCTCGAAGGGGTGGAAGCGCACCGTGGCGGCGACTTCGCCGTCCATCCCGGCGAGTGCCGTCTCAAGCTGGTTGAGCCCGATGATGCACCACGGGCACATGACATCGGACCAGATATCGACGGTTACGGGCGCAGGTTCAGACTTGCTCATTGTTCCAGCCACCATTTCAGCAAGTGATGGGCCACCGCAAAAGGCGGCGGGGCGATGAAGGCACCGTCCTCGGAGCCGGTGTTGAGGGCGTTCATGGCATATTCGACTTCCTCGCGGGTGAACCAGCGCGCGTCGTCGAGCTCGGTCTTGTCGATGGTGATCGCCGGATCATCGGCATAGGCATGGCAGCCGATCATCAGCGAGGATGGGAACGGCCACGGCTGGCAGGCGACATACCGCACATCGCGAACCCGTACGCCCGCTTCCTCGAACACTTCGCGCACCACGGCTTCCTCGATCGATTCGCCGGGCTCGACAAACCCGGCCAGCGCCGAATAGCGCCGCGGCGGGAACCGCGGCTGGCGGCCGAGGAGGAGCTGGCCTTCCCATTCCACCGACATGATCGTGACCGGATCGACGCGCGGGAAGTGATCTGCCTTGCACGCCATGTTGGTGCAAGTGCGCTGCCAGCCGCCCTTGCCCAGCCGCGTGGCATGGCCGCAGCGCGCGCAGAAGCGGTGGCGGGCGTGCCAATCGACCAGTGCGCGGGCGCTGCCATAGGTCGCGAGATCCGCTGCCGGCAGCGCGGCCATTGCCCCCCAGAGCCGCGGATTGGCGGGGCCGGCATTGCCCGCCAGCGTGGGCGAGACGGCGGCAAAGCAGGCGCGTTCGGCGCTGTCGAGGCCGAGGAATACAAGCTCGTCTGCGGCATCGGCTTCGGCCAGCGTGCCCCAGACCAGCGCGCCATCATCGCCGATTACCGGATCGAGCCCGTCGAGCCGCAGCAACCGCGCGCGCCAGTTGGTCAGCTGCGCGAGCTTGTCGGCATCGGCGCGGATATGGTCGGCGCGGTCGATCCCCGAGCCGGTGAAAGAAATGGGCGGATTTGGCCGGTACAGCACGGTCATCAGGCGGCCTTCTTCATGGCCGAGATGTCGGTCAGCACGGCCTTGGGGAATTCTTCCTGAATCGGCAACGCGTTCGAAGGCATGTATTGCACATAGAGTCCGGCACGAAGCCCGATCCGCATGTTGACGAAGCCGACAGTGCCGGCTGCGCCCGACCAGCCGAAGGTGCCGGCGTCCTCGCCCAGCCCGACGCGGCCGCCCGCACCGAATCCAGCGCCGGCGATCCATGTGCCGCCGATATCGGCGGCGGCGGGTAGCAGGTTGCTTATGCCCAGCCGCACTGCCGTTTCGGTCATCACCCGCGCGCCGCCGATCGTGCCGGCGCCCGCGAGCATCATCAGAAACCGGTCGTAGTCGCGCGGGCTGCTGACGAGACCTGAGCCGCCAAACGGGAACGGGGGCGGATCAAGGTAGATGGAGGTGGCAGCGGGATCGAGCGCAAAGGTCTTGTCGGGCTGAATGGCATAATTGGTGGTGAGGCGCGAGACTTGCGCTGGGGTGACCTGAAAGCCGCTGCTGGTCATGCCGCAGGGCCCGAAGATTCGCTCGGCAAGGAACGCATCGAAATCCTGGCCTGAAACCACCTCGATGATCCGCCCGACCAGATCGAGCCCGACCGAATAGCTCCAGCGTGTACCGGGCTCGTAAACCAGCGGCATCTCGGCCAGCTTGTCGGCAAACTGGGTAAGGCTGGGCAGTGTCTTCCTAGTGCCCAGTTCGGGAATGGCAAGGCGTGTGGCACGACCGGGCAGGAGCCCGGCCTCCTCATAGGCCGCTTTCAGCGGGCCCTTCTGGATGATCGAATAACCAAGTCCCGCAGTGTGGGTGACAAGGTGACGCAAGGTGATCGGTGTCTGCGCCGGCTTCAGATCGGTGATCGAGCCATCGGGCGTGACCTGCACCTGCATCTTCGCGAACCTGGGCAGGAAATCGGCGATCGGCTGGTCGAGATCGATCTTGCCCTCATCCACCAGCATCATCGCCGCCATGCCGGTGATCGGCTTGGTCATGGAATACATGCGGTACTGGCTGTCGAGATCGACCGGCACATGCGAATCCTGCGCCAGCATGCCGCGCGCGATCTGCATCGGCGGGGCGCTGCCCCAACCGAGCGCGGCGACCGCGCCCGGCAGCTTGCCCGACGCGACATAGTCATACACCAGGTTGGT
>JBJXEK010000147.1:0-3001 GCA_046155055.1 Novosphingobium sp. | reverse complement strand
CGAGCCGGGCCTCTTGATGTCGGCGTCCATACGCTTGTCTAGTTCGGCAAGCAGGCCTGCGCCGGTCAAATTCTGAGCCATCTTGTTCACGTTGTAGGCGCGGCGGGCAAAGAAGTTTGGCGTGGGTGCAGCACTTGCGGCCGGGTTCAGCAGGATCTCTAGGCCGGTGCCGGGACCGGCTAGGTTCATCAGTTCCATTTCGGCCCCTGCGAGCTTGGCCTTGCCCGCTTTTTCCGCCTCCTCCTTGAGGCCCAGCAGCTTGATCGCCTGCAGCATCGGCCCGATGTCGCCGTCAAGATTGATCGCATGGATGCCCTGGCCCTGAGGCGTCTTGGCGAACGCCTGGTGCTTGGCCCATACGTCGGGCACAGACCTCGCCTCGGCTAACATGCGGGCCACGATCGCGGCCTTGTTCTTCAACTGCATCGCACGCTCGCGCGGCTGATCGGGGCGCTGTGCCATCTGCTCTAGGCGATTAATGAAGCGGGGGCCGTGGCGGGCTAATTCGCTCACCGAATTGGCATCGAGCAACTGGGCATAGCCAAGCGCCGTCGAGATCGGCTTGCCGCGCTTTGAGATCGGGTGCACGCCCGACTGCATGTCGGCGGTACCTTGTCCGCCGGTTTCAAGGGCATAAATCCGCACGACCTGGGTCTTGCTTAGACCGAGGGCCAACGCCTCCTCGGCGTAACGATCCTTGAAAGCACGCTCGGACACGCGTTCGGGCGTAAACCCGTAGACATTTTTGGCGTGCGCCAGAAAATCCTCGAGGGCTGGGATTTCCTTGACGGGGGGCGGTGGCTGTTTGGCCTCTTCCTCTTCGACGAATTTGTTCCACGCGCGCAACAGGTCGGGTGGAAGCTGGGGCCCGTCGTATTGCGGAGGGAAGGCCTGCACATAGTCGGCTGCAACGAGTTCGAGCTTGGCCGCCTTCTTTTTGCGCCGCTCGGCGCGCTTGCCTTCAACGGCTGCCCAATAGGCGTCGAGCCTTGCCTCGTGGACCCGGCGCGAGGCTCGCCAAGCCTGGAACTGCTGGTGTTGAGCGCCGCTCAAACGCGCCATGAAGTCTTCGGCGATGCCAGCGTGTGCGGCTGGTTGCGGCAGCGCCAATGAGGCGGCGGCCCCCACGACCAGGACAATCAGCGCGCGGCGTGTGGTTTGCGCCGAAAACATCGTCATAAGTCTCCAGCCGGTTGCACGGCACATCCGCCGGCGTCATGAATCATAGCGTTCATTGGCACGATAATGGTTTTCGAAGCCTGAAACATGGCAACGACGTCAGCCCATGATACAAGTCTTGCCATGAACAATGTCGCTCACTCGTTTTCCGATTCGCCCCCGATGCCAACCGAAACCGCTCAGTTCCTCGACCGGGCCCGCCTTCACCTGCGGCCCTCGATCGGCGTGGATGCGCCCCAAGCTGCGCCGAGCGACTACGATTTGAACCCGGAGATGACACCAGCTGCCAGCGATACGCTCAGGCCAGCTGCCGTGCTCATCCCCATCATAGCGCGCGATCAACTGACGGTTTTATTGACGCGGCGCACCGAAACGCTCAGCCGGCATCCGGGCCAGATCGCATTCCCCGGTGGACGCATCGACGCGACGGACGCCACGCCCGCGGCGGCGGCCCTGCGGGAGGCTCAGGAAGAGGTCGGGCTCGACCCGGCTCTCGTCACACCGCTCGGATTTCTAGACACCTACCGGACGGGGACTGGCTACCGGATCGAGCCGCTTGTCGCGCTTGTTGCGCCGCAACTCGTGCTGACCCTTCAGGAAAGCGAGGTTGCCGAAGCCTTCGAGGTGCCGCTGCACTTCCTGATGGACCCGGCCAACCACGAAACGCATGCAAAATTCTGGCAGGGGGCAGAGCGGCGATTCTATGCAATTCCCTACGGAAGCTACTATATTTGGGGGGCCACCGCTGGCATCTTGAAGAACATGCATCAAAGGCTGTTTGCGCCATGATCCGCATCTTAATAGAAAACCTGATGCTGTTTCTGCTACCGGCAGCGCTGTATCTGTCGTTTGCGTTCCTGCGGCGCCCCGCCGGTACGTCGAGTGCTGCGGTCCTCAACAATGCACCGCTCCTCATGCTGTCGCTGTTGGGCGCTAGCCTCGTGATGGCGGTGTTGGCGCTGTTTGGTCATGCGGGCGACGGTAAGCCCGGCCAGGCCTACGAACCCGCCGTCTTCAAGGACGGCAAGGTCATTCCCGGCCGCATGAGATGACGCGCGCGCGAAGCGGACCGATCGCCGCGGCTTGGCTCTCAGCGCCCGCAACGCAGGCCGTGTTCGAAGCGCTGGAGCGGGGAGGATATGGAGCGCGGGCGGTTGGCGGGATCGTCCGCAATACGCTGCTCGATTTGCCAGCGACCGACATCGATATCGCGACGGATGCGCTGCCCGAAGACACGTTGCGGCTTGCGGCGGCGGCCGGCCTCAAGACCATTCCAACCGGTCTTGCGCACGGCACGGTCACCGTCATTTCGGGGGGTGCGGCCTACGAGGTCACGACCCTGCGGCGGGACGTTTCGACCGACGGACGCCATGCCGAAGTCGCGTTCACCGCCGACTGGGCTGCGGACGCTGCGCGGCGGGATTTCACCATCAACGCCCTCTATTGCGACCGGCACGGCGAAGTATTCGATCCGCTCGGCGGGCTTGCCGATCTCGACCCGGTGCAGGTCAGGTTCATCGGCAACGCCGGGCAGCGCATCGAGGAAGATTACCTGCGCATCCTGCGCTTTTTCCGGTTCACCGCGACTTACGTCGCGCACGGCGTGCTCGATCCTGCCGGGCTTGCCGCCTGCACGGCTCTGCGGGGCGGACTTGCGCGGATATCGGGTGAACGGATCCAGGCCGAACTGCTCAGGCTGCTGGCGGCGCCGCACGCGGTTGGCGTCACCCGCGCGTTGATCGGCAGTGGCGTGTTCGCAGCGCTTTTCGATGTGCCGGCCGAGCTCGATCGCCTCACGCGGATGGTTGCCATCGAGGGCCGG